>CAZZKL010000178.1:0-5563 GCA_964655135.1 uncultured Roseovarius sp. | reverse complement strand
TTTATCATGCCCACCGCATCAGAACTGCCGATTGATACCTCTGCCACGGCCATGGGCAACGTCATATTTGGAAACCGCATCACATTCGATACCGCCAACTTTTACGGCGCGGATCACGCCCCGAACCTCTTTAGCGAAGGCGACAGCACTGCTCCGGGTATTCCCCCATCAGACATTGGCATAATCTTGTCTGCTGACAAAGTGACCGGCAATCCCAATGACACGATGGAAAAAGAGGACGGCGAGAGGGATCACGAGAATGATGATGACGAGGAAGATGATGACGAGGATGATGATGGTGATGATGAGGAGGATGACGAGGAAGATGACGAGGAGGAGGATGATGGTGATGATGAGGAGGATGACGAGGAAGATGACGAGGAGGAGGATGGTGATGATGACGAGGAGGATGACGAGGAAGATGACGGGGAAACAACCGCCCCCTGCTTTACTGCGGGCACCCTGATTGAAACTCCCAAAGGCGCGGTTGTGATTGAAAGCCTTCAGCCCGGTGATCTGGTGCAAACCCTTGATCACGGGCCGCAGCCGGTGCGCTGGGTCGGCACCTCACAGCGCATGGCATCCGGGGCGGATGCGCCGATTGTTTTTGTCAAAGGGGCGCTTGGCGATCATGACGCGCTTGAATTGTCGCCCAATCACCGGGTTCTGGTCGCCTCGCCGCTGGCCGAGCTGATGTTTGAAAATTGCGAAGTTCTGGTGCTGGCCAAAACTCTTGTCAACGGCACCTCCATCACAAGGCGGGATGACGGGCAAATGGTGACCTATGTTCATCTGCTGTTTGACCAGCATGAAATCATCACCGGCAACGGCCTACAGAGCGAAAGCTATCATCCGGGATGTGAAACACTCAGCAGCTTTGACAGTGACACACGCGATGAAATCCTGCGCCTGTTTCCGAGCATTGCGCAATACGGCCCGGAGGGCTACGGCCAAACCGCCCGCATGGCGCTCAAACCCTATGAGGTGCGGGCGTTGCTGGCCGGATGATTAAAACCCGTTAGTCCCGCAACAGATCATTGATCCCGGTCTTGGACCGTGTGCGCGCATCCACCCGTTTCACAATCACCGCGCAATAAAGCGAGACGTTGTTTTTCGACGGCATCGACCCCGCAACAACAACCGAATAGGGCGGCACCTCGCCATACATCACCTCGCCGGTGTCGCGGTCAACGATTTTGGTCGACTGGCCGATGAAAACCCCCATCCCCAGCACCGAGCCTTCGCGGATGATACAGCCCTCAACCACCTCGGAGCGCGCCCCGATAAAGCAGTTATCTTCAATAATCGTCGGCCCCGCCTGCATCGGCTCCAGCACGCCGCCAATGCCGACGCCGCCGCTGAGATGCACATTTTTGCCAATCTGCGCACAGCTTCCCACCGTGGCCCAGCCATCCACCATCGAGCCTTCGCCCACATAAGCGCCGATATTGACAAATGACGGCATCAAGACAACGCCCGGCGCAATATAGGCCGAACGCCGCACGATTGAGCCGGGCACGGCGCGAAACCCGGCCTCGCGCCAGCGGTTTTCGGACCAGCCGTCAAATTTTGATGGCACCTTGTCCCACCATCCGGCCTTGCCCGGACCGCCCTCGATGATCTCCATATCGCGCAGACGAAACGACAGCAAAACCGCCTTTTTGGCCCATTGATTGACGTGCCAGTTGCCGTTCTCGCGCGGCTCGGCCACGCGCAATTTGCCACTGTCGAGCGCATTCAGCGTATCTTCGATGGCCTCGCGGGCCTCGCCGGTGGTGGCGGGGCTGATGCTGTCGCGCGCCTCCCAGGCGGCTTCTATGGCGTGTTCCAGTTGCGCGTTGGACATCGGGCGTCTCCGGTTATGTTTTCAAAAATCTCAGTTGCCAATGGCCTATACGGTGCAGGCGCGAATGGTGCAATACGGGCGATTTCAGATCGGTTCCGGCGCAATGTTGCCGCCACAGAGCAAAACCGCCACCCGCTCATCCGGTTCAGGCTGATACGCCCCTGAAATCAACGCCGCCAGCGCCGCCGCCCCCGCAGGCTCAACCAGTTGCCGCAGCTCATGCCAAAGCTGTTTTTGCGCCTGCACAATCGCCTGATCCTCAACCAAAACCGATTGCACAGCCTGCGCTGTTGCCAAATCAAAACAAATATCGCCCACGCGCCGCGCCCCCAGCGCATTGGCGGCAACCCCTGAGACCTCAACATCCACCGGGCGACCCGCCGCAAGCGCCGCATGAAGCGCACAAGATGTCACCGGCTCAACCGCCACCACCTTGCGCCGCCCCGCCAGCCACGCCAGCGCCCCGGCAATCAGCCCGCCACCGCCCACGGCAATCAGCACCGTGTCGGCCTGCAACCCCTGATCCTCCCATTCCGCCAGACAAGTGCCCTGCCCAATCACCGTGGCAGGCGCATCATAGGCATGGACCTGCATCGCCCCGGTGCGGGCCTCATAGTCGCGCGCCGCCGTCATTGCATTGGCGTATTCGCCCGCCACCACGGTCAATTCAGCACCGGTTCTTTCAATCAATGCAATCTTTGCAGGTCCGGCCATTTCCGGCACAAAGATATGCGCCTTATGCCCCAGCCTGCCCGCCGCATAGGCCACCGCCGCGCCGTGATTGCCACCGCTCGCCGCCACCAGCCCGGCCTTGGGCACGTCGCCTGACAGCAGCGTATAGAACGCCCCGCGCGCCTTGAAGCTGCCGGTATGCTGCATTTGCTCCAGCTTGAATTCGATCTCTTTGTGCGTATTTATAAGTTGCGCTTTGATAACAGGTGTTCGCAACACATGGCGCGCAATTTGATGCCCAGCGTCGTTAATCTGGCTTTTCCAATCCATATCACACCTCTGTCACTGGCCAAGTTGCCTTGGCTTCTATAGCTTCAGGAGGCAGGCCCAACAAGGAAGTACCCGTAATGAAAAATGAACGCCGCAGCCAGTTTCGTGATGCCCATTCTGATCGCAGCTCAGCCGAGAAGGTGCCCGATACGCCGCAAACCCGCGCTCCGGCTTACCGCCTTGCCTTTAACGACAATGATTTCATGTGCCGCGATGAGCTGCGCGCGGTTCGCCTGCAGTTGGAATTGCTCAAGCCCGACCTGATCCTGAACGAGCGCGGCATTGAAAGCACCATCGTATTGTTTGGCGGCGCGCGCATCCCTGAGCCGTCTAAAAAAGATACCGCGCGCACCAAAACCCTGGCCGGTCTGTCGCACTACTATGATGAGGCGCGCGAATTTGCCCGATTAATGACGGAAAAATCCATGGCCGCCTATGGCCGCGAATATGTCATTGCCACCGGCGGCGGGCCGGGGGTGATGGAGGCCGGAAATCGCGGCGCTGATGACGCGGGCGGCTCTTCTATTGGCTTGAATATCGTGCTGCCGCATGAGCAGGCCCCAAATGAATATGTCACCCCGGGCCTGTGTTTTAATTTCCATTATTTTGCCATCCGCAAGATGCATTTCCTGATGCGCGCCAAGGCGATTTGTGTGTTTCCCGGCGGTTTTGGCACATTGGATGAAACGTTTGAGGCCCTGACATTAATCCAGACCGAGCGGATGAACCGGGTGCCGTTTTTGCTGTTTGGTGAGGAGTTTTGGCGCTCGATCATAAATTGGGAGGCGCTATCCGAGGCCGGTACAATTTCAGCCGAAGACCTTGATTTGTTCCGCTTTGTGGAAACCGCGCAAGAGGCAATGGATTTGATCGAAAACTGGCCCGGCGCTTGATTTAAAGACGTAGGGCGGGCTTCAGCCCGCCTTTGTTTTGAGAAGGGGGGGCGGGGTTTTGAGAAGGGGGGGCGGGCTGAAGCCCGCCTTACAGAATACGGATACCTGCGTTCTGCATTCCCTGCATAGCGGCGGCCAGAGAGCCGTCAAAATCTATCGCCCGGCACAGATCGGCGCGCAGGGCGACCTCATAGCCAAGCCCCGCTGCATCCACGGCAGAAAAATTCACGCAATAATCTGTTGCCAGCCCAACCATCGTCAGCGCCGTAATGCCCCGGGTTTGCAGATAGCCATGCAGCCCGGTGGGCGTTTCATGGTCATTTTCAAAAAACGCCGAATAGCTGTCGATCTGGCTGTTATAGCCCTTGCGCACAATCATATCCGCCCGGTCGCTATTCAGCCCCGCATGAAACGCCGCCCCTTTGCTGCCCTGAATGCAATGATCCGGCCACAGCACCTGCGGCCCATAGGGCATCTCAACCAGCTCCAGTGGATTTTTGCCCGCGTGCGATGAGGCAAATGAAGAGTGCCCCTTGGGGTGCCAGTCCTGCGTGAGGATCACAGCCTCAAAATCCGGCATCAAGGCATTGATCCCCGCCACGATCTCATCCCCGCCTGCCACCGCCAAAGCGCCACCGGGGCAGAAATCATTTTGCACGTCGATCACGATCAGGGCGTTGGTCATCGGGCCGGTCTCCTTTTTTTAGGTATATGGGTACGCCGGAGCCACGACCCGCGTCAATGGCACCCCTTGCCTGCGGCCTCGCGACCCTTTAAAGCGCCCAAACCATGTATACAATCGCCGCTCTTTACCACTTCACCCGATTCGATGACCCTAAAGCGATGCAGGGACCATTGCAGGATCACTGCCGCGCAAATGGCATTACCGGCACGCTTTTGCTGGCCCATGAGGGGATCAACGGCACCATCGCCGGGCCGCGCGCCGGGATTGACGCAACCCTTGCCTATCTTCGCCGTCTTCCCGGTTGCGCGGATCTTGATCACAAGGAAAGTGCGGCCAAGGATCAGCCCTTCACCCGCCTCAAAGTGCGCCTGAAAAAAGAGATCGTCACCATGGGGCAGCCCGATGTCGATCCCTTAGCCAAGGTCGGCCATTATGTTGATCCCGAGGCATGGAACGCATTGATCCGCGCGCCGGATGTGGCGGTGATCGACACCCGCAATGATTATGAGGTGGCGATTGGCACCTTTGAAGGTGCGGTTGATCCTGAAACAGCCAGTTTCCGCGAGTTTCCCGCGTGGTGGCAAGCCAACAAACACCGCTTTCACAACAAACGCATCGCGATGTTTTGCACCGGCGGTATCCGCTGTGAGAAATCCACCAATTACCTGCTGGGGCAGGGGGTTGAGGATGTCTATCACCTTAAGGGCGGCATCCTGAAATATCTTGAGCAAGTGCCAGCGGATGACAGCAGTTGGCAGGGCGAATGCTTTGTGTTTGACCGGCGGGTATCCGTGGGGCATGGGCTGAAGCAAGGCCCGCATATGCTGTGCCACGCCTGCCGCCGGCCGCTATTGCCCGCCGATGCCAAACACCCGGACTATGAACAAGGCGTTGCGTGCCATCACTGCGCTGATGAGACCTCAGACGCGGACAAAGCCCGCTTCCGCGAGCGTCAAAAACAGATCACTCTGGCCCGCGCGCGCGGGACGAGCCATATGCAGGCTCAAACCTGATCTTACACCGGTTTGATATTGCGTAGGGTGGGTACAACCCACCCTTAGGCAGGGGTGGGTTTCCCGGGCTTGCGCCGTTCTCGCCTGAAACGCGCCCCCGGAGCGTTTCCGAGACGGCTCAAAC
>CAZZKL010000177.1:0-5569 GCA_964655135.1 uncultured Roseovarius sp. | reverse complement strand
TATCGCCGGGGAAGGCAATGGCGTAAAGCCTGTGGGAAGGGGGGGAATCACGGGAGGAACCCCGGGGGGAACCACGGGGGGAACCACGGGGGAATTTACAGGGGGAATTACAGGGGGAATTACAGCGGCCACCGCATAACGGCTGCCAAAACAAGCAAAACAGACATGCGTCAGTTATTCCCAATGACCGCCTCATTTAGCGTGGCTGTTTACGGAGCCTCTGAAAAGTCAGGGCATTTAGCAAAATGCCCAAAGGCACGGGGAGGGGGGGGATAGGCGGCTAACCGCGAGGTCCCGGCGCGAAGGCCGGGACATGGCCGGGGCATGGGGGGGACATGGCCGGGACATGGGGGGGACGGCACGATCATACCTTGGTGGCCGATGCGGGTGGCGTCAGCGCCTTTCGCTTCATCACCGCCTCGCGCCAACTGATGAAACTGACCGCGCCGACAATCACCAGCCCGCCCAGCACCACAAACACATCCACCCCCTCACCAAATACCAGCGCCCCCAGCAATACCGCCCAGACCAGTTGCAAAAACGTCAGCGGCTGCGTCACCGCCAAAGGGGCCGCACGAAACGCCAGTGTCATGGTGTAATGCCCCGCCGTGGCCAGCACCGCCACGCCGCCCAAGATGGCCACCTCGCCCAGCCTCGGCGTGATCCAGTTCATCGCCGCCAAGGGGGCCAGTCCAATGGTCACGGTGATCGACAGCATCACCACCACCACCATGGCGCTGCACCGGTTCGAGGCCTGCTTGGCCAGCAAATAAGACGCGCCAAAAAACATCGCCGTCAGCAGCATCGCCAGATGCCCCGGGCCAATCTCACGAAACCCCGGGCGCAGGATGATCAGCGCACCAATCAGCGCCGCCGCCAGCGCCAGCATCCGCCGCAACGCCAGCTTTTCCCCCAAAAACAGCGCCGCCCCCAGGGTGACATAAACCGGCGACAGATAATTCATCGCCGTCACATCGGCAATCGGAATGCGCGCCATGGCGTAAAACCACAAGGTCACCGCCAGCGTATGCACCACCCCGCGCCCGGCAAAAACCACCCATGTCCCCCGGTCAAGCCGGAGCTTTAGCACCCGCGGCAGCATCGGCAGCAATAAAACAAGCCCGATGGTATAGCGCAAAAATGCCGCCTCGGCCGCCGGGATACGCGGGCCAAGATATTTCACCAGCGCCGTCACCCCGACAAACAAAATGCCGGTCACAATCATCCAGAAAATGCCCCGTCCGGGCTGTGGGTTATCCAGGTGGCTCATGGCGGCATTAACACCGGCGTTCAGGGGTTTGTCGAGAGGTCATCCACCACCTTCAGGGCAGCTTGATCACCACCTCGCCATTGCCATCATCCTCAACCATAATAACCGTATCATACCAATGCCAAATCGTGGCCTCGCAATCCACCGAAGCACTCGCCTCGCCCAAGGCAGCACCGGTTTCCAGATCAATCACAACATTGGTTACCAGCGTCACCAAACTGAATGTCCCCGGTTCACCGGCATAATATTGCAACACCCCGATGCGGCCATCATACCGCGCGGGCACAACCCAATCCAAAATCCGGGGCAGCTCGGGCGTATTCATGAAAATATCGGCGGTAATGCCGGGATAGTCCGGACTGCGGGCAAACCAGTCGCCATTCACTTGCCCCACGTTCCAGCCGGTTGCGGCGGCTGTCGCCTCAGGCACCTCACATTGCGCCCAAGCAGGGGCCGCCCATGCGATCAGTGCCGCGCAGTATATACCAGAAAACTTCATCCGCTCCTCCGCTCAGCCCAACACCAACTTTATGGCAATCGCCCACATGGTCAAACCCACAATCAGATCCAGAATGCGCCAGCTTTCGGGCCGGTGAAAAAACGGGGCCAATATCCGCGCACCGTAGCCCAATATAAAGAAAAACACAAAGCTCGCCGCAACAGCCCCGGCGCCAAAAGCCAGCCGGTCATCATATTGCGATGAGATTGATCCCAAAAGCACAATCGTATCCAGATAAACATGTGGGTTAAGCCAGGTCAGCGCCATGCAGGTCAGAAATGCTTTTTTGGCACTCCCGGTTCCGGGGCCGGCCTCCAACACCTCCCCACCGCGCCAGGCCGCGCGCAGATTGGACAAGCCATAAAGCGCCAGAAAAGCCGCGCCGCCAAAACGCATTACATGCTCAAGCCAAGGCACGGCCTGTGCCAGCCGGCCAAATCCCAGCACCCCGACACTGACAAAAAATGCATCCGATATGGCGCAGGTCAGGATCACCAGCAGCACATGCTCGCGCCGCAATCCCTGCCGCAAAACAAATGCGTTTTGTGACCCAATCGCAATGATCAGTGACAATCCAAGCGCAAAACCGGCAACTGCTGATGTCTGCATAAACTACCCTGCTCCGGCCTTACTTACGCTTATGCGCATACTCAATTCAGCCCTCAATGCCATAAAAGGGCATATTCAGGATGAAGGCGCAACCTTTGGTTGCCGTCTGGTAAGGGCGCACCACACATTACCTAACGTAAAGCCCATCCGCACACGCGCTGACAAACAGGCCTGATTAATCCTCACCCGGGTATTCACCAAAAATGTGCATAAATCGTTCAGATCAGACAATTCCGTCGCTCAATCTTCTGCAAGCTGCTCCATCACCTCGTCAGACGCTTCAAAATTGCTGGTGACGCGCTGAATATCATCGTCATCCTCCAGCGCATCAATCAGCTTCATCAGCTTTTGCATCGCAGCAAGGTCCATCTCGGTGGTGGTGGTGGGCCGCCACACCAGCTTGGTCGATTCAGACTCGCCCAGTTCCGCCTCCAGCGCGGTTGAAACCTCATTCAAATCGGTGTCCGCGCACCAGATGATATGGCCATCCTCGGACGATTCCACATCCTCGGCCCCGGCCTCAATCGCGGCCATCATCACCGTGTCAGCATCGCCAACTTCTGCCGGATAAGTCACCTCACCCTTGCGGTCAAACATGAAGCCGACGCTGCCGGTCTCGCCCAGATTGCCGCCGCATTTAGTGAACGTACTGCGCACCGTGCTGGCAGTGCGATTTCGGTTATCGGTCATCGCTTCCACAATGACCGCCACGCCGTTTGGGCCATAGCCCTCATAGCGAATTTCTTCGTATTCATCGCCCTCCCCCGCCTGGCTTTTCTTAATCGCGCGGTCGATCACATCCTTGGGCACGGACACGGATTTTGCTTCTTTCACCGCCATACGCAAACGTGGGTTTTTATCCGGGTCCGGGTCGCCCATCTTGGCGGCCACGGTTATCTCTTTCGACAGCTTGGAAAACAGCTTGGAGCGCACGGCATCCTGACGGCCTTTGCGGTGTTGGATATTTGCCCATTTTGAATGGCCTGCCATGGTGATACCTCCGATAATACCTTTGCTTTTGCCTCTATACGGCAGCCACATGCCCGCCCGCAACCCGGTTGCAATCCGGGCCGCGATAGGTTTGGCTACCGGCAACAAAGGAGCGCCCCCGTGACCAGTGATCAAATCATCCTGTTTAGCCTGTTCGGTGCCGTTTTCGGCCTGCTTTTATGGGGCCGGTTCCGCTATGATCTGGTGGCGTTTTCGGCCCTCATGGCGGGGGTGGTTCTGGGCGTCATCCCCACCAAAAGCGCCTTTGACGGCTTCGGCCACCCGGCCACATTGGTGGTGGCTTTGGTGCTGGTGGTCTCGGCCGGGTTGGTGCGCTCGGGGGCTGTGTTCCTGATCACCCGCACATTGGTCGACAGCAGCCGCAAACTTGGCAGTCATATCGCCCTCATGGGGGCCATCGGCGGGGTTCTGTCGGCCTTTATGAACAACGTCGCCGCTTTGGCCCTTCTGATGCCGGTGGACATCCAAACCGCGCGCAAGGCGGGCCGTCAGCCGGGCCTGTCCCTCATGCCGTTATCCTTTGCGACTATTCTTGGCGGCATGGCCACACTGATTGGCACCCCGCCCAATATCATCATCGCCACAATCCGCCAAGACGCCCTTGGCGCGCCCTTCAAGATGTTTGATTTTGCCCCGGTGGGCGGCATCACCGCGATTGCCGGGCTTTTGTTTGTGGCCTTCATCGGCTGGCGTTTCATCCCGCAAAACACCGACACCAATGAGGCCGGAGACCCGATGGCCGACATGGGGCAATATATCGCCGAACTGACCGTGCCCGAGAAATCCAAACATATCGGCAAACGTCTGCGTGAGCTGTATGATGTGGCCGAGAAAAACGATGTCGCCATCCTTGGCCTGATACGCGATGGCAAGCGCCGCTACGGCACCTCCCACGCCAAAAGGCTTGAGGCCGGCGACGCGCTGGTGCTTGAAGCCGCCCCCGATGCCTTGGATGAATTTCGCGCCGCTCTGTCGCTGGATTTCGCCGAAACCAAGCGGCAAGAGGCGGTTCAGGCCGGGGGCGACGGCCTGCAAATCATCGAAGTGGTGGTGCCTCAGGACGCCCGCATCACCGGCAAGACCGCGCAGGCCATCGGGCTGGGCTGGCGACAGCGTTCGGTGTTGATGGGCATATCGCGCTCGGGCCGCCGAATCGCCAAACAGGTGCGAAAAACCAAGGTGCGTGCCGGGGATATTTTGCTGCTGCTGGTGCCACAGGAACGCGGCGCCGAGATCACCGAATGGCTGGGCTGTCTGCCGCTGGCAAGTCGCGGCCTTGAGGTGACCAACGATAAAAAAGTCTGGCTCGCCATCGGCATGTTCGCCACCGCCGTCGCCGCCGCCAGCCTTGGCCTGATCTATCTGCCCGTCGCTTTGGGGATGGTGGTGATCGGCTTTGTCGTGACCAAAATCCTGCCCATTTCAGATATTTACGATCACATCTCATGGCCGGTTGTGGTGCTCTTGGGCTCAATGATCCCGCTTGGCTCGGCCTTGGAGACCTCCGGCGGGACCGATCTTATTGCCGGTTGGCTGATTGATCTCACCAAGGGCATGGCCCCTTGGGCAATCCTGACCATTTTGATGGTTGTCACCATGTCTTTGTCGGATGTCTTGAATAACACCGCCACCACCATTGTCGCCGCCCCCATTGGCATCAAGATGGCGCAGGCGCTGGAGGTCAATCCCGATCCGTTTCTCATGGCCGTGGCCGTGGCCGCCTCTTGTGCATTCCTCACTCCGATTGGCCACAAAAACAACACCCTGATCCTTGGCCCCGGCGGCTATTCCTTCGGAGATTACTGGCGCATGGGCCTGCCGCTGGAAATTCTGGTGGTGGCCGTGAGTATCCCGGCGATTTTGGTGTTCTGGCCTTTACAATAAGCTGATACCGAACAGTATCTCAGGAGGTAGATATGACGTGATGTTGCCCCAACTTCAAAATGCCGCATGACCATGTCATCATCAACTTTTGGGCATAGCTCAAACAAATATTACCAAACCGCACAAGCTGCTTGAGCCATTGGTTTAATTTCTTCCAAAGGTGATGGGACCACCAAAATATCTCAACCAGAACGAAACGAAACCAATTTTATTCAAATACTCATCCCCCGACCAAGGCAGCGTTTGCACAGTATGTTTGCACAGTATGTTTGCACAGTATGGCGCATTCGGGCCGG
>CAZZKL010000176.1:0-5687 GCA_964655135.1 uncultured Roseovarius sp. | reverse complement strand
ATCGACATCACATCCTCGATCTTTTCAGACGAGACATCATCGGGCGGCAAGACCTTATTCAACTGATCGTAGGTAACAAACCCTTTTTCCCGCGCCTCCGAGATCATCTTCTTGACCGCCGCTTGGCTCATATCAAGCGAGGTTTCACCTTCCACATCGCGGGACTTTTGATCGTCGGTATCTTTGGCGGCCATGAAGGTCTCCTGAAATTATGATGCCTAAAGCGTTTCGTGAAAAACCCGCAATCACAGGTTTGGCGCGAAACGCCCGGACCCTATTGATGTTGTGGGCGTCTCATTATTATCTTGTGCCTCAAGTTAATCCCAAAACGCTTTTGGTGATTCGTTCTAAAACGAATCAGTAGCGCGGTACAGTGATTCGCACCCCGTTTACCCTGTTTTCTTTACTGATTCCTCACCAAACTGCCCTATGGGCGCTGTTTGGAGAAGTTTATCTTGTCGAGCAGCGCCTCAAACTGCTCGCGCTCCCCGCGATTAATGCGCGCGCCGTTGTCGCCCAGATCGTATTCCACCGTGTCCTCGCCCTGACTGCGTACCGCCTTGTTGCGCGCCTCTGCCGCCTGACTTAACCGCCACGTCACCGCCTCATCCGCCAGCCCAATGATGTCTTCTGCGGCTTCTGATATTTCTTCATTCAAGCCGCGTTCCGATTCCAGTTTGGCCAGTTCTTCGGCAATGGTCATGCGCGCAATATCCTCATCCCCGGGGTGACGCACCGGCGGTGCCAGCGCCACATGGGGAAGGCGCAGCAGGTTTTCAAGAGCGTCCGCCCCAAGGGCCTCCTCTATTTGCGCGTGCAATGTTTCTTTGCCGGAATGGGCATGGGCCAAAATCAGATCCCGCAGCCGGGCATGGCCGGGACTTGCACAGATCATATTCTCCAAAGCCGCCTCAAATTCTTCGCAAACATCAGGCGTTGCAATGAGGGACGCCAAAATAACCGCCACCCGCATCTGCAGTTGCGCGCCCTCCCCGGCCGAGACCAGCAGGGATAATTTGGTACTAGCGCGCGCCGGTTCCGGGGCCGCCTGCCATTTGCCACCTTTGCGCCGTTTCGGCGTCGCCCGGCGCGGGCTGAACAAGGCCCAGCGCATTTCCTTGATCGCCTGCCCGTAATGCCCCCGGATTGACGGATCACGGATGGTTTTTATCTTCTCCCGCAGGGTTTTATCCAATGCCGCCTTGCGCTCAGGACTATCAAAATCGCGGCCCTCGGTTTCGCGTTGCCACAGCAATTGCACCATCGGCAACGCCTTATCCACCAGCGCCTGCATCGCCTTTTTACCGCCTGAGCGAACCAGATCATCGGGGTCTTTGCCCTCGGGCAACAGCGCAAAGCGCAAGGATTTGCCCGCCTCCAGCAACGGCAGCGCCAGATCAATCAGCCGGTGCGCCGCGCGCAATCCTGCGGTATCACCATCAAGCGCAATCACCGGCTCATCAGCAATCCGCCACATCATCATCAATTGCGTTTCCGTCACCGCCGTGCCCAAAGGGGCCACACTTGCGCCAAAGCCGCCCTCGACCAGCGCGATCACATCCATATAGCCTTCGGCCACAATCAGCGGCGCGCCCTTGCCCGCCGCCTCGCGCGCGGGGCCTTGGTTATAGAGCGTGCGGGATTTATCAAACAGCTCGGTCTCGGGCGAATTCAGGTATTTGGCGTTGTCACTCGGGTCCATCGCCCGGCCACCAAACGCCACGCAGCGCCCGCGCGCGTCGCGAATGGGAAACATAATGCGGTTGCGGAACGTGTCATACGGCTTGCCGCCCTTGGTTGAGGGCTTGGCCAGCCCGCAGCCAAAAATCAGATCATCGGCAATATTTTTGGCCTTAAGATGATCCCACAACCCCTGCCAGCCCTCGGGGGCAAAGCCAATTTCAAACCGGTCCTGCGTCGCCTCACGCAGGCCGCGCCCGTGCAGATATTCCCGCGCCCCGGCCCCGGCGGCAGTTTTCAGATGCAGGCGAAAATGCTGCACTGCGATCTCCATCACCTCAACCAGCCCCTGCCGCGCCTCGGCCTTGGCCTGCGCCTGCGGGTCGCGCTCGGGCATGGTCATCCCGGCTTCCGTTGCCAAAATCCGCACTGCCTCGATGAATTCCACATTCTCGGTTTCGCGCACAAAACTTATCGCATCGCCCTTGGCATGACAGCCAAAGCAATAATAAAAGCCTTTCTTATCATCCACATGGAAGCTGGCAGTTTTTTCGTGGTGAAACGGGCACGGCGCCCACATATCGCCCTTGCCCTGATTGGACTTGCGTGTGTCCCACATCACCTTGCGCCCGACCACCTGCGTGAGCGAGGTGCGGGTGCGCAATTCATCCATAAAACCCGGCGGTAAACTCATGGCTTATTCTATACGCAGCACGCGGCCTTGAGTCTATTGCTGTTCGCCCCGCGCGGCGACACTTTGCATCGCCCGGCGCAGATCATGCACCAACGTCCCGGCAAACCCGCGAAACACCAGTATTTGCCAGCTTTGCGCGCCAATTCGGGTGATCGAAGCCATCATATGCGCCAGTTCCGTGCGTGCCGTGTGGCCGCGCTTAAACTCACTGTCGCGCAGATCAACCGGCGTCAGCCGCGCCAGCACATCACGCGCGCCTGCACCGGTCAGCCGCACCACTGCCCAGCCATCCGACTGATCGGTCAGGGCGGCATGTTTTGCCAAAGCTTTATCCGCCTTCGGCCCCTGCAACAGGATCATCCCATGGCCAAACCAAATCGCCCTTGCCCCGGCTTTCCCCAAGGCCCGGTTAGGCCCCGGTGCGGCCATGCCATGGATCTTTTTCAAAGCTGCTGAAAGAGTTTTTTCCTTGCCTTTGAAGGCCGCGATTGAGGTCATCACGCCGGGGTCTTCTTGGCTCAGCGTTACTGAACCAATGCTCAGCGGCAGCAGCCCCTCAAGGGGGGATTTGGCAATTAATTCAACCACGCACGCGCCCTCCATCGGGATCAAACACCACCGGGTCTGTTACCTCACACAGCGCTTGAACCTCGCCCAGATGGTCGACCATGCGCACCACCTCCCCGTGGCGCGCCCGGCCCCGTTGCAAAAACCCTAGCCCCAGAAAATGACCCAATGTGGGCGAAAACCCCACCGATGAAATATATCCTTGGCTGTTCACCCGCGTGGCCTCATCCCCCTTAGCAAAAAGATGCGCCCCGGCGGTCAGCTCCTTTACCGCGCCCACCGGCTTCAACCCCACCAACTGCCCGCGTTCCTCGGCCATTAACCCCGGACGCCGGGACGCCGCCTTGCCGATGCAATCCTTCTTGGCGCTCACCATCCGCTGCATCCCCAGATCAAACGCCGTCACCCGGCCATCAATCTCGGCGTGGGTTATAAACCCCTTCTCAATCCGCAGGATATTCAGCGCCTCCATCCCGTAAGGCCCGCCCCCCATGGCCTCGGCTCGCGTGAGCAACTCGCGAAACAGGCTATCGCCAAACCGCGCCGGTACTGCCAATTCATAGCCCTGCTCGCCGGAAAACGAGATCCGAAACAGCCGCGCCGTGATCTTGCCAATGGCCACCTCGCCACAGGACATGAACGGCCAGTTTTCATCCCCAATCGGTTCATTCAACAGATCATTAAGCAACGCCCGCGCTTTCGGCCCGGCCACAGCAAACTGTGCCCAGTGCTCGGTCACCGAGACCATCCGCACATCCATCTCCGGCTGCAAACACTGATGGGCAAATTCCAGATGCCGCATCACATCGCCCGCCGCCGCCGTGGTGGTGGTCATCAAATAATGCCGCTCGCCCAGCCGCGCGGTGGTGCCATCATCCATCACATGGCCATCCTCGCGCAGCATCAACCCATACCGCACCCGCCCCGGTTTCAGCGTGGAAAACATATTGCTGTAGACAAAATCCAGAAACGCGCCCGCATCCCGACCCTGAATATCAATCTTGCCCAGAGTTGACACATCCGCCACCCCCACCGCCTGCCGCACCATATTCACTTCCCGATCACAGGCTTGCCGCCAGTTGCTTTCACCCTTCAGCGGAAAATAACTTGGCCGATACCACAGCCCGACCTCAATCATCGGCGCGCCGCGTTCAACGCTGGCCTGATGCGAGGTCATATAGCGCTGCGGCGCAAAGCCCTTGCCGCTGCCGCCCGCGCCCATGGTGGCAATCGGCACCGCCACAAAGGGCGGGCGAAAGGTGGTTGTGCCGGTCTCGGGAATGCCCTGCCCAGTGGCCTCGGCCAGCACCGCCAGCGCCACCACATTTGAGTTTTTCCCCTGATCCGGGGCCATGCCTTGGGTGGTATAGCGCTTCATATGCTCGACCGAACGGAAATTTTCCGTGGCCGCCTGTTTTATATCCTTGACCGTCACATCATTTTGAAAATCCACCCAGGCCCGGCCCTTGCCCGGCACCGCCCAAAGGCCTGAGATATCATAGGTGCTGTCCTCAGCCCTCGGCACACCCACGCGCGCGGGCTTCATCCCCAAATCCTCCAACGCGGATTTAGCCGCCTCTACCCCGGCCTCAAGGCAAGCGCGCGTAGAAAAATCCCCCCGGCACGCGCCAGCGGCACGCATCCCCGGCACCATACCATTCACCGGTAAAAATGCCTGCAAATCCGGACTCCATTCCGGCCGCCCGCCCATATGACAGCTCAGATGCAGCGTCGGATTCCACCCGCCGGACATGGCCAGACAATCGGCCTGAATTTTCTGCGTGCCCGAGGCATCCCTCACCGTCACCGCCTCAAGCCCCTTGCGGCCTTGGGTATTGCACACCACCGCGCCGGGATAAAACGGCACATCCAGATCGCAGGCGGCATGGGGACGCACATCAATCAAAGCACCCACATGCACCCCCGCAGCCTGCAAATCCGCCGCCGTTTGGTGCGCGTTATCATTGTTGCCAAACACTGCCACGCGGCACCCCGGAGCGACCCGCCAACGGTTAACATAGGCGCGCACGGCGCTTGCCATCATGATCCCGGGCCGGTCATTATTTTGAAACGCCACGGGCCGTTCCAACGCCCCCGCCGCCAGAATGCTGCGTTTGGCCACGATCCGCCAAAACGTCTCATTGGGCGCGCCTTTGCGCATCGCCGCATCCGGCGCCAGCTTTTCAATCGCGCCATAGGTGCCCTGATCATAGGCCCCGGTCACGGTGGTGCGCGCCCTCACCCGCACGTTATCCATCGCCATGAGTTTCGCAGTAATCCCGCGCGCCCATTCATGGCCCGGCTTGCCACCAATCTCCAGCGTCTCGCCGTTCAACCGCCCGCCCAACCGGGTGTCTTCATCGCAAATGATCACATCCGCACCGGATTTTGCCGCCATCCACGCGGCCATCAGCCCCGCAGGTCCCGCGCCGATCACCAGTAGATCACAATGGGCAAAGGCGCACTCATTCCGGTCGGCATCGGGCTTGCCGGACAAAGCCCCCAACCCGGCGGCCCGGCGGATGATCGGCTCATAGACCCGCTCCCAAAAGGCGCGCGGCCACATGAAGGTTTTGTAATAAAACCCGGCCCCCAGAAACGGCGCCGCCAGATCATTGAGCGATAGCAAATCCCAGTTCAGCGAGGGCCAGCGGTTTTGACTACGCGCCAGCATCCCCTCATACAATTCGGCGTCAAACGCCTTGTGTGATTTGGCCATGATGCCTGCCAAGGCCGCCACTCTTCT
>CAZZKL010000175.1:0-5711 GCA_964655135.1 uncultured Roseovarius sp. | reverse complement strand
CAGCGCGAGGATGCGGTAGGCGCGTGGCGATCCTCTACGGTGGCGGGATATTCGCATGTAGGTATTGTTTTCAGCTTGCCTATCCGTCCCAACGGGAAGACTTGTCAGACCGGGCCGCGCGGCGGGCGGACCGAATCCGTGGAAAACTGGACTGGGAACCGGGTATTCTCAACGGTATCGGTCTGAAACCCAAAGGGATGCACAGGCGGACGTATGACCGTTTGGTAGGCCAGCATGATAAACACGTAAATATCTCAATCGGTGCCATGATGGACCGTTTCGGCGGATTGATGCGCTAGCGAATATTTTCCTGCAGGGTTTCATACGCCACACGCCAAAGGGGGTTTAAAGGATGGATTGAGCTTAGGGGAAGGTAGAAATAGGTTTTTTATTCAATATCTTAGTGTGAAATAGTGGTGCGGGTGAAGGGACTCGAACCCCCACGCCATAGGCGCCAGAACCTAAATCTGGTGCGTCTACCAATTCCGCCACACCCGCACGATCTGGCGCTCTCTAGCAAAGGTTTTGAGGCAAGGCGAGGGGTAAATTCAAAGCATTAGCGCGGTGAAAACTTTTGGCAGCTCTTCGGCAAGATCCTCGGCAATCAAACCGGGGCCAAAGGAGCGCGCGCATTCCACATGCAGCCAGGCGGCGGTCTCGGCGGCCTGCATGGGATCAAACCGCCGTGCCATCAGCCCAGTGATGAAGCCCGCCAGCACATCGCCCGAGCCTGCGGTGGCCAGCCACGGCGCGGACCGCTCGTAATGGGCCGAGTTGATGCTGCAACGCCCGTCGGGGGCGGCAATCACCGTATCGGGACCTTTGAACAGCACCACACAGCCCGCGCGCTTGGCGGCGTCGCGGGTTGCGTCTACCTTGGAATAGGCCGGGCCTTTGAGAGGCTCCTCACAGAGCCGCTCACTCAGGTCCGGGAACAACCGGGCGAATTCGCCGCCATGGGGGGTGAGGATGCAGTTTTCGTGCAGCATGTCGAACAACACCTGCGGCGCATCGGCATAGGCACTAAGCGCATCGGCATCAAGAACCGTAGGGCGGGCTTTCAGCCCGCCACCCGTTTTGAAAATCACCGGCATCAACTCCCGCGCCCGCTCAAGCCCCATGCCCGGCCCCAGACAAAGCGCATTGATCCGTTTGTCTTGTAAAATTTCTGCCAGCGCCGCACCATCCGATACCCGCGTAAGCATCACCGCCGTTATATGCCCCGCCACCTCCATCTGCGCGGTTGGCGGCACCCCAAGTGTCACCACGCCCGCGCCAATCCGCAATGCCCCCCTCGCCGCCAACCGCGCGGCACCTGTATGGCCCGCGCCGCCCGAGAGGATCAGGGCGTGACCGTGGGAGTATTTGTGGTTGTCATAATTTGATTTTGACAAACCAAAGACAGAACCACCATTTAATCGGCAGACGACTGTTCCAGAAATCTTAAATGCAGTCCGCCGAAATTTTTCCAACCCGATTGCTTTGACAACAACATTGCCACAAGCTTCAGCACATCGGCTTAATACATGGCCTTGTTTTAATCTGTGAAAAGTGACGGTGAGATGGCCGACTATACTGGACCCAAAAGGAACCTCTTTTCCAATTGTTTTGCCCGAGTCCGAACAAATCCCGCTCGGTAAATCTATGCATACCATTTTTGGGTTAGCATAACTTGGCGACGCCAAATTTCCCGCCATTTGCAGGGTTGAAATTTTGTCCCGCATATTTGTAAATGGTCTCGATAATCCGGTGCCGAACAGCGCGTCAATAATCAACGTAATTGGCGTTTCATGCGCTTTAGACATGCTTTGACCGTCCGGATATAGCGGATTAACTTCCCCCATCCCCTTCCACCGCTTGTAATTCACCTTCGCATCCGGTGGCAGCTTATCGGCGTCACCGTAGAGAAACACCGCCACCTCCCAGCCCCATTCCTTCAGCAATCGCGCCACCACAAACCCGTCGCCACCGTTGTTGCCGGGGCCGCATAGAACCACGGCGCGGTGCGAGGTTTTGGCCAGATCCGGCCATTCCTCAAACACCGCTTCAACCACACCGCGCCCGGCGCGTTCCATTAGCTCAAGGCCGGTAACGGAACCCGCAGAAATCGCGGCGGTTTCAATGGCTTTCATCTGGGCGGCGGTCAGGAGTTCGGTCATGGAATGGCCTTTGTTGATTCAGTTTTGCCCAATTCGCGAGCAATGTGCCTAAAAATTAGGCAATCATGGCGTCCCCGCGCGGGTGCGTGTGCATCTGCATTCTATCCGATTGAGCCGGGCAAGGGGAAGTGCTCTGAGGGGTCGTAACGCCCTAACACAGGAGGCCACCCGATGAAAAAGATCGAAGCGATTATTAAGCCGTTTAAACTCGACGAGGTGAAAGAGGCCTTGCAGGAGGCTGGCATTCAGGGGCTGTCAGTCATCGAAGTCAAGGGATTTGGCCGCCAGAAGGGTCATACTGAACTGTATCGCGGCGCGGAATATGTGGTGGATTTCCTGCCCAAGGTAAAGATCGACGTGGTGCTTGATGATGATCAGGTGGACGCGGCGATTGAGGCCATTGTGGAAGCCGCCAAAACAGATAAAATCGGCGATGGCAAAATCTTTGTCAGCCCGGTTGAGCAAGCCATTCGTATCCGCACCGGGGAAACCGGCTCGGACGCGCTTTAATACTAACCCACGAAAAGGACCAAGGGAATGAGCAACGCAGCCCTTCTTAAGCAAATCAAAGACGATGACATTGAATATGTCGATATCCGCTTCACCGATCCGCGCGGCAAGTTGCAGCATGTAACAATGGTGGCCGATCTGGTGGATGAGGACTTTCTTGAGGAGGGGTTCATGTTTGATGGCTCCTCGATTGCCGGGTGGAAATCAATTGAGGCTTCGGACATGAAGCTGATGCTGGACGCCGAGAGTGCCTATGTTGATCCGTTTTACGCCGAGAAAACCATCTGTGTGCATTGCTCGGTGGTCGAGCCCGATACCGGTGAGGCGTATAACCGCGATCCGCGCGGCACGGCGCAAAAGGCCGAGGCGTATCTGATTTCCTCAGGCATTGGCGATGTCGCCTATATGGGGCCTGAAGCCGAGTTTTTCCTGTTTGATGATGTGCGGTTTTCCAACACCATCAACAAGGTGTCTTATGAGGTCGATGCGATTGATGCCTCGTGGAATACCGATGCCGAGTTTGAGATGGGCAATAGCGGCCATCGTCCGGGTCTCAAAGGCGGGTATTTTCCGGTCAATCCTACCGATGACGCGCAGGATATTCGCTCAGAAATGCTGAGCACGATGAAGCGTCTTGGCATGAAGGTGGACAAGCATCACCACGAGGTGGGATCGTGTCAGCATGAACTGGGCCTGATCTTTGGCAGCCTGACCAAGCAGGCGGATGAGCTGCAAAAGTATAAATATGTGATCCACAATGTGGCGCAGGCTTATGGTAAGACGGCCACGTTTATGCCCAAGCCGATTTATGGCGATAATGGCAGTGGCATGCATGTGAACATGTCGATCTGGAAAGGCGGCAAGCCGCTGTTTGCCGGTGATAAATATGCCGATCTTTCGCAAGAGGCGCTGTATTATATTGGTGGTATTCTCAAACATGCCAAAACGCTCAATGCCTTCACCAATCCTGCGACCAACAGCTATAAGCGGCTGATTCCGGGGTTTGAAGCGCCGGTTTTGCGGGCCTATTCGGCGCGTAACCGGTCGGGTTGTGTGCGTATTCCGTGGACGGAAAGCCCCAAGGCCAAGCGGGTTGAGGCGCGCTTCCCCGATCCGGCGGCCAATCCCTATCTGTGCTTTGCGGCGCTGTTGATGGCCGGGCTGGACGGGATCAAATCAAAAATTGATCCGGGTGAGGCGATGGACAAGAACCTTTATGATCTGCCCGCAGAAGAGCTGAGCGATATTCCGACGGTTTGTGGGTCATTGCGCGAGGCATTGGAAGCGCTGGCCGCCGATCATGATTTCCTTTTGGCGGGGGATGTCTTCACCAAGGATCAGATTGACGGCTATATTGATCTGAAAATGGAAGAGATCGAGCTTTATGAGCACACCCCGCACCCGGTTGAATTCGGGATGTATTACAGCTGTTAAATCCACTCACGGGAACAGCGGAAAGGCGCCCTTCGGGGTGCCTTTTCTTTTGCCAGAGCGGTAAAACAGTGCAAAATTTTGTCGCAAACCGGCAAGCGCGAGGTATACGGGCCGCCGCACCTTTGACCTATGCCAAAGGAGCCAGACCATGGACAAACATTATCGCGACACCCGTAAGATCGACCCCGGCAAAGGCGCGCTGCTGGGCGATACCTCGCCGAATGATGATGACCGGATTGTTATTGGCCCGACCCGGCTGGCCTATGCGGAATGGGCGGACGCGGGCCTCATCCTGCCCAACCTCGAAAACATGCGGCACTACCGCTGGGAGCGGCTGACAAAACATATCACTGACCGCAATTACGCCGGGTTGCTGATGTTTGATCCGCTCAATATCCGCTATGCCACCGACAGCACCAACATGCAGCTTTGGAACACCCATAACCCGTTTCGGGCGCTGCTGCTTTGCGCCGATGGCTATATGGTGATCTGGGATTACAAAAACTCGCCTTTTGCCAGTGCGTTCAATTCGCTGGTGCGCGAGGCGCGCTCGGGCGCGGATCTGTTTTACTTTGATCGTGGCGATAAGATTGACGTGGCCGCCGATGCCTTTTCCAATGAGGTGCGGCTGCTGTTGCACGACCACGCGCCGGGCAACATGCGCCTTGCGGTGGACAAGCCCATGGTGCACGGGCTGCGCGCGCTTGAGGCGCAGGGGTTCACCATTATGGACGGCGAAGAAGTCACCGAGAAATCCCGCTCGGTCAAAGGTGTGGATGAGATTCTGGCGATGCGCTGCGCCTCACATGCCTGTGAGGCGGCGCTGACCGAGATGGAGCGGTTTGCCCATGCCAATGTGCCGCTTGGTAAGACCTCTGAGGATGATGTCTGGGCCGTGCTGCACGCGGAAAATATCCGCCGGGGGGGCGAATGGATTGAAACCCGGCTGCTGACCTCGGGCACGCGCACCAACCCGTGGTTTCAGGAATGCGGTCAGCGGATCACGCAAAATAATGAGATCATCAGCTTTGATACTGATCTCATCGGCAGCTACGGTATTTGTGTGGATGTCTCGCGCAGTTGGTGGATTGGCGACGAGAAACCCCCCGCCGATATGATCTATGCCATGCAGCACGGGCATGAGCATATCATGACCAATATGGCGCTGCTCAAACCCGGTTTGATGATCCCTGATCTGATCGACGCCTGTCACGTTCTGGACCCGCAGTTTCAAAAGCAGAAATACGGTTGTTTGATGCACGGCGTTGGTCTGTGTGATGAATGGCCGTTGGTGTCGTACCCCGATAAAGCGGTGAAAGGCGCGTTTGATTATCCGCTTGAGGCGGGCATGGTGCTGTGTGTTGAAGCGCTGATCAGCCCCGAAGGCGGGGATTTTTCGATCAAGCTGGAAGATCAGGTGCTTATCACCGAGGATGGCTTTGAGAATCTGACGAAATATCCGTTTGATGATGCGTTGATGGGGCGTTGATTTCGGGCAGGGCAGGGGGTTTGACGAGAGGCCCCGGGGCAGGCCCGGGGCGTGGGGGAATATTTTGCAAATAGTATCTTGAAGATAACGGGATCGTTACCCATCTTTGCTATGAGGTT
>CAZZKL010000174.1:0-5917 GCA_964655135.1 uncultured Roseovarius sp. | reverse complement strand
CCTATGCCAAACGCTGGGCCGCGAAAGAGGCCTGTTCCAAGGCGCTGGGCACCGGGCTGCGGATGGGGATCTCGTGGAAAGACATGGCCGTGAGCAATCTTGAAACCGGCCAGCCGGTGATGCAGGTGACCGGCTGGGCGGCAAAGCGGCTGGCGGCGATGACCCCCGAAGGCCATGAGGCAATCATCCACGTTACACTGACCGATGATCACCCCTGGGCGCAGGCCTTTGTGGTGATCGAGGCACGGCCCACTCAAGCGTTTCGAGTTTAAGTAGAAACACTACTTGAACTCGAAACGTATGAAACATTCATATGTTGTGGGCGTTTCGACATATTGCCCCTGTATCAACAATATATCGAAACGCTTTCGTCAGCCCTGACAGGCTGCCTCGTTAGGCGGTGTCACCCGCCATAGCGGCTTTCCAGCTCTTTGGCATAGGCCTGCGCCCCTTGCTCAAATCTTTTATTGAGTTTGCCGCGCGCCAGTTTCAGCGATTGGATCAACAGCCGTGCGGTCAGGTTTTTGGGCTTCATTTCCGTCACAAAATGCATCCGTGTGCGCCCGCGCGACAAAGCCACCAGATCAATCTTCAGGTGCCCACCCATGGATTTTGAAAGCGAGGTAATGACCATCTCATCGGGTTTCTCAAAACTGGTCAGTTCAAACTGAAGCTCGCGCGCGCGCCCGCGCCAGCGAAACTTTGTCTCCCACGCCATGCCGGGGCCGGGGGCGCTCAGATCGTCAAGCCGCGCCACCTTGGCCCCGCGCCCCAGGGCCGAGCGTTCAAACGCCTCAAAATCCGAGATCTGATCAAACACAAAATCAATCGGGGCGGCGATGTCTTCTTTGGTGCTGAATTTCATGGCCCGGGGGTTTCCTTACAGTTTCGCCGTATGATTGCGTTAATCCAACTTATCCGCAAGCCAGTTACCAATTAGAAAATGCGCGATCGAGCCTTTCCGCGCCGGGGCCAGTACCGGATGCTGCCCGGCATAGGCCAATAGCATGTCTTCACGGCTGACCCAAAGCGCATCTTCAATCTCAACCGGGTCAATGGTGATTTCATGGCTGGTTGCCTGACCGTGACAGCCGATCATCAACGACGAGGGAAACGCCCAAGGCTGGCTGGCCAGATAATCCACCTGCGCAACCTTTATCCCGGCCTCTTCAAATACTTCCCGGCGCACGGCGGCCTCAATCGTCTCGCCCGGCTCAACAAAGCCCGCGAGTGTTGAATACATCCCCTCGGGCCAGCCGGGTGAGCGCCCCATCAGCACCGAATTGCCAAAAGTGATCAGCATGATCACCACCGGATCCGTGCGCGGAAAATGCTGGCCGCCGCATTGGTCGCAACTGCGCTGCCAGCCGGCCATGACCCGCGTGCTTGCCGCGCCACAGCGGGCGCAAAACTTGTGACTGTCATGCCAGCTAAACAAAGCCTTGGCCGTGGCAATCAGCTCAGCATCCCGCGCACTCAGCCGGGCCATGATTCGGCGCAGCTCGGAAAACACGCTGTCATCCGGCAGGTCAGGATGGCGTTGCTCGGTCTCATCGGAAAATTGCCCCAAGGCGGCCACATCAAGGCCCTCGGGCACCCAATCCGAGATGTCACAGGCAAAGATCAGTCCGGCCTCATCCCGGCCCAGCAAGATCGGCGCGCCGAAACTGGCCAAAACCGGGTGATCCAGCGGCAGGCGCAGCAGCTTGTCCAGCGCCGGTGCCTGAACCAGCGGCTTACCCCGCCACAAAACGATGGCCCGCGCCCCGCCCGTCGCGATGGCTGCCGCCAGCGCCGCCTCATCCGCCCGCAGTTCAGCCGCCCGGTCAAGCGCGCTGCCGCCAAATGTCACTGTTTCCGCGTTTTTCATGGCTTCCTCTCTTCCCCACCCGATTGCCACGATCCGCCGCCATGGGCAAGCCGCTGTGGGGGATGCTCGGAAACAGTCTGTTTCAAAAAATGTCACAACTTTAACATGTATTAACCAAAAATATTCCTCATACTGAAATTATATAACCCGTACAGACCGGCCAGACCGGCCAGATCGGCCCTTTATTTGTTTTTGAGTGTAAACCCCGTATGACACATATTCAGAGCACCCCTCGTTTGGCAAAAGAAATACCGCCCTCATCAACCCCAAATCGCACGGTAATGCGCGCCCCAAAGGTGAAACTGCGCCTGTTGGAAACCACTGATGTGCACGCTAATATCCTGCCCTTTGATTACTATTCCAACCACTCTGACACCCGCTTTGGGCTGGCGCGCACCGCAACCTTGATCCGCAAAGCCCGCTCCGAGGTTGAAAACTGCCTATTGTTTGACAATGGCGATTTCCTGCAAGGCACGCCGCTAAGCGATCTGACGGCGCAATCTGGCAGCGGCTGGAACGGGCCACACCCGGCGATCACTGCGATGAACCTTCTGGGCTATGACGCGGCCACCTTGGGCAATCACGAGTTTAACTTTGGCCTTTCATGGCTGAGCCGGGCGCTATCTGATGCTGATTTCCCGGTGGCCAGCGCCAATGCGATTATCCGGATGGGGGAAACCCCCGACAGGGATGAAACATTCGTGCCGCCCACATTTATCCTAGAGCGCTCAGTTTTGGCCGAAGATGGCAGTACGCACAACCTGCGCATCGGCATTATTGGCCTGCTACCGCCGCAAATCACCACTTGGGATCAATGTCATCTCAAGGGACAGTTGCGCAGCCGCTGCATGGTTGAGGCGGCCATGGCGCATGTGCCAATTCTGCGCGCCAAAGGGGCGGATATTGTGGTGGCGCTGGCCCATACCGGCATTGATCCCGATTGGCACCATCCTAAGATGGAAAATGGCGCGCTGCCGCTGGCCTCGGTGCCGGGCATTGACGCCATCCTTGCCGGGCACACCCATCAGGTTTTCCCGTCACCGGGCGACAGCCCCGATCATGCCCCCGATCACGCTGACGGCCATGGCATCGACAATCACCTTGGCACCCTCAACGGCATCCCCACCATCATGGCCGGGTTCAGGGGCTCGCATCTGGGGGTGCTTGATCTTGAGCTTGAGCGTATCAAAGGCACCTGGCAGGTTGTCGGCCATCACTCCGAGGCGCGCCCGGTTGTGTCGCCTGATCTGGTCCCTGATCTGGCCCGGGCGGATACTGGGATCACACAGGCCATGACCCCGGCCCACGCGATGACCCTCAAACTGGCCGACCGCCCAATCGGCCGGACCGAGACCCCGCTGCACAGCTATCTCGCGCTGGTCCGCAACGATCCCGCAACCCAACTGGTCACCCATGCGCAACATGCTGAATTATCGCGCCACCTTGAAGGCACGCCCCATGCCGGGCTGCCAATCCTTTCGGCCTCGGCGCCTTTCAAGACCGGCAACCGTGCCGGGCCGGGCTATTACACCGACATCCCGGCGGGCGCGCTGCATTTGCGCAATGCCGCTGATCTTTATGCCTTTCCCAACACGCTCTGTGGGCTGCACCTTACCGGTGCTGAGCTTCACGACTGGCTTGAGCGCGCGATGATCTGCTTCAATCAGATCACCCCCGGCGGCCAGGATCAGCCCCTGTGCAATGCGCAGGTTCCGGGCCATGATTTTGATGTCATCTGCGGGTTAACTTACGAAATTGATCTGGCCCAGCCTGCGCGCTATGACCTGTCGGGGCAAATGATCAACCCCGACAGTTTTCGCATCCGCAATCTGCGCCACCGGGGCCGGGCGGTCAGCGCGGCGGATGAGTTTATCCTCGCCACCAACAGCTACCGCGCTTATGGCGGCGGGCCTTTCGTGAGATGGCCGGACGAGAAATTTGTCTTCACCGGCCATTTGCCGATCTATGACATCGTCGCCCGCTACATCCAAAATTCCGGCGAAACCCGGCACATCGCCCGCCCGGTCTGGCGCTTTACCGCGATGCCCGGCACCAGCGTGATCTATCAAACCGGCCCCGGCATCCGCGCCTACCCCGATGAAATAGCCGCCCTCGGCGCGGTTGATCTGGGCGATTGCGACAGCGGATTTGCCCGCCTGCGCCTCGCGCTTTAACCGCCAAACCCGGTCTTGCAAACCGTTGCCCCCCGGCCTATGTAATGCCCCGAGAGGTTGGCGCGGGCAGGCACCTCGCCAACCCGGTCAGATCCGGAAGGAAGCAGCCGTAACGAGCCTCGCTTGGGTCGTTGTCCAGCCTCTCACCTTTTCCTCACATGTTAGATTACCCTGTAGGGTGGGTGAAACCCACCTGCGCACGGCTATCAAACACAGATGGCCGCTGAGCCTTTCGACAAGCCAGGCAGTGACCTGATAACCGAAACTGTTACTGCCTTGGGTGAGTTCGGGAATATTTGGTCTAAATCTGGAATGGATGACACAGAGACGGCGTAACCATGCACTACCCATGACCAAAATGACGAACCCGCCGGTGCAAGCTGGCTGATTTTTCTTTTTTCTCAAAGTTATTGCTCCCAATCCAATGTAGGATTAGTTTCGTGTTCAATCAAACGGGAGGTATGTTGCAGGTGACTGATTCAGAAAAGGGTGCAGGCGTCTCGACAGACTACAACGAAGCCGAAGTTAGGTTTCATTTTATCGACCCATTGATGCGAAGGCTAGGGTATCCCGGCGGTGATGATGTCTATTTCAAGCTCGAAGAAAAGTTAGAATACCCCTATTATCACATTGGTCATAAATCAAAGAAGAAGGATCAACCTTTAGGTTATCCCGACTATCGCGCGGGCCTTAAAGGTCGGCGTGGTAGCTTCATAGTTGAAGCAAAAGCTTCGAAAGTAGGGCTTGGACCTGAAGACGTTGAGCAAGCGCATTCATACGCTGCTCACGCACAGGTTGGTGCAAACTATTTCATGTTGTGCGATGGTTTGCGTCTAGCAATCTATGAGACGCTTTCTGGCCCGCAACAGGCTCCCCTTGTTGAGATTGAAGTCACTGAGTTTGACCAGAGGTTTCATGAGATTGAAAATATCCTTTCACCACAATGCCTAGCTAAAAGCTGTCATGTAGAACACGACAAGAATTTGAAGCTCTGTAATGGATTAGGATCATCTGCGGAGATACGCCCTGGCATATACGAGATGAGCTATTGGGCATATCGGATTTTCATTGGGGATGACGATGTAACTGACACATTGAAGACAAGTCTTCCGCAGGTAGCACAAATCGACCGCGATCTTGAAATGATGCAGAACGATTTCGAGCTACGTGTTTCCAGCGGGACTGCCGAAAGAGATGCAGAGGGCCGCATATGTGCCCACTTATCATTCGAAGGGGTAACAAAAAACAATGCTGAGGCGATGCGGTTGCTTGGGCTAGATTCGATGACTTTTGCGACCAGCGCAGAGTATCTTTCGGTTAAACCAGATGTCCCGACAATCTTTGAATCCACGGCTGAATTCTCGGTAGAGAAAGGCACGATGTTGCCGCCACTATTCGGGGATGCCGTTCCGGCTGATGTGAACTCGACGGGTGACATGTTCATAACTGCTAGGATGCATAAAGCTAGGGATGCTATCTTAGGTGAATATGCAGCGACGGCAGATTACTGGTTTGACATACCGAGTATGGGGAAAATGAAGGTTGAGTTGGACTTCCATGGAAATTTTACACTGAAATTGGCGGCTTAAATCAACGTCAATTTACCAGAGTCAAACCGAGTTGACCCGGCGTTATTTGGTCCATATTGAAGGTGGTTACATAATTACACGGTTGCAATAATCATAATAACTAATTGATTGCATTACGATAAATTCTTTATCCAGCCTCTCATCTCTCCCCCATTTTACCCCATTCGCTAAATCTGCCCCATAGGGCAGGGTTTGGGCCATCTCGGAGGCTCACACCCGTCCCCCCATAGCCCAATCCATTTGTGCCTCGGTTTCCACCGCACAGGGCCGCACGCCGCGCAGGC
>CAZZKL010000173.1:0-5928 GCA_964655135.1 uncultured Roseovarius sp. | reverse complement strand
TGGGGTGGTAGGATTCGAACCTACGATCTCCTGTACCAAAAACAGTTGCCCTACCACTAGGCCACACCCCATTAAAGCGTCTTGCGGTATTTGGTTTTACCCTAATTTCAGGCTAACACCGGAAGGCTTTGGTGACGCGCTAGTTACTCTGGACATCGGAGGGGTTCAAGGGCCGAAAACAAAAAATCTGCTGCTAATCCATCAAGACAGCGACATCAGTCTATAATTTCGCCCTTCTGAACACCCCACAGGTCTTTTATCGGCACCCAGCCGCTATATCCGCCGGTCGAAAGCTTACACCAGTCACCGCGGCATTCCTCAAGCCGGGCAATCACACCCAATTCAAGCCGGGCAACAACGCGCGATTGCGGGTCGGGGCGGGCTTGCAGGCCCAGCATGTCGCGCTCGATGATGGCTGTGCGCACACCCGACAGCAGGGAATAATGAACCCAGCCGCCAACACCGTCCCGGTCGCGCACCCGGCGCCAGTTGCCATATTCGGCGGTGATCTCAAGCGGCAGGTATTTATGTTTGAACACCCAGTCAATCCGCTGTGTCATGCCGGGGCCGCGCCGGATATTGGCCTTATCGGTTTTCATCGACACATAGCGCGGCAGCGGCAGGTTGGTGACCGGCCCGCGTTCCTGCGCCCGGGCAAAGCCCGCAACCGCCAGCATCAGCACCACAGCGCCTATAACAACTGATTTCATGAATTTGCCTGTTTTTTAGCTCAACAAAGTTCAACGGGGTTCTTGTACCTTGCCCCTTCCTGCGCCACTCTGGCAGCAAAACGGCGAAATTGGAAGAACCGGGAGGTGTATAATGTCATCTGCAAGCCTGAGTGTTGTTGTTACGCGACGCTTGCCCGAGCCGGTTGAAAGCCGGTTAGCCGAGCTTTTTGATGTACGCCTGCGCGACTCTGACGCGCCAATGAGCCGCTCTGAGCTGGCCCGCGCGGTAAAAGAGGCCGATGTTTTGGTGCCAACCCTAAGCGACCGGATCGATGCCGGGCTGATTGCGCAGGCTGGTGATAATCTAAAACTGATCGCCAATTACGGCGCAGGCGTCGATCATATTGATGTGCAAACCGCCCGGCAGCACGGGATTTTGGTGTCGAACACGCCCGGCGTATCCGCCGATGATACCGCTGATATGGCGATGGCACTGATCCTGGGGGTGACGCGGCGCATTCCCGAGGGCCTCGCAATGATGCAATCGGGCGATTGGGAAGGCTGGTCGCCCACCGCGCTTTTGGGCGGGCGTGTCAACGGGCGGCGATTGGGCATTTTGGGCATGGGCCGGATTGGTCAGGCGGTGGCCCGGCGTGCGGCCGCCTTTGGGATGCAAATCCATTACCACAACCGCAAACGCCTGCGTGCCGAGATTGAGGATGAATTGCAGGCGACCTATTGGGAAAGCCTTGATCAGATGGTGGCGCGCATGGACGTGATCAGCGTGAATTGTCCGCATACGCCGTCCACCTTTCATTTGATGAATGCGCGGCGTTTGAAGCTGATGAAGACGGATGCGGTGATCGTCAACACCTCACGCGGCGAGGTGATTGATGAAAACGCCCTGACCCGGATGCTGCGCGCCCATGAGATTGCCGGTGCGGGGCTGGATGTCTATGAAAACGGGGCCGAGATGAACCCGCGCCTGCGCGAGCTGAAAAATGTCGTGCTGTTGCCGCATATGGGCTCGGCCACGGTCGAGGGGCGCATTGAGATGGGTGAGAAGGTGATCTTGAATATCAAAACCTTTGACGATGGCCACCGCCCGCCTGATCTGATGGTTCCGGCGATGATGTGACAGGTTTCGGCATCTATCCCACCTGAAAATTGGAGGCCAAGACTATGAAATTTCGCTATTTTGTATTGGTGTTTACGCTGCTTTCCGGCGGCGCTTTTGCCCAACAGGTGGCCGATTCCGTCGCCCCCGAGGCGCAGGCCGGGATTGCCTCAAAACAAGCCGGGCTGCCGGTTAAATCCGATAACTGGATGATCGCGGCGGCCAACCCTTTGGCGGTCCGGGCCGGGGCGGATGTGCTGCGCGATGGCGGCACCGCCGCCGATGCGATGGTGGCGATACAGACGGTTTTAGGGCTGGTTGAGCCGCAAAGCTCGGGCCTTGGCGGCGGCGCGTTTTTGGTCTGGTATGATGCGGCAAGCGGCGAGATCACCACGCTCGATGGCCGCGAAACCGCGCCTTTGGCGGTTACGCCGCGTTTGTTTCAGGACGCAAATGGCGACCCACTTGAGTTTTTTGACGCGGTCGTCGGCGGGCGCTCGGTTGGCACACCCGGCACGCCTGCGCTGATGCAGGCGGCGCATGACCGCTGGGGTCGGGCCGAGTGGGCCGGGCTGTTTAAGGCGGCAATCACCCTGGCCGAAGAGGGATTCATCATCAGCCCACGACTGGCCGAACTGGTGGCAAATGATGCCGAGCGTCTGGCGCGTTACCCGTCCACACGGGATTATTTTCTGCCCGGTGGTCAGCCGTTGCAGGCCGGTCAGACGCTGCGCAACCCGGCTTATGGTGCCAGTTTGCGGTTGTTGGCTGAACGCGGCACTGGGGCGTTTTATACCGGGGCGATGGCCCGCGATATTGCGGATACGGTGCAAAATGCCGCTGAAAATCCGGGAATGCTTAGTGAAACTGATCTCGCACTTTACCAAATCAAACAGCGCCCGGCGGTGTGCGCGCCTTATCACGCCTATGAGGTTTGTGGCATGGGTCCGCCGTCATCGGGGGCGTTGACCGTGGGGCAAATTCTGGGGCTGCTGGAAAATTACGACCTCAAAGCCCTCGGCCCGCAAAGCCCTGAGGCGTGGCGATTGATCGGCGATGCCAGCCGTCTGGCTTTTGCCGACCGGGGCCGCTACATGGCCGATAGTGATTTTGTGCCGGTGCCGGTCAGCGGCCTGATCGCGCCTAAGTACCTGCGCCAGCGCGCTGAGCTGCTTGGCGGCGATGATGCCCTGCCCGAGGTCACCCCCGGCAAGCCGGAATTTGATCATGCGCTGCTTTGGGCCGATGATGCCTCAATCGAGTTTCCCTCGACCTCGCATATCTCAATCGTCGATCGCTATGGCAACGCTTTGTCGATGACCACCACGGTTGAAAACGCCTTTGGATCGCGCCTGATGGTGGGTGGGTTTTTATTGAATAATGAGCTAACGGATTTCTCATTCAGAAGCCACCGCGACGGCATACCCATTGCCAATCGGGTTGAGCCGGGCAAGCGGCCCCGGTCATCCATGGCGCCGACGATTGTGCTTAAGGACGGCAAGCCGGTTCTGGTTTTGGGAAGCCCCGGTGGCAGCCGGATCATCGGCTATGTCGCCACCACCATCATCGCCATTTTGGATTGGGGCATGGATGTGCAACAGGCCGTGGCCCTGCCGCATCTGGTCAACCGTTTTGGCGTCTATGATCTTGAGGCGGGGACGGATGCCGAAGCCATGGCCGCGCCGCTGGAGGCCATGGGGTACACGGTCAAAATCCGCGCGCTCAATTCCGGCCTGCATGTCATCGCCATCGGCGAGGCCTTGCAGGCCGGGGCTGATCCGCGCCGCGAAGGCATTGCTTTGGGCGAGTGACCCCCGGCGCTTGGATTTCCCGCCGGATGGTCGGTTTTGCAGTGTCATAGGTCGGCTGGGCTGTGCGGCCTTTTGCAGACGTGATAAATATCAGGGCAAGATTAGTTCAAGGGAGTCGCAAAGCCATGAAAACTCAAGTCAAAGCCCTGGTTATTGGTGGCGGTGCGGTTGGCACCTCAATTGCCTATCATCTGGCCCGCGCCGGGTGGGACGATGTGATGCTGCTGGAGCGTGATGAGCTGACCTCAGGCTCAACCTGGCACGCGGCGGGGCTTTTGCCGCTTTTCAACATGTCTTATGCCACCACCCATATCCATAAATATTCGGTTGAGTTTTATAAGGCGCTGGAAAAGGAAACCGGCCTGAATGCGGGCTTTGCCGTGGTCGGCAACCTGCGCATGGCCCAGACCGATGAGCGCATGGACGAATATATGCTCTATGCCTCCACCGCCGAAACCTGCGGCGTGCCTTATGTGTGGCTGACGCCCGATGAGATCAAATCCCGTTGGCCGCTGATCCGCACCGATGATCTAAAAGGCGCGCTTTATCACAACACAGATGGCTATATTAACCCCGCCGATGTGACCCAGGCGATGGCCAAGGGCGCGCGTCAGCGCGGGGTGATGATTGAGCGCAAATGGCAGGCGGATGCGTTTCACTGGAATGGCGAGGCGTGGGAAGTGACCTGCTCCAAAATGGTGGAAAAGGGCGGCAATCTGGTGGCGAGCGCCGAGCAGATCGTGATCACCGCCGAGCATGTGGTGACGGCATCCGGCAATCACGCGCAACGCACCGCCAAGATGTTGGGTATCAAAATCCCCGCCATTCCGGTTGAGCATCAGTTCATCGTGATGGACAAAGACCCGGCACTTGTGGCCTACCGCGAAAATGGCGGTGATGAGCATCCGGTGGTGCGTGACGCCGATGCGCAATCTTATGTGCGCGAGGAACGCGGCGGCTGGATATTGGGCGTCTACGAAAAAGGCGCGCCCGCGTGTTTTGAATTTGGCGTGCCGGATAGTTTTCGCGCCGATCTTTTCCCGCTCGATCTTGAGCGTATCGAAGAGCAATATATGGCGATGATCCACCGGGTTCCGTCGTGTGAGGAAAGCGGGTTGAAGGATGATTTCAACGGCCCGATTTGTTATACCCCTGACGGCAATCCGCTGGTCGGCCCCGCGCCGGGGCTGCGCAATATGTGGCTGGCGGAAGGGTTTTCCTTTGGTATCACCGCCGCCGGCGGCACCGGCTATTATCTGGCGCAGATGATGGTCGAGGGCGAGGCCGGGATTGACATGGCGTCGCTTGACCCAAAACGCTATTCCTCAAGCTGGATGACCACCGAATTTGCGGCCCGCAAGAACGAAGAATGCTATGATCACGTCTATACACTGCACCACCCGGACGAAGAGCGCCCGGCCTGCCGCCCCTTGCGCACCGCCCCGGCCTATGACCGGCAAAAGGCACGCGGGGCGCAGTTTGGCTGGGTCAATGGCTGGGAGCGCCCCAACTATTTCGGGCCGCTGGATGCGCCGGATAATTTTGACCACGACGCGCGCAGCTTCCGCCGGGGCGGATGGTGGCAATATGCGGTGGACGAGGCCAAAGCCATCCGTGAGGGCGTGGGCCTGATTGATGCCACGGCCTTTACCAAACATGTGGTCAAAGGCCCCGGTGCCACGGCTTTCCTCGATTGGTTTACCTGTAACAAACTGCCGCGCGTGGGCCGGATCAACCTGACCTATGCGCTGACGGACCATGGCACCACCCGCACCGAATACACCATCGTGCGCAATGGTGAGGATAATTATTACCTCGTCTCAGCCGGTGCTTGGACCGAATATGATTCCGATTTCCTGCGCAAAGCGGCGGAAGATAAAATGGCTGAGTTTGGCTATATCGAAATTCAGGATGTGACCACCGGGTGGGGTGTTTTTGCCATCGCCGGGCCAAAATCGCGCGATGTTTTGCGCGCGGTGATCAAGGATGCCGATCCCGATACGGCGCTATCGAACAAGCGTTTCCCATGGCTGAGTGCGCGCAAGATTGAGCTGGGCATGTGCCCGGTCAATGCCATCCGCGTGGCCTATACCGGTGAGCTGGGATGGGAATTGCATCACCCGATGGAGATGCAGAATTACCTGTTTGATTTGCTTGAGGCGGCAGGCGCGCCGCATGGGATGAAGCTGGTGGGGGCGCGGGCGCAAAACTGGCTGCGGCAAGAGAAAAGCTATCGCGCTTTTGGTAATGAACTGGGCCGCGACGCCAGCCCTTTGGAGGCCGATCTGCCGCGCTTTGTTGATCTTGAGAAGGATTTCAACGGCAAGGA
>CAZZKL010000172.1:0-6188 GCA_964655135.1 uncultured Roseovarius sp. | reverse complement strand
GGTTGATAGCCCGTATGATCCGAAAAATGAGAGCATCCGGGTTGATGGGTAACGCAGGGTTTAAACGGGGGGCGGGCTGAAACCCGCCTTACGGCTGACCGCAAACGGTATGTATTTTGTAGGGTGGGTGTAACCCACCCTCCCTGGCGGATAGGTTCAGGCGCGTGGGTTGCACCCACCCTACGGGTAATCGTGGGCTTTGATATTTAAAGCCGCCGACCCGCCAGCCAGTTGGCCCAAACCTCACGGGTGCCATAGAATGTGTTGAGGTCAATATCACCCTCAACCCCCGGCACAATCCCGGTGCCGCTATATTGCCAGAAGGTCCAGGGTTTGCCGGGGAAGGATATATCGGGGGTTTCGGCGGTGGAACGCAGCCAAAACTCCTCACCGTGCAGTTTATCCAACCCGGCATCATTATAAAATTGCGGCGTGGTATAGATCATCGGGCGCTGGCCATAGTGGCGCTCAAGCAGGCCAAGAAATACCCGCATCTCGCGGCGCACCACATCCCCGGCGGGGCGCAGTTTGCAGGTGGGTGAAAACGGGTTCCATTCCATATCCAGCACCGGCGGCAGCGCGCCTTTGCGCCGGGGCACATTGCGGATGAACCAGCGCGCCTGATCCGCCGCCGAGGTGCAGAAATAATAGAAATGATAGGCCCCGCGCGCCACACCCGCGCGCGCCGCCCCGCGCCAGTGATCCTTGAACGCCGGATCCAGCAAATCACCGCCTTCGGTGGCCTTGATATAGGCAAAGCTGATCCCGGCGCTTTTGGCCTCGGGCCAGTCGATCTCATCTTGAAACCGCGCCGCGTCTATGCCGTGGATCGGGTACTTCTCAGGGGGGCGGCCCTCCCAATCAACCGGGTCACGATCCGCAAAATTCAATGGGATGACGGGTAGAACCGGAGCGGGGGTTATGTCTGACGCTATCGCAGGGGGAGGGGCCTCAGGCGGGGCTGTGGCGCAGGCGGCGGACAGGAAAAGCGCTGATATGGCCAGTGACCCGAAATAGCGTATCATGGGGCATTTCCCCGTAACTCACTGATAAACATCAGGTTATTGGCAGGCATCTCGTCCATCAACACCGCGCTTAACCCGGCTATTTGCAACCAATCACTGATGTCACCCGTATCCTTATAACCAATTTCGGGGTCTTTCGCCCGCAGGTTGGCATGAAATGTCTTATCCCCTTCCGAGGTGGCCACGCCGCCGCGTAAAAACGGCCCATAGAGAAAGAAACGCCCGCCGGGGGTGAGGGCTTGGGAGACCTCATCAAACAATATCCGCAACTCTGGCACGCTGATCAGATGGGTCAGATTGATCAGCACGATCACATCATAACCAAAGTGCTGCTTGCTCCATCCCGGCGTGGTGGCATCCAGCGCCATCGCCGGGTGCAGGTTGGGCAAATCCGCGTCTTTCGCCCAGGCGTTGATACTGTGGCGGCGATCCGCGTCAATCTCGGTGGGGTGCCATGTCAGACCGGGCCGGGCAGAGGCGAACGCAACCACATGCTGACCGGTGCCGCTGGCAATTTCAAGCGCCTTGCCGGTGTGGGCCGCGTGTTGGCAAATCATATCGGTGATCGCCCTTGCATTGCGTTCCGCCGCCGGGGCATTGAGACGCCCGCCCTCCAAATCATGGGCGACGGAGACATTCTTGGGTAAGCTCGTGCGTTGGGCCATGTGGCACCTCTGATTGGGGTGCCAACATAAGAGCGGGTGACGGCGTGAATGTCTATGGCGTTGCGCCCGGCGCAGAAAAACCCGCCAAAGCCCGCGCAAGATGATTTTTCTGATCCTCATTTGCCGCGAAAGGTTTTAGGGTGGTCGCATGAGCAACGCCCCCCGATTCATTCACCTGCGCGTACACAGCGAATATTCCCTGTTGGAAGGCGCTGTGCGGCTGAAAAAACTGCCCGGAATTTGTGAGGTTCTGGGGATGCCAGCGGTGGCGGTGACCGACACCAATAACATGTTTGCCGCGTTGGAATTTTCCGTCACGGCCTCGGCTGCGGGCATACAGCCGATAATGGGCTGTCAGGTTGATCTGGCCTATATGGTTCCGGCCACCGGTGAGCGGCCAAAGCCGCCCGCGCCGATCGTGTTGCTGGCGCAAAATGAGCGCGGATATGGGCATTTGATGAAGCTCAACTCTTGCCTTTATCTGCGCGGCGACGGGGAATTGCCGCATGTAACATTGGCCGAACTGACGCAGCATTCCGAGGGTGTGATCTGCCTGACCGGCGGACCGGACGGGCCGGTGGGGCGGCTGTTGCAAGCCACGCAGCGCCCCATGGCTGAGGCGTTGATGACCGGGTTGAAATCGGCCTTTGGCGACCGGCTTTATGTGGAGTTGCAGCGCCATCCCGGTGAGGGCGGCGCGCCCGAGGCCGAGCGTCTGACCGAGCAGGGACTGGTTGAAATGGCCTATGCCATGGGTCTGCCGCTGGTGGCGACAAACGATGTGTATTTCCCCAATTCCGCGATGTTTGAGGCCCATGACGCGATGATTTGCGTGGCCGAGGGTGCCTATGTGGATCAGTCCGCCCCGCGCCGCCGCCTGACAGCGCAGCATTATTTCAAATCCCCACAGGAAATGGCCACGTTGTTCGCTGACCTTCCGGAAGCCATTGAAAACACGGTTGAAATTGCCCGACGCTGTGCCTTTGGGGCCTATAAGCGCGACCCGATCCTGCCGAAATTCGCCGATGATGAGATTGAGGAATTGCACCGTCAGGCGCGCGCGGGGTTGGCCCGGCGGCTCAAGGTTATCCCCCATGCCGCCCCGGTTGAGGATTATGAAAAGCGGCTGGAATTTGAGCTGGGGATTATCGAGCGCATGGGCTTTCCCGGCTATTTTCTGATCGTGGCCGATTTCATCAAATGGGCCAAGGACAGGGATATTCCGGTGGGTCCGGGGCGCGGTTCGGGCGCGGGCAGCCTTGTGGCTTATGCGCTGACGATCACCGATCTTGATCCGCTGCGATACTCCCTGCTGTTTGAGCGGTTCCTGAACCCTGAGCGGGTCAGTATGCCCGATTTTGACATTGATTTTTGCATGGACCGCCGCGAGGAGGTGATCCACTATGTGCAGGAAAAATATGGCCGTGACCGGGTGGGGCAGATCATCACCTTTGGCGCGCTTTTGTCCAAGGCCGCGATCCGCGATATTGGCCGGGTGTTGCAAATGCCGTATGGGCAGGTCGACCGCCTGAGCAAGATGATCCCGGTGGAGGGTGTCAAGCCTTTGAGCATCGAAAAGTCGCTGGCCCAGGAAGAGCGCCTGCGCGAGGCCGCCCGTAGTGAAGAGGTGGTGGACCGGCTGTTGAAATACGCGATGCAGGTTGAGGGGCTGCTGAGAAATGCCTCGACCCACGCCGCCGGGGTGGTGATCTCGGACCGGCCCTTGGATGATCTGGTGCCGCTCTATCAGGACCCGCGCTCGGAAATGCCGGCAACACAGTTCAACATGAAATGGGTTGAGCAGGCGGGGCTGGTGAAGTTTGATTTTCTGGGTCTCAAAACCCTGACCGTGGTGCAAAACGCGGTTGAGCAAATCCAAAGTGAAGGCCGCCCTTTGCACATCGCCGCCGATGGCACTGTATTATATACCCCGCCCGCCGGGGCCGAGAATGATATTGGCGCGATCCCTTTGGATGATGAAGCAACGTACAAACTTTATGCCAGCGCCAAAACCGTGGCGGTATTTCAGGTTGAAAGCTCGGGCATGATGGACGCGCTGAAGCGGATGAAGCCAAACTGCATCGAAGATATTGTCGCCCTTGTCGCACTTTATCGCCCCGGTCCGATGGAGAATATCCCGAAATATTGCGAGGTGAAAAACGGCCTGTCCGAACGGGATTATCTGCACCCAACAGTGGATCATATTCTGGATGAGACCCAAGGCATCATCGTCTACCAGGAACAGGTGATGCAGATCGCGCAGGAAATGGCGGGCTATTCGCTGGGCGGGGCGGACCTTCTGCGCCGCGCCATGGGTAAGAAACTGCAAGAGGCGATGGATGTTGAGCGGCCCAAATTCATCAAGGGCGCGCGGGAAAACGAGGTTGACGATAAAACCGCGATTGAGGTCTGGAACCTGCTGGATAAGTTCGCCAATTACGGTTTCAACAAATCCCACGCGGCGGCTTATGCGGTGGTCAGCTATCAAACCGCATGGCTCAAAACCAACCACCCGGTGGAGTTCATGGCCGGGGTGATGAATTGCGATATTCACCTCACGGATAAGCTGGCGGTCTATTTTGAAGAGGTCAAGAAGGGGCTGAAACTGCCCTATGTGCCGCCCTGCGTGAACCGGTCCGAGGCCACGTTTGTGGTGCGCAAGGGGGCCTTGCATTATGCGCTGGGCGGGCTGAAAAATGTCGGCGTTGAGGCGATGAAGCTGATTGTTGAGGGGCGCGCGGGCAAAGAATTTGTCTCGTTGTTTGATTTCGCCCGCCGGGTTGATCTTAAACGTATCGGCAAGCGGCCATTTGAGATGCTCGCCCGCGCAGGCGCGTTTGATGAGCTGGACCGCAACCGCCGCCGGGTATTTGATTCGGTCGAATCCTTGATGGGCTATTCCGCTGCAATCCATGATCAGAAAAATTCAAATCAGGTGTCTTTGTTTGGTGAAGCTGGTGAGGACCTGCCCGAGCCGCGGCTGTCTCCGGTGGAAGACTGGCTGCCCGCCGAACGCCTGACCGAAGAGTTCAAAGCGGTTGGATTTTACCTGTCTGGCCATCCGCTGGACGATTACATGACGGTGCTGAAACGTAAGGATGTCAAAACCCTTGATGAGGTCCGCGCCATGGCGGCAAGCGCGCCTTTGGTGGCGAAAATGGCCGGTGTCGTGGCCGGGCGGCAAGAACGCAAATCAGCGCGCGGCAACCGGTTTGCCTTTGTCCAGATGAGCGACACCACTGGCGGCTATGAGGTGACGCTATTCTCAGAAACCCTAGAGAAATCAAGGGAGTATCTTGAGGCTGGTCAGCAGGTCGTGATCACGGTCGAGGCCAATATGGAAAGCGAACAACTCAAGCTTCTGGGCCGCTCGGTGCAGCCGATTGACGGCGTTGTGGCCGATGCAGGCGCGGTTGGCCTGCGCATTTTTGTCGACACGCCCGAGGTGATCCCGTCAGTGGCGTCCGTCTTGGAAAACGCGGTCAAATCGGTGAAATCCGGCGGGCGCGGGCCGGTGCATTTTTGCCTGATGGCCCCGGATTTACCGGGCGAGGTTGAGCTTGAAACCGGCCGGGAATTTCCTGTGACGCCGCAAATCAAAGGCGCGATCAAAAGCCTTGGCGGGGTGATTGATGTGGAAGAGATGTAATCAGGGCGTTTCCAGTTAACATTGCATCAGTATTCACCCCAAATGTGGGCGAATACTGATGCTCTTTGATTTGGTAAACTGTAAACGCTTTAGTAATGCGGCGGCCGCTCATCGCCCAAAACCACATGCCCGCCAGACGCCGCTTCACGCCCCGCCTCACGCTCCATCAGCATCCTGACCCGGCGGGTGAGCTTGGCAATCTCGCCCTCCTGCCGGGCGACAATATCCGACAGGTCATCAACCGTTCGTGTCAGATGGGCGATTTTTTCTTCAAGCTGTTGCATAGGGTGATTTAGAGCCTTGGACAGGTAAAACACAAGCCTTTGCTTGCCCTAAAGGCCGCCATCCGATAGGGCCTGACGCGAATACGTTTAAGGACAACCACCATGGCCAAACAAAAGAAACAGCCCCGCCCCAAGGCGCAAACGCCAAAAGGTTTCCGCGATTATTTCGGCGTGGATGTGACGCAACGCACCGAGATGCTGCGCACAATCGCCGAGGTCTATCATCTTTATGGCTTTGAGGTGCTGGAAACCAGCGCGGTGGAGACGGTTGAAGCCTTGGGCAAATTCCTGCCCGATGTGGACCGGCCCAATGAGGGTGTGTTCGCCTGGCAGGAAGATGAGGCCGATTGGCTGGCGCTGCGCTATGATCTCACCGCCCCTCTGGCGCGGGTATATGCGCAGTACCGCAATGATCTGCCCACACCCTACCGGCGCTATGCCATGGGGCCGGTGTGGCGCAATGAAAAACCGGGTCCGGGAAGATTTCGCCAGTTTTATCAATGTGATGCGGATACGGTTGGCACCGCTTCTGTGGCTGCGGATGCCGAGATTTGCGCCATGCTGT
>CAZZKL010000171.1:0-6217 GCA_964655135.1 uncultured Roseovarius sp. | reverse complement strand
TACCCATGTGATGCTGGTTGATCTGCGGCCCAAGGGTGTCACTGGCAACATCACCGACAAGGCATTGGGGCGCGCGAACATTACCACCAACAAAAACGGTATCCCGTTTGACCCGGAAAAACCAACCGTGACCTCGGGCATCCGTCTGGGCACGCCTGCGGGCACCACCCGCGGTTTTGGCGAGGCTGAGTTCCGCCAGATTGCCGACTGGATTGTTGAGGTGGTGGACGGGCTTGCCGCCAACGGGACGGACGGCAACGACGCGGTTGAGGCCAAGGTCCGCGCGGAAGTGGCCGAGCTTTGCGCCCGCTTCCCGCTTTACCCCAACCTTTAAAATCAATCCCTTCACAGATATTTCTGTGAGGGGGGTTTTGCCGTCAGATCATCCCCTGCCAGCGTAAAACCGCCAGCACGGCGACCACAAGCAAGATAAGCCGGATCACCATATCCCCGGCAAGTCCAAGGGCAAAACCCTTGCGTTTATCCCTGCGATTGAGGGGTTTCAAATAGGTGGACATCTCGGAAAATGCGGCATCAACGGCCTGCTGATCCTGCAAGCGGGCCAATTTGGGGTTGTCGACCACAGCCTGCACCCCGGTGATCACCTGCCCGGCCTTGTGAACCCGCTTGGGCAACCGCCGCCCGGCTTTTTTCAGACGCTGGACAAGGGTTTTGCCGCGCAGGCCCAGCTTATCCCGCAGCATCTGCTCAAGCTCGGCCACGCGCTGATTAAACTGATCTCGGTCAATCATTTCTCTCTCCCCCCGGCGCATCATAATGGGGGTATGCGGCCCCCTCAATAGGGCTGGAATATTGCCAGGTGGATCGGGTAACAAGACCCTATGTTGAATATGATCCTTCATGGCACGGCCACTGATAAGCCCGGATTGCTGATTGCGCATGGGCTTTATGGCTCGGGGCGCAACTGGGGCGTGATTGCCAAACGCCTGTCGGATACGCGGCAAGTTGTGGCGGTGGATATGCGAAACCACGGCGCAAGTGATTGGAAAGACACGCATTCTTATGATGATCTGGCTGGTGATTTGGCCGAGGTTTTAGAGCATCTGGATGGGCCATTTGATGTGATGGGCCATTCCATGGGCGGTAAGGCGGCGATGGTGCTGGCGTTGCAATACCCCGATTTGGTGAACCGGTTGATTGTCGCCGATATAGCGCCCATGGCCTACAGCCACAGCCAGATGCAATATATCAAGGCGATGAAAGCGGTGGATCTGAGCGGGATTAGCAAGCGCTCGGACGCGGCGGCGCTTTTGGCCCCGCATGTGGATGATCCGGCGCTGATCCCGTTTTTCCTGCAATCGCTTGATGTGAAGGATAAACGCTGGATTTTAAATCTGGATGTGTTGGAAAGGGAAATGCATTGGGTGATGGGGTTTCCCGATATTTCCGGGGCATATGCGGGCAAGACATTATTTTTATCCGGCGCGGAGTCGGATTATGTGAAGCTGGATTACCGTCCTGAAATTAAGCGGCTTTTCCCCAATTCAAAGTTCTTTAAAATCCCCGGCGCGGGGCATTGGCTGCACGCCGAAAAGCCCCGCGAATTTGAGGCGGCAATCCGGGTTTGGCTGGGGTAGCCCTATCCGATCGACATGACCTTTTTCGTCACGATATAAGACACCGGAATAGCCGCGATAAACCCGATTAGCGCCGCAATCAAGATTGGGTTGAGCGTATCCTGACCAATGACCAACGCCACGATAACAGCAATGCCGGCCAGCGTTGAGCCAATTAAAAGATGCATGATTAAACCAAGTCGCAACATGGTGAGCCTCCGATCTCTACTGCCCGCGCATTTCATGACGGGTAGAATATAACCGAGCCACCGGGCGCGGGCCTTGATCCAAATCAGGGTTTAGCGCTTTTTGACGAACTCGGTCAGGATAACGATGCGCTGGCCCTCAACCCGGCCCTCGATATGCGCCGGGTTATCCTCTACCAGTGAAATGCCACGAACAGCGGTGCCGCGCTTGGCGGTAAAGCCCCCGCCTTTGACAGGCAGGTCTTTGATCAGCACCACGGTGTCGCCTTGCTCAAGGGGCGTGCCGTTGCTGTCTTTATGCTCGGTTTTGACGGCGACATTCTCGGCCCAGGCGCGGGTTTCATCGTCAAGATAAAGCTGATCCGACAGATCGCGGGCCCAGCCCTCATCGGATAATTGGGCCAGCATCCGGGCGGCCAAAACTTGCGTCGTGGCATCCTCGGACCACATCGACGACGCCAGACAGCGCCAGTGATTTGGCTCGGGCGTGCCGTTGATCTGATCCGCGCAGACCTCGCAAATATCCACGCTGGCGTCTTGCGGGCCACCGGGCACGGGATGGGGGGTCAGCGGGGCATCAGAGGAGCAAAGGACGCAGGGCATGGGCATATTCCGGGCTGTTGTATCATCTTTGGTGGTATAGGCGGGAATTTGGGGAAATAACAAGCCTCGTGCCCTCGTGACCTTGCCCGGCTATATCTGTGGCAATATCCATACATTCCGTGTCTGCATCGAATTCACCCGCAACATATAGTTGATCTGTGGCACACCCCAGTGTATCACCGCCGCACAGGTGCATAGACGCGGTAGCATCCACTGACGGCGGGGCCGGTTTGCCATAGGCGGACAGGCCCCGTTTTCGTTGGGGCATCCTAAATTTTATGATGTGCCATAGGAAAAGGCGCCAGGTGCTCAGACGCGGTCTTTGCATTATGGCCGAAGCCACACCCTGACGCCTTACCGAACGTTCAACCCCGAAGGGCTTCCGGCCCGTTTGCTCGGGCTTCGAAAAGCCTCTGCGTGCTCCAGCTCCGAAGAGCCTTTGCGTGCTCGGGTTCCGAGGAACCTTTGCTGCTACAGACATCCCGAAGGGTGACTGCAACCTGCTTGGACCCGTGTTACACTGCTCTGATCATCATGACCCCGAAAGGCCACCATAACCCAGCGTTGCATCCCACAAACCTTTGCGTTTGAGTGCTTGCCCGAAGGTTCACCCTCATCCGCGCCAGCCTCAAGGGGCCTTCGCGCACCGCGCCGCTTCATAAGAAGTTTTGCGATGTGTTAATGGTCGTCCTAATTGGCGATTCCTGCAAGGGAAAAATGCAGAGACAGGCAAATTTCTTGGGGATAAGTCATTGGATTTACAGGGAAATCCTGTGGAAAACCTTGTGGATAAGTTGAGATTGTTGTTAGATCACGCAGGGTTGGCGGGGGATAAGGCGATGGGGCGGGCTGCGGCTGTGTGGCCGCTGAATTTGGCTGTGGATTATTCAGGGGAGCTTGGTAATATGGCGTCATGCAAGAATAAACAAAAGCAAATTGCATTGAGGAGCGCAGATATGAAACTGAAACTTTGGATTACCCTGGCGATTTTTGGCAGCAGCGCGGCCCTGTCGGGGTGTGTGCCTCTGTTGATCGCCGGTGCGGGCGCTGGCGCGGTTGTGGCGGCGGATAGCCATGCAGAGAAGAAACAGGGCGGGGATGGGTTGTTTTAGGCGCGCGCGTGGGTTTCACCCACCCTATGGTTACCAAATTCGATACGTGAATCGAATATACACAGGTTATACACAGGAACATACAATTTGCGTATGAAGCGTGACCAACCTATATTTAGGGGAATTCCAAAATATAGGCACAACATCTTCAATGAGCTGGCTGTTTTTCCAAGACGAAAGTGGGCACGATCACAAGAATACTCCGCTTGAGGTAAGGGGAGGCGTGGCCATTCACGCCAGCCGAATTTGGGATTTCGTGAAAGCAATGCAAAAAGCAGAGGAATACTGCTTTGGCGTTAGGCTGTCGGATTTTGGGACCGAAATAAAGGGCAGCAAATTACTCGAAAACAAGCGCTGCGAATGGGCCAACCAAGAAGAAATTCTGGATAACAGTTCGAGGAGGAATGGGGTTAAGCGTTTTCTGACCAAAGGTCAGCAAGGTCTTGGACCAAGCCGAAGGGATTTCACTGCCTTTGGCCAAGCGTCACAACTTATGGCAAAGCAGGTATTTTCCATTCTGAAAGATCACGGTGCCGTATTGTTTGCTTCGGCCATACCCAGAGGTGTTAAACCACCGAAAGATTATCAATATTCGCATTATTTGCGTAAAGACCTGATTTTCCTTCAAGAGAGATTTTATTGGTTTTTGGAAAGCAAAAAGGAAAACGGCATTCTTGTGCTCGACCAGACTGAGAAGGAAAATGACAAACGATATGTGAAGCGGCTACACGATTACTATACCAAAACGGATAAAGGCAAAAAGCGATCCAAGTGGATTGTACCATCCCCTTTATTTGTTGATTCAGAGCTATCATCAGGTGTTCAGGCCGCTGACTTGTGTTTGTATTGTATTAATTGGGGGTTCCGACTGAATGCGTGGAAATTCACCGGCCCTATGAGAAATGATATATGTAATGGCTATGCAGGCTTATGTGGTGATCTCCAATTTGTTGGAGATTCATATGAAAATGGTGAAGTTTGGACCTTGTACGGAATTATTTATGTAAGTGATCCATATTCATCAAGAACATGAGAATAAAAAAGGAGGTAACGCTTCTCGCAACCGTCAGATCCAACCTGCGTTGGGTGACCGTCCAAGAACAGAACCTCCGATGCCATATGTGTTCACTAATAGTTAATAAGTCAATAACAGAATATCATTTATGGTATTTTTGACTTACTTACCCATCCATCCTAAACACCAAACTAACCGCATAACCTCCCTCATGTGGGCACGCGATTGGCAAAGCCAATCTCTTTCGCCCACCCGCCTTAAAAATGCACAGCTAGCTGTCCATTTTTAAGGCGCTAATAAACGCCTCCTGCGGTATATCAACTTTCCCAAACTGGCGCATCTTCTTCTTCCCCTTCTTCTGCTTCTCCAGCAGCTTCTTCTTGCGGGTCGCGTCGCCGCCATAGCATTTCGCCGTCACGTCCTTGCGCATCGCCGATAACGTCTCGCGCGCGATCACCTTGCCGCCGATGGCCGCCTGAATGGGGATTTTGAACATGTGGCGGGGGATCAGATCCTTGAGCTTTTCCACCATGGCGCGGCCACGGGCCTCGGCGCGGTCGCGGTGGACCATCATCGACAGGGCATCGACCTGCTCTTCGTTGACCAGTATCGACATCTTGACCAGATTATCCTCGCGATAGTCGGTCAGTTGGTAATCGAATGAGGCATAGCCCTTGGTGACGGATTTTAAACGGTCATAGAAATCAAACACCACCTCATTGAGCGGCAAATCATAGACCACCATCGCGCGGCTGCCTGCGTAAGTCATATCAAGCTGAATGCCGCGCCGGTCTTGGCAGAGCTTCAGCACGTCGCCAAGGTATTCGTCGGGCACCAGAATGGTCGCCTTGATGCGCGGCTCTTCGAGGTGATCCACATGGGTGAGGTCGGGCATATCGGCGGGGTTGTGCAGCTCGGACATGGTGCCGTCGCGCAGGTGGATGTGATAGACCACCGAGGGCGCGGTGGTGATCAGGTCAATGTCATATTCGCGCTCAATCCGGTCGCGGATGACCTCAAGATGCAACAGCCCCAGAAAGCCGCAGCGAAAGCCAAAGCCCAAAGCCGCGCTGGTTTCCATCTCATAACTGAAACTGGCATCATTCAGCGCCAGTTTGCTGATCGCCTCGCGCAGGTCTTCAAACTCGGAACTGTCCACCGGGAAGAGGCCACAAAACACCACCGGTTGCGACGGGTTGAAGCCCGGCAAGGCCTCGGTCGCGCCGTGCTTTTCGTGGGTAATGGTATCGCCGACGCGGGTATCGCGCACCTGTTTGATCGAGGCGGTGAGAAAGCCGATTTCGCCGGGGCCAAGATCGCCGATGGTCTCGCGTTCGGGTTTGAACACGCCGATACGCTCGACCAGATGGGTTGAGCCGTTGGACATCATCCTGATCCGGTCGCCCCTTTTCAACACGCCGTCCATGATCCGCACCAACACGATGACGCCAAGGTAACTGTCATACCAGCTATCCACCAGCATCGCCTTAAGCGGCGCGTCGCGGTCGCCTTTGGGGGCGGGCAGATCCCGGATGATGGCTTCAAGGGTCGCATGAATGCCCACGCCGGTCTTGGCCGAGACCCGAATGGCGCCGGTGGCATCAATGCCGATCACATCCTCAATCTGTTCCGCCACCCGGTCACAATCCGACGCGGGCAGGTCAATCTTATTCAGGATCGGCACAATCTCATGACCCGCGTCAA
>CAZZKL010000170.1:0-6224 GCA_964655135.1 uncultured Roseovarius sp. | reverse complement strand
TCAAGGCCGTTTTCAAGATGGTCCGACAAATGCGGCGTGCCCAGCAGGTAATCCGCCGTGGGGGTGGTGGCCTCTTGGCGCGCCGTGGCCAGCGCCTCGGCCAGCTCATCGCGGGCAAAACTGTCACGCCCGATCCACATCACCGCTACAAGGCTGACCTGCTCATCCTCGCTCAGCCGGTCAATGAAGGCGCGCAGCTCGCCCTCGGCGCGGTCAAGTTCGCGCGCCATCAAGATGATCTGCGCAATCTTATAGGTGGTGATATCCAGCATGTTTTTCTCTCCTGTCAGCGCGGGTCTTGTAACACTGTGATCCCCGCCGGGGCCGCCCGTCTTTGATCTTGCGCAAACCGGCGGGCGCGCGGGTTATCTTAATATCTTGCCATCGGGCCATTCAAGCGTGTGGTTAAGGGTGATTTTCTGCGTCTCTCCGGCGGGCAGATCAAAATCCCATTGCAACACGCCGCGCTGGCCATCCACATCCTGCACGCTTGGCCGGGGCCGCGCGCCCCATGAAATCTCAAGGTCTTCCTGCTCCGAGAACGGCACCCGGTCAATCAGCTCAATCGCCCATGGCTCACCCGTCAGGTTTTCCACCTCGATCAGCACTTCCTCGGACAGCTCATTGGATTTTGAGATCAGCCCCCGGTCACCTTCATTGCGGTTCAACACCGTGCGGCTCAGTTGCAGCCCCTCAATCGGGCCAAAGCCCAGCTCGGCCTCACCCCCCGCCGGAATCAGGCCAAGCTGGCCCTGCCCGATATAGCGGCCATCCATATACAGCATCATCTGCCCCGGCAGGATCAGCTCGCCCATATCATTGCGAAGCTGCGCCGTCAGATAAGCGGTTTGATCCACCAGCGGCACCGCGCGGGCGACAACATCCGCCTTGGTTTTGAGGCTGCCCAAAGCAACCCGCAGGTGATCGGCATTTGAGGCGATTGAGACCGGCTCGGGATAGGAATACGTCACCGCCAGCCCGTCAAATTCCGCACTGGTCACGGCATCCGCCTCCATCGGCGCGGGCATGACGACCTCCCTCATTTCCAGAACCCCGCCAAGGCTTTGCCCAAGGTTTTGCCCAGCGCGGCGTTTATCCAGTTGCGCCGGGTCTTCGATCCAGCGCTGCCACGGGCCAATCTCGCCCGGCGCGGTGCGCTCAGAGGGGCGCACGGTGGACAATGTGAGCGCCACATCCGTCCAGTTTTCGCCGCTGCTTTGCGCCACAAACGCGCCGCGCTCAATCTCCAGCGCGCCCGAGGCCCGGTCCAGTTTCACGTCATAAACCGGCTGCCATTGCGCGCCCCAGATATTGTAGGTGATGGTCAGGACCCCCTCCAGCGGCTGCGGTCCGGAAACCGAGACCGACAGCATCGCGCGGGCCTCAACCTCGGGCACCAGCGCGTTCAGCGCCTGACGGGCCTGATCCAGATCCTCGCGCAGGTCCTTCAAATCACGTTCGGCCGCATCGGCCCTAAGGCGCGCGTTTTGCCCGGCTTTTATCGCCATCAAAGTCTCATCACCAATCATGTCCACCAGATCGCGCAGCGCCGCCACGCCCAGTTGCTCAACGCCGTCGCCCTCGCCCAGTTTTTGCAAGAAAGCCACCCGCGCGGCGGCGGCCTTATCTTCCAGACGGATGGCCTCCACCCCGGCCCGCCCTTCACGCAGGGCCTGTTCTAATTGCTCAACCTTGGCCTCGGCGGCTTTGATCGCGGCGTCGGTATCATCCCCGCGCGGCGGCACAAAATCATTGCGCACCGTGACGCTACCCATGGCCGCGCCCGCAACCGATACCCGCACCGTTTCTAGCGGCGTGTCGCGCGGCAGATCGGTCAGGATCAGGTCATGCTGTCCGGCGGGCGCGCTGAACGGCACCTCGCGGATGATAGTGGCCCCGCTTGGGTATAGGGTCACGGCGGTGACATCGCTGCTCAGGGTAATGTCATCGGCCATCGCGATATAGGGGATAAAAGCCAGAATAATGGGTAAAATGCGCATCGGCGTTACTCCTCGTAATTACCCCTGAAATATCCCCGTCTATGACGGCAATAGCAAGCACTCAGGTTTTGAGTGTGCGACATAATGCTTGGCGGGTGTGGGGGATCACCCGCACGCCCAGTTATTTTTGCTGCCGCAGCCAGCCGATAAAGGCCCGCGCACAGGGGCGCAAAACGCCCGGATGTGTTACGATGAAATAGCCGCTATTGCCCTCGTCGCGAAACAAAAGGCGCAACCGCCCCGCCGCCACATCCGCCGCCACCGACGACATCGCCGTCAGGATAATCCCCTGCCCGGCGCGCGCCCCGTCCAGCATCAGATTGCCCGGCACCTCGGTCACGCTTTTGCCCCGGCCCTTTGAGACCCCATGACTGCGCAGCCAGTCTTCGGTCTGGTTTGTGTCAATCTCTTTCAGCCACGGATAGTCGCGCAGCTCACCGGCGTCGTGAAACGGCCTGTCGCCCACCAATTCGGGCGCGGCGACAACAACCATATTTGTCGGCACCAGCATTTCCGCCTCAAGCCCCGGCCATGCGCCCGCACCAAAGCGCAGCCCCAGATCAATGCCGCCCGGCTCGGGGTTGGTCAGGTGGGTTGAGGGGTTGATCATCAGGTCAATGCCCGGATGGCGTTTGGTGAAATCGCCCAGCCGGGGCATCAGCCAACTGGTGGCAAAGGATTGCGTCGTGGACACCTGCAAGGGCCGATCCGCATCGGCGCCGGTCAGGGCCTCGCAAATGCGGGCGATCCCGGCAAAGCCGCCGGTAACGGCATCGGCCAGTTGTTGGCCCGCATGGGTCAGGTGCAACTGCCGGGCGCTGCGATCCACCAATGGTACGCCAAGATGCGCCTCAAGCGCCTTGATTTGTTGGCTGATGGCGGCGTGGCTGACATTCAGTTTTGCCCCGGCGGCGGCGGTTGAACCGGCCTCGGCCAGCGCCGCAAAGGCACGAAGTGATGTCAGGGGCGGCAGGGACAACCAATCCATATGTAAGTTTACCTAACATGTCAGAATATTTCCTGAGTCGCATATTGGCAGATATTTTCACATATTCAAAGCATGAAACAGCAAATATGGAAGGAAATACCATGCTGAATATCCTTGCAAAATCTTACCTGATAGCCACACGGAACGAGACCTATAACCACTGGGGGCGTCATACCCGCTATGACACGCGCCGCTCTGCCGAGATTGAAATGCAAAAGACCGGGGGGAAGACCGGGGGGAAGATCGGGGGGAAGATCGGGGGACGGCGTGATTGATCCCTATCTGGTGCGCCGCCAAGGGCCGCGTGCAAGCAAACGCTGGCCGTGGCGCGGCGGCAGATGGGCGGGCGGCCCCTCAGTCCCCGACGGGTCTGCCTTGCGAAGCGCGCATGTAAGGGCGCGAGGGGCATTGGGATGCTTTTGCTTGACAGGCAGGCCCTGAATAAGGGTAAAAGTGGCACTGGCCCTCCAGGAAACGCGCGAACAGGACGGAAGGCCAGTGCCGGACCCATGGGCGAGTGATCGCCCGTGGGTTTTCTGTGTCAGCCGGGCGGTACTTATTCGCCGCCGCCCAACTGGTGAACATATGTCGCCACGGCGCGGATTTGCGCCTCGGACAGGCGCCCGGACCAGGCCGGCATCACCCCAAAGCGGCTGTTGGTGATGGTCTGTTTGATGGTGTCAAAATCGCCGCCATAAAGCCAGATCGCATCGGCCAGATTGGGCGCGCCAAACTCACGGTCACCGGTGCCATTATCAGTATGGCAAGCCGCGCAATTATCCGCGAACACTTCCGCGCCCGCCGCAGCCATTTCGGCGTCCGGCGCGGTGCCGGAAAGCGAGATCACATAATTCGCCGCCTGCTCAATCTCTTCCGGCTCCAGAATTTCACCAAAGGCGGGCATTTGCGAAAAGCGGGTATCCTCATCCGCCTCATAGCGGACACCGTGGCTGATGGTGGTGTGCACCGTCTCAATATCGCCGCCCCAAAGCCAGTCATTATCCAGCAGATTGGGATAGCCCTTGGCCCCGGCAGCACCCGAGCCATGGCACTGCGCGCACCACGTCCGGAACACCGCAGCACCCGCAGATTTAGCATAGCCCGCCAATTCCGGATCACCGCTGATCGCCGTCAGATCAGCCGAAGCCAGCTTTGTATTGATCGCCTGATTGGCGGCTTCGGCTTTGGCAATATCTGCCGCAACATCGCCGCGTGTTGACCAGCCGAGCAGGCCCGGAGTGGCCGACCGCAGGCCGGGCCAGGCCGGATAAGCGATGGAATAGAGCACCGCCCAGATGATGCAGGCATAAAGCGTCCACAGCCACCAGCGCGGCAATGGATTGTTAAACTCTTCAATCCCATCCCAGACATGGCCCGTTGTGCTGGGATCGTTATTCGCTTTTTGATCCTGTTTTTTTGGTTTCTTAGCCATTTTGGGTCAGGTCTCCTTGGCATTGTCCGCAGTATCATTCACGGGTGCGGGCTTGTCTTCATTGCGAAAGGGGATGCCAGCGGGGTTTTCATAGGTTTTTGTGGAACCGGGGCGAAACACCCAGATGACCACGGCCAAAAAGAACCCCGACAACAGCAGCAGCAGCCATCTGTCGGCAAATGCCGCAAGCATGTTATATGTATCCATGTTTTTGCTCCCTCCCCTTCAACGGCTGGCGTCAGGTGTGAAGGTCGAGAAATCAACCAACGTGCCCAGCATTTGTAGATAAGCAATCAACGCATCCATCTCGGATATGCCCGCAGCACCATCAAAATTGCGCACCTGTGCCTTGGGATAGCGCGCCAGCAACCCATCAAAATCACTGTCGGGATCGGCTTGCGCTGCAAAATCCACCGACGCGGTTTCGATCATCTCATCGCTATAGGGCACGCCCACAAATCGGTGGGTTTTCATCAGGTCCTGAACGTATTTCCCGTCAATCAGCGTGTTCTTGAGAAAGCCGTATTTCGGCATCACCGACGCGGGCACAACCGATTGCGGATTGCTTAGATGATCCACATGCCATTCGTCTGAGTAGCGCCCGCCAACCCGCGCCAGATCAGGACCGGTGCGCTTTGATCCCCATTGAAACGGGTGGTCATATTTGCTTTCGGCGGCAAGGCTGTAATTGCCATATCGCTCAACCTCATCGCGCAGCGTGCGGATCATCTGCGAGTGGCAGACATAACAGCCCTCACGCACATAAACATCGCGCCCGGTCAGCTCAAGCGGCGAATAGGGCCGCATCCCTTCCACATCCTCAATGGTGTTTTGCAGCCAGAAAAGCGGTGTGATCTGCACCAGCCCGCCGATCGCCACCACCAGAAAAGCAACAACCGCCAGCAAGGTGACATTGCGTTCAAGAATAGCGTGCTTGTCAAGAAGTGCCATTTATCCGTCCCTTCCTATTATTCTGCCGGGACAGCGGAATTGCTGGCAACAACTGCCGGGCTCCGCTTGACGGTCATGAAAAGATTATAGCACATGATAAGCGCACCCGAGAGATACAACACCCCACCTAGTGCCCGCACCACATACATCGGAAATTTGGCCGCGACGGTATCGGCAAACGAGTTCACCAAAAATCCGTTAGCATCCACTTCGCGCCACATCAGCCCTTCCATGATGCCGGTCACCCACATCGACGAGATGTAGAGGATGATGCCAATGGTCGCCAACCAGAAATGCCAGCTTACCAGACTGAGGGAATACAGCCGCTCGCGGCTCCACAGTTTGGGCACCAGGAAGTAGAGCGCGCCAAAGGTGATCATCCCGTTCCAGCCCAACGCGCCGGAATGCACATGGCCAATGGTCCAGTCGGTATAATGCGACAGTGAATTCACCGCCCGGATTGACATCATCGGTCCTTCAAAGGTCGACATGCCGTAAAACCCGATTGAGATCACCATCATCCGCATGATCGGATCGGTTCTGAGCTTATCCCAGGCTCCCGACAGCGTCATCAGCCCGTTGATCATGCCGCCCCATGAGGGCATCCACAGCACGATGGAAAACACCATCCCAAGGGTCGTCACCCAATCGGGCAGCGCGGTATAATGCAAATGGTGCGGACCGGCCCAGATATATAGGAAAATCAACGCCCAGAAGTGGATGATGCTGAGCTTATAGCTGTATACCGGGCGTTCGGCCTGTTTGGGCACGAAATAGTACATCATGCCCAGAAACCCAGCGGTCAGGAAAAAGCCCACGGCGTTGTGGCCGTACCACCATTGCACCATGGCAT
>CAZZKL010000169.1:0-6281 GCA_964655135.1 uncultured Roseovarius sp. | reverse complement strand
GCACCCCCAACAGCCGCCGGGCCTTGGTGCGCCTGCCCAATGGCCGCTACCGCAAACTGGTGATTGGTGACCGGCTTGACGGTGGCAAGGTTGCAGCGATTGGTGATACTGAGCTACGCTATATTAAACGCGGCCGTAGCGTGGTGTTGAAAATGCCTCAGGGCTAGGCGGTGTCTTCATATACAGCACCGCACTGGCGCTTGCCAAAATTGCAGCCAGCGTGATGAATTTGACCGCAGCGATCGCCTGATCGGAAGGGCAAATTCGCGCGCTGGAGGCAATTTTGGCCGCGTCCCGCAGGGAGTTCACCAAAATCCACCCCTGCGACGCCAATTTCGCTTGAAAGGGGGTAAACCCTTACTGCACTCAATTAACGCCATATTGGTGGATTTTGGGTGGAAACCCGTGCGGTGCTGTATAGGAAGACACCGCCTACAGGTTTATACGATGTTTTCACGCCGATACCCCGGAGGTTTTAAAACCGAAAGGTGCCCCGGATCTGATAGGTGATCACATGGTAATTGGCGCTTGTGCCGCTGAAGCTGTCAAACTGATGATACAGCACCTCACCGCCGACGCTGAAATTCGATTGCGTCAGGTACTCATAGCCCGCACCAAAGAAATAGCCATCATCATCGCGGCCATGTCCAAGCACCGCATTGGCATAGCCACCGGTGCCATAAAGCAGCCCGCTGCCGATTTTATAGCCGCCCCTGAGCTTGAGGCGATAGAGGCGATCCAATGAGGCGATTGTGCCCGGCAGGTCGATATTGGCGAAATCAACATCCACCCCGGCCCCAACCACCCAGGTGCCAAGGTCATAATCATATCCCGCAACTAGGCCGCCGATGAAATCGGTATTGTCAACGCTGCCGCCGGGGATGTTGGCATCAAACGTGCCAAGCCCGACCTCGCCACCTATATAAGCGCCGGTCCAGTCCGCCGATTGCGCCAGCGCAGGGGCGGCGGCAAAAGCGGTGGCTGTAACAAGGGCAAATGTCTTGATCAGTTTCATATGTCTCATAACATTACTCCTGAATGGATGCATGTCTGAGATGTTAACAGATTCCCGATACACGTTATAATGACACTTAGGTGACCAAAGCGGATCGGCAGGTAACGGCCTTAATCGTCCGCCGGGATAAGCCCTAATCCGCGCAAATAGATGCCAATGCCGCTTTCCAGCAGGTCTTCGGGGGAAAACGGGCTTTGGGTGCCCGGCGAATTGCGGGCAAACAGCTCAACCACGCCGTGGGACAGCGCCCAGATATGGGCGGAAAACATCGCCGGCGGCGGGCGTTTTTCCGGCGGGATATGTTTGGACAATTCCGTGGCCGCACGTTCCAGAACACTGCGTGCCCGCGCGGCCACAGCGGCCAGTTCAGGCGTGCGGTTGACGGAAATACCGCTTTCAAACATCGCGATATAATGTCCGGGGTATTTGCGCGCAAACGCCAGATAGGCCCGCCCCGTGGCCTCGAACGACGCCAGCGCCGAGGGCTGCCCTTTGTCATAGGCATATTGCATCAGATCGGCGAAAATCACATAGCCCTGCCGTGCGGCCTCGGCAATCAGCTCTTCTCGGCCCTCAAAATGGCGGTAGACGGCGGCGGGGGTGACCCCGGCCTGTTTCGCGGCTTCCGAGAGGGTAAAGCCGGTGGGGCCTTTGGCCTCGATCAGCGCCAGCGCCGCCTCGACCAAGGCCTGCCGCAGATTGCCGTGATGATAGCCGCGTTTACGCATTCCATAAGTCCGGGCCGCCGGAGATCAGATCGTCATGTGTCCCGATGGCATTTTGATTGCGGCGGGCATAGTCAATCTGCCCAAGGGTATGGCGAATTGCGGCCAGCCGGGCACGGCGTTTATCGTCTGAGCGGATCACCGTCCAGGGGGCGTGATCCGTGTGGGTGCGGCTGAGGGTTTCAGATATAGCATCGGTATATTCTTGCCATTTTTTCAGGCCTTCAACATCAATCCAGCTTAGCTTCCATTGCTTTAGTGGGTCTTTTTCACGGGCCAGAAAGCGGCGGAGCTGCTCGGCCCGGCCGACATTGAGCCAGAATTTGAAAAGGTAAATGCCTTCTTCCACCAGCATCTTTTCAAAATCCGTCACTTGCGCAAAGAAATGCGCCCGCTGTTCATCGCTGCAAAAGCCAAACACCTTCTCGACCACGCCGCGATTGTACCAACTGCGGTCAAAACACACGATCTCGCCGCCCGCAGGCAGGTGATCAATATAGCGTTGAAAATACCATTGCGTGGCCTCGGTATCCGAGGGTTTTGACAGCGCCACCACCCGCGCCCCGCGCGGATTGATGTTTTCGCGAAAACGCTTGATGGTGCCGCCTTTCCCAGCGGCATCGCGGCCCTCAAACACAATCGCCACGCGGGCGCCAGTTTCCTTGGCCCAAGCCTGAAGTTTGACCAGCTCAATTTGCAACGCGGTCATTTCGCGCTCGTATAGTTTGCGCTTCATACGCTCAGAATGGGGGTAATCGGCCTCAAGAATGTCATCTTTATCGGCGCGCAGGATGGCCTCGCGGATGGGTTTGGGGGCGTCAGTGTTAAAATAGGCGCTGATGGCACCGTCAAATGGCAGTTGCATGGGGGGCCTCCTTTGGTCGTTCCGGCCACTATGGCGGCTCAGGGCGCGGGGCGCAATCCGGCGCGGATGGCGAGGCTATCAATGCGGGCAATCACCTGATCCGCGTTTGTGTGATGCGGCATATGGCCAATGCCTTGCAGCAAGATCAGCTTGGCATCGGGGATTAAATGGCTGAGCGGGACCGCGTGAATCTGTGCCCCGACAATCTCATCATCGGTGCCGTGGACTATCTCGGCGGGCACGGAAATGGCCCCGTAAAGCGGCGACATGGCTGTGACCTCAGCCAGCAGATTGGCGCGTTGCAGGGCGTTGGCGCGCAAGGAGTTGCGCCGCAATGTCAGCCCCGGCGCGATGTAATGGGCATAGCCCGCCGGGGCGGTTTGCGGGGTGAAAATGCTGGAAACTTCACGCTCAACCCTTGCATTGTGGACAAAGGCGGTAAAAAACGGGATCACCAGCGGGCCGATAATGGGATGTGAGAGCCTTTGGTAATGCCGCGACAGGCCGGTATCCCAAGGGATAGCCGCCCCCGACAAAACCACCAACCCTGCGATATGACCGGGCTGATACACCGCCCAAGCCAGCGCCACCGAGCCACCATAGCTATGGCCCAAAACGATGGGCTTCATGGCCCCGAGCTGCTGCGCGGCCTGAGAAAGAACCGTTGCCTGTTGCTTGATTGTCGCCCCGGTCGGGCTGAGCCTGTCGCTATAGCCAAGGCCGGGGCGGTCAAACACGATGACGCGGTAATTTTCCGCCAGCCTGCGGGCAAATTCAAACGTCATATCGCGGGTGCTGCCGGAAGAGCCATGGATCAGCACCAGATCAGGCCCGTCGCCGATCACAACCGCATGAACCTTATGGCCGTTGACCTCGATAATCTGGCCGTCGGGGGGATAGGCCGCCACGGCCCGGCGCTCTTGCAACTGCGCGCGCAAAAGCACAAAGGCCCAAAGCGCCGCCAGTATCAGCGCCAGTATGAGGACGATTTTAATGGCCATCGCCATGCAAGCCAAACGGGGTGGTTTGATAAATCTCGTTGATCCAGTTGCCATAAAGCAGATGCGCATGAGAGCGCCAGCGGTTTTGCGGCGCGCATGAGGGATCATCACCGGGGTAGTAATTGCACGGCACATTGATCGGCGTGTCCGAGGCGATATCGCGGTCATATTCCTGCTTTAAAGTGCCGCTGTCATATTCCAGATGGTTGAAGATATAAAGTGCGCGGTGGTCCGCGTCCTCAACCAGACAGGGGCCAACCTCGTCACTATGCAGCAGGGTTTTAAGGCCCGGGGCCGCGTCAATCTCAGCCTTGCGCATTTCTGTCCAGCGGCTGACCGGGATCACGCAATCATCGGAAAATCCCCTGAGCAAGGGCGAGGCAGCCGCCATATTGAGATGGCGAAAGCAGCCAAACGCCTTGTGGTCCAGCATATGTTTCTCAATGCCATGAAAATGGTTGATCATCGCCATGCCGCCCCAGCAGACGCCAAAGGTGGAATGCACATGGGTTTGGGTCCAGTCGAACACCTGCTGCAATTCCTGCCAATAGGTGACATCGGTGAACTCAAGATGCTCAATCGGCGCGCCGGTGATCACCAGCCCGTCAAATTTTTCACCCGTGGCCAGAATATCGCTGAACGGGCGGTAAAAGCTTTTCATATGCTCGGCGGCGGTGTTGCGGGTCTTGTGTTCGGACATGCGAATCAGGCTGAACTCGATCTGCAACGGCGTGGCACCGATCAGGCGGGCAAACTGATTTTCCGTCTGGATTTTCTTCGGCATCAGATTGAGCAACCCGATGCGTAATGGGCGGATGTCCTGCCGCGCCGCCTGATCTTCGTCCATCACCATCACACCCTCGCGCGTGAGCACGTCATAGGCAGGCAGATCGGCGGGGATTTTAATCGGCATTTGTTCAGGCTTTCATGTGAGTTGTCAAAGAGATAGGCGATCAGGCGCGGGCATCAAGGGCGTGGCCGATCATGGCCTCAAACCCGGCGGCATCGCTGATCTGCGCCACCTCACCCGCCGTCACGCTAACCCCCCATTTCGCCATCGCCTGATAGCGCGGCGCGCGGTGGGCCAAAGCGCGGGCATAGGTCCAGCGGATGAAGTCATCAGGGTTAACTTCATTTTTTAAGCATTTATATTCGCTTATATATTCTTCCCAAGCTTCGGTCAGGAATTCCGCCTGATAGGTCATCGGTTTGGGGGATTTGTCAAACCGGCGGATCAGTTCTTGGGTATGCGAAGCGTCGCCCTTGATCTGCACCAGCAGGCAGTCAACGGCCAGTGCGCTCAGGATCGGATCATTCGGGTCATCGCCATCTACCCATTCACAGATCGAGCCGCCGGTATCGCAGATGAAATGCGGATAGCCATAAAGCCGCTCAGCGCGGGTGATGAAATGCGCAGTATCATGCAGCGCGGCAATCTCGGCCTCGCGGAACTGTGCCTGACGTTGGCGGTACTCATCAATCGGCAGGCCGCCCATGGCAGGATTGCCGGGCTTGCCGAGATAAGTGGACACCGGGGTCAGGTTATCGAAGGTGATATTGGAGCCAAGATAGATCGAATCCGTCAGCAGCAGATCACGCAAAAACGGCACCTGCATGGCGTGGGCCTTGGCGTTATCGGCAATCAGCTCGCCCATATACCGCGTGCCGATGCGGTAATCGATGGAATAGTGGAACCACTGACCCTGGGCGCGCAGCATGTTTGACAGATGGGTTTTGCCAAGGCCGGACATGCCATAAAACAGCACCCGTTTATGGGGGGCCTCAAGCCAGCATTTTGCGTCTTTATAGATCATATCAAGCGTCCTTTGACCGGCTTGGTACAAAGCGGCGGGACGATGGTCAATTCCTATGACACCTGCGGGCAAAGAAAAACCCCGCCCGGATGAGGGGCGGGGTTTGTTGATTGCGCTTTATGGGCGATTAGAAATGGAAGCCCAGCTTCACGCCGATGCTGATGGCGGTATTGCTTTTGAATGTGCCGCGTTGAACGTCAGGGGTGCCGGTCTCAGGCAGGCCTTTGCCCAACCATGTGTAACGGACACCGCCCGAAATATCGACGCTGTCGTTAACCTTATATTTGCCGCCGATGGTTAAAGCCACCCGGCCATTTGACGGGGCCAATGGGGAAACAAGGTTGTCTTTGCCTTTTAATTCAAGGCTGCCTGCGATGCTGGCCGAGAATTTTTCCGTGAACCGGTGTCCGACACCAAGCTCAAAACCATAGACATCATCCAAGCTGGCGAGGTTGCCAGGGAGGTTACCAAAGGGAAAGGTTCTACCGGGGGGTTGCACCGTAAATGCCGACCAGTCAGACCAACGCGCACTACCAAATACGAGTGTATCTTTTGCAATACCTGTCTGTACTGACAGCTCTAGCGATTGCGGTAATTCACTTTTTGTAGTGCCGGTGACGGTGCCGCCACCCAATGCAGCAGTAAAAGTCTCGGTTGTGCCGAATTTCAGATCAATGGGTGAATGATATGTCAATGACACCCGCATTGCGATGTCAGGAATTTCAAAGGCCGTGCCAACAACATAGCCAATGCCTTCATCAGAGGCCAGGTTGACATTATAGCCATTGAGCGGCCCATAGGCGAGGCCCGAGAGCGTAATATTGCCATCCGCTTTCAGAATACGGGGGCCACCATAGAACG
>CAZZKL010000168.1:0-6318 GCA_964655135.1 uncultured Roseovarius sp. | reverse complement strand
CCATCATCGACATCCACGCCCGCGAAATCCTTGACAGCCGGGGCAATCCCACGGTTGAGGTTGATGTCCTATTGGAAGACGGCACCATGGGCCGCGCGGCGGTGCCCTCGGGGGCCTCGACCGGTGCCCATGAGGCGGTTGAGCGCCGCGACGGCGATAAATCCCGCTACAAAGGCAAAGGCGTGCTTGAGGCCTGCGCCGCCGTGAATGGCGAAATTTCCGAGGAATTGCTGGGGGTTGACGCGACTGAACAGGTGGCCATCGACATGGCTATGTGCGAGCTGGACGGCACCGAGAATAAATCCCGCCTCGGGGCCAACGCCATTTTGGGTGTCTCTCTGGCCTGCGCCAAAGCCGCAGCGGATTACGCGGCGCAGCCCCTCTTTCGCTATGTCGGCGGCACCTCGGCGCGGGTTTTGCCGGTGCCGATGATGAACATCATCAATGGCGGCGAACATGCCGATAATCCGATTGATATTCAGGAATTCATGATCATGCCGGTGGCCGCCGCCAATATCCGCGAGGCCGTGCGCATGGGCTCTGAGGTGTTTCATACCCTCAAAGGTGAATTGACGGCGGCGGGCCTTTCCACCAGCATTGGCGACGAGGGTGGCTTTGCCCCCAACATTGCCTCCACCCGCGAGGCGTTGGATTTGATCCTCAGGTCAATCGAAAAAGCCGGGTATAAAGCCGGTGAAGACATCTATCTTGCCCTTGATTGCGCCGCCACGGAATACTTCAAGGACGGCCGCTATGTCATGGCGGGCGAAGGGAAATCCCTGACTGCGGATGAAAACGTGGCCTACCTTGCGGCGCTTGTGGATGACTATCCGATCATCTCAATCGAGGACGGCATGTCTGAGGATGACTGGGACGGGTGGACTACCCTGACCGCCGCATTGGGTGACAGGGTCCAACTGGTAGGCGACGATCTTTTTGTCACCAACCCCACCCGCCTTGCGGAAGGTATCCGCCGGAATTCCGCCAATTCCATGCTGGTGAAAGTTAATCAAATCGGCACCTTGACAGAAACCCTAAAGGCGGTGGACATGGCCCACCGCGCGGGCATGACCAACGTGATGTCGCACCGCTCGGGCGAGACCGAGGATGCCACCATCGCCGATCTGGCGGTGGCCACCAACTGCGGCCAGATCAAAACTGGCAGCCTCTCGCGTTCCGACCGTCTGGCGAAATATAACCAGTTGATCCGCATCGAAGAGGCGCTGGGCGAGACCGCCGAATACGCCGGACGCAGCATTTTGCGCTGACGCACGAATAATCTGTAGGGTGGGTGAAACCCACCCTTGTCTAGTGGCGGTGGGTTTCACCCACCCTACACATCCCCCAAATGCCCGCGCACAAAATCAACCAGCGCCCGGGTCGAGCCATCCTTGCCCGCGCCATCGGCCTCACCGGTCAAAACCGGCGCCAACTCCACCGCCAGTTTCTTGCCCAGTTCAACCCCCCATTGATCAAAGGAATTCAGCCCCAGAATAACCCCCTCAACAAACACGCGGTGTTCATAAAGTGCCACGATCTGCCCCAACCTGCGCGGCGTCAGCCGGTCATATAACAGCGTCGTCGACGGCCGGTTGCCGGGAAACACCCGGTGCCGCGCCTGCCGTTCCAGCTCGGCCCCCGTAAGCCCCTTCTCGACCATCAAATCCCGCGCCACATCCAAAGATCGACCGCGCATCAGCGCCTCGGATTGGGCCAGACAATTCGCCACCAGTAACGTATGATGATGTTTCAAATCCGGCTCATGCCCCGAGGCCGCCAGCATAAATTCACACGGCACAATCTGCGTGCCCTGATGGATCAGTTGATAAAACGCATGTTGGCCATTGGTGCCCGGCTCACCCCAGACAACCGGCCCGGTTTCAGACCTGATTACGGCCCCCTCCATGTTTACCCGCTTGCCGTTCGATTCCATTTCCAACTGCTGAAAATACGCCGCCAGCCGCGACAACCGCTGATCATAAGGCAGCACCGCGCGGGTGCCATAGCCGCACACCTGATTGTGCCACATCCCCACCAGCGCCAGCATCACCGGCATGTTCTGCTCAAACGGGGCCTCGCGAAAATGCCCATCCATCGCCTCGGCCCCGGCCAAAAACGCGCGGAAATTTTCCGCCCCAATCGCCAGCATCACTGACAGCCCAATCGGCCCCCACAGGGAATAACGCCCGCCGACCCAGTCTTCAAAGCCAAACACCCGATCCGGCGCAATGCCAAAGGCGGCGGTGCGCTCCTTTGAGGTCGACACCGCGACAAACTGCGCCCCGGGGTCCTCCACCGTCTGCGCCATCCAATCCCGGGCGGTCCGGGCGTTGGTCATGGTCTCGATGGTTGAAAACGTCTTGGAGGCCACAATCACCAACGTCGTCGCCGCATCCAGCCCGCCCAGCTTATCGGAAATATCCGCGCCATCCACATTTGAGATAAAATGACAGCGCGGCCCGTCATGATACGGCGCCAGAGCCCGCGTCGCCATTTCCGGCCCCAGATGTGAGCCGCCAATGCCGATATTCACCACATCGGTGATTGCACCGCCCGCGCCCACAATCCGCCCCTCGCGCACCGCATCCGTAAACTCAGCCATCCGCGCCAACGTGGCGCGCACGCCGGGCATCACGTCTTGCCCGTCCACCCGCACCGGCCCGCCACTCAGATTGCGCAACGCGGTATGCAGCACCGCGCGATCTTCGGTTTGATTGATCTTTTCGCCATCAAACATCGCCGTGCGCCGCCCCGCCACATTGCGCCTTTCAGCCAATGCAATCAACGCCTTACGCGAGGCATCCGTGAGCCGCGTTTTGGAATAATCAAACAGCATCCCGTCAAACTTGACGGAAAAATCCGCCGGGCGCTCCGCCGCCTTAAACAAATCCACAATATCCGTCTCAGCCGCCTTAGCGGCCATCGCCCTCAGATCAGTCCACATAAAAAACCCCTATTTTGCCCAATGCACCTGCATCTCATCCAGAACCGCTACAATCGGCGCTTGCACCCGCGTCATTGTCTGCGCCCGCTCAAATGCCGCGCGCTTTTGCTGGCCGGTGATGATCAGATGTTTCGCCAGCGCCGCATCCAGCACCCGCGCGCTTAATGTCACCCTCGGCTCGGGCGCGCCGCCGCCGCGCATCGCCAGCAACACCGGCGCATAATCTTCCAGCGCCTCTTCCAGCCGGTCCGCGCCGGGAAACAATGAGGCCGTATGCATATCCGCCCCCATCCCCAGCAATAGAACCGCAATCGGCAGGCGCGGCGTAATATTCGCCTCCAGCTCGGGCAGCACCTCCTCAGGGGTCTCAGCCTTGGCATAAAGCGGCAAATACCGCGCCTTGGCCGCGCGATTTACCAGCAGCCGCTGACGCAGCATCCGGGTGTTTGAGCGCACATGCACCTCGGGCACCCAACGCTCATCGCTCAGCATCACATCCACCCGCGCCCAATCCAGATCAGCGGCGCAAAGATTGTCAAACACCGGTCCCGGCGTCTCGCCGCCCGGCACCACCAACAGCACCCGCTCCTCATGCTCCAGCGCCAGCGTCAGATCCCCGGCCAACTGACCCGCCAGATCAAGCGCCAGCATTTCACGATCGGCATATTCAATAAATTTCATGGCTTTATCTCCCGCCATCTGCGGCCGTCACGGTGCATCAGCATTAACGCATCATCCGGCCCTGAACTGCCCGGCGCATAGCCCAGCGGAGCCGCGCCACTTATCCGCCACTGCGCAATAATCGGATCGGTCCAGGCCCAGGCCGCCTCAACCTCATCCCCGCGCATAAACAAGGTCTGATTGCCCCGGATCACATCCATGATCAGCCGCTCATAGGCATCGGGAAAATCCGCCTTGTCCGGCCCCAAAGCCTCGGCAAATGTCATGTCCAGCGGCACGTCAATCAGGCGCATCCCCCCCGGCCCCGGTTCCTTGATGGTCACGCCCAGCTCGATCCCCTCATTGGGTTGCAAATGGATCGTCAGGATATTGCTGTGATGCCCGTCATCTTCTTCAAAGATCGAATGCGGCGCGTCTTTGAACACCACCGCAATTTCACTGGCGCGGTCCCGCAGCCGCTTGCCGGTGCGCAGATAAAACGGCGTGCCCGACCAGCGCCAGTTGCTGATATGCGCCCTAAGGGCCACAAAAGTTTCAGTTGTACTCTCGTGATTTTCCACCTCATCGCGATAGCCGGGCGTGTCATCATCGCCCTCATATTGCCCGCGCACGATGTCATCAGGCATCACCGGATCAAGCGCCCGAATGACCTTGAGCTTTTCATCGCGCACCGCATCGGGGTCAAACTTGGCCGGTGGCTCCATCGCAATCAAACACAATAATTGCATCAGATGGTTTTGCACCATATCGCGCATCGCCCCCGATTTATCGTAATAACCGCCGCGCGTGCCCACGCCCACGGATTCCGCCACCGTGATCTGAATATGATCCACATATTGAGAGTTCCAGAGCGGCTCAAACAGCATATTGCCAAACCGCACCGCCATCAGGTTTTGCACGGTTTCCTTACCCAGATAATGATCAATCCGGTAAATCTGTGTCTCTTTGAAATGCTCGGCCAGCACCTCGTTCAACTCCCGCGCTGATTGCAGATCGCGGCCAAACGGCTTTTCCACCACAATCCGGCTGTCGCTGCGGGCCATGTCGTATTTATGCAAGCGTTGCGCCAGATCCCCAAACAGCCCCGGCCCAACCGAGAAATAAAACGCCCTGATCCTGTCGGATGTGAGCATCCCGGCCAGCGCGTCCCATCCGGTATCGCCACGCGCATCAATGGGGACATAGCTCAGTAGCCCGAGAAAATCATCGAGCTTGCCCATGTCACAGCCCTCATCATCGTCAAATTCGGCAATCGCCTTGCGGATAAACGCCTGATATTCGGCGCTGTTCATGCCATTGCGGGCGGCCCCGATGATATGGGTCTGATTGCCGATCTGCCCGGCACAATAGCGCCGAAACAGCCCCGGCAATATCTTGCGCCGCGCCAGATCACCCGTGCCGCCAAAAATAATCAAATCAAACGGTTCAACCGGAATAACACGCGATACCATTTTTCAACTCTCTCCCGACCTTGATCTTTATCTGCTTCATGCCTGACGCCTTTTCCCCCCCAAGTCCAGCGCGCAGCACCCTGATCACAATGGTGTCAGAGCCATCCACGCCCCTTGCCCTTGCTCACCCGGGCAATATAGGCAAAAAGAACGATAAAAACCGGGTGGTATGAATGAAAGACAACGTAGCAGAGCAGGTCAATACCGGCAAATTCCAGAACCCATCGCGCACCGCCAAGGGCGAGCCGCGCGCCATCGTGGCGCTTAGCAATCCTGAAACGCTGTGGTTCAACACCGGCACGCTTTGCAACATTACCTGCGCCAACTGTTATATCGAAAGCTCGCCCAGCAATGACCGGCTGGTTTATATCACTGCGGGCGAAGTGCGCGATTACCTTGATCAGATCAAAGCGCGTAAATGGCCGGTCTCCGAAATTGCCTTTACCGGCGGCGAGCCGTTCATGAACCCCCAGATGAACGCCATGGCCCGCACTTCTCTGGAACGCGGCTATAACGTGCTGATCCTCACCAATGCCATGCGCCCGATGATGCGCAAATCGGTCAAGGCCGGGCTGCGCGCCCTTGTGGCAGAGTTCGGCGACAAGCTCACCCTGCGCATTTCGGTTGATCACTGGTCGCAAAAACTGCACGACAAAGAACGCGGGACAGGTGCCTATGCCCACACCCTTGCGGGCATGAAATGGCTGCGCGACGCGGGCATCCGCATGACCGTGGCCGGGCGCACCATGTGGCACGAATCCGAATCTGAGGCGCATGAAGGCTACCGCGCGTTTTATGCCCGCCACGGCTTTGATATTGACGCCGCTGATCCGGGTCAGACCGTGCTTTTCCCGGAAATGGACGAACAGGCGGACGTGCCTGAAATCACCACCAAATGCTGGGACATCTTAGGCAAATCCCCCGATGACGTGATGTGTTCTTCGTCGCGCATGGTGGTCAAACGCCGGGGCGCTGAGACGCCGGTGGTTCTGGCCTGCACATTGCTGCCCTACGCGCCCGAGTTTGAATTGGGCCAAACTCTTGCCGAAGCCGAGCGTGATGTGGCCCTCAACCATCCCCACTGTGCCAAATTCTGCGTCCTCGGCGGGGCCAGCTGCTCCGCTTAGAAATCAAACGCGGCGCAACGCTTTGGTGTTGCGTGCGTTTTGCACACCACCAAAAGCCTTATTTATATCGGAATGGGAATGGTGGGTGATGAGAGGCTCGAACTCCCGACATCTT
>CAZZKL010000167.1:0-6328 GCA_964655135.1 uncultured Roseovarius sp. | reverse complement strand
TGAAGGTGGTGAATGCTTATGGCCTTGACGTGGTGCGGGCCTATATGGGCCATGTGCAGGACAATGCCGAGGAATCTGTGCGCCGGGTGATCGACAGCCTGAACGACGGGCAGTTCAGTTACCCGATGGACATCGGCACCACCATCAAGGTGCGTGTCAGCATTGACCGCGCCGCGCGCGAAGCGGTGATTGATTTCACCGGAACGTCGCCACAGAATAAAGGCAATTACAATGCGCCGCGCTCGATCTGTGATGCGGTGGTGCTTTATGTGTTCCGCACCATGGTGGGGGCGGATATTCCGCTTAATCAGGGCTGTCTCAAGCCGCTCAGGATCATTGTGCCGGAGGGATCAATGCTCAACCCGGCCTATCCGGCGGCGGTGATTGCGGGCAATACCGAGGTCAGTCAGGCGACCTGTAATGCCCTTTACGGGGCCTTGCATGTGATTGCGGGATCGCAGGCCACGATGAATAATTTTATCTGGGGCACCGAGGAATTTCAGAATTATGAAACCATCGCGGGGGGCACCGGCGCGGGGCCGGGATTCAACGGTTGTGACGCGGTGCAAAGCCATATGACGAATACCCGCATGACAGACCCTGAGATTTTGGAAAAACGTTTCCCCGTGCGGCTGGAAGAGTTTGGAATTCGGCCCAATTCAAGGGGCGAAGGCCATTGGCACGGCGGCAACGGCGTGATCCGGCGGTTGCGGTTTTTGACCCCGGTGACGGTGACAACGCTATGCTCGCACCGGATTGTGCCGCCGTTTGGCGTGGATGGCGGCGGCAATGGCGCCACCGGCCAAAACTGGGTCGAGTTGCCGGATGGCACCCGGCGCGAGATGCAAGGCAATGACGAAATTGACCTGCCCAATGGCGCGATATTTGGCATGGCCACCCCGGGCGGCGGCGGCTGGGGGCATAAATAATAAGGCCGCCGCATAGATGCGCGTCGGCCTTATTCAGCATGTTTTAATTGCCAAAATTACCAAGGGATAATTGATACCCGATACTAATTTCCGGGCCATTTGTTTTGACACTCAGATTGCCGGCGGGGATGCCCGATCCAATACCGGCCAATGAAATATTTGTTCTGGAAGAAGCGATATAATTTGCCCCTAATGTCAGCTTGCCCCTTTGCCCAACTTGCCGAAGAAGGCGCACGCCAAGCTTGCCATAAAGCGCAAAATCATCATCCGAGCCGCCAACCACGTTATCATTTGTCTTAAAATCGCGGTAAAGCACACCAAAGCCCGCACCGGCCTCGGCGCGCCACAGGCCATCAGCATAGAACGGTGTCCAGAGATTTAGCCCAAGACGGCCCGTTTTAACCTTGGACCGGTAGAAAAACATCGGGGTTGGCCGTCCCGGGAAACTTGCCGAAGTGATGTTGTAATTCTGATACCAAGCCGCTTCTATCTCAGGGGTGATGGCCATATTTCCCAGTTTTAACTGATCCCGCAACCCAAAAGTCAGGGCAATACCAGCCAGCGTTTCATTCACTGAATCATTATTCCCAAACCGGCCCAAGGTGTTTATTCCACCAAAATCATTATACGATATTGCACCAAGTACCTGGCCCCCGATATAGGCCTCGCCCGCCTGAACCGGAGCGGTTTGTATAGCAATCCCCAAAAGCGCCGCACACGCGGTTAAAAAATGTAGTCTCATTTGAATAGTCCTTCCAATACAGCTCTCCCACAGAGCGGGATCATTTTATAAAAATTAAGGAAAAATGGCCACCTGCCGCCTGGTTTTATGTTATGTATTGTCACTAAAAAGGTACAAAAATCAACCTATTGGCAGATTGGATACGCGAATGCGTTCTAAAGGTGCAGAAATGATAATTTAACTATAATAGTCATGTTATTTATGTTTCTAAGCTTTGCAGATTAAAGCCGCGAAATTCCTTGAGCGTTGACATGCTCATGAGGGTTTTCACCTGCGCCACCGCTGGAATTTGCGACAGGCGATTGCGATAGAAATCCTCGTAATCCGATGGCCCGCTGACTGCCACACGCATCAGGAAATCAAATTCGCCCGAAATCAGATGGCATTCCAGCACATCGGGCATCGCCAGAATTTTCTCTTCAAAGGCCGCATGATCTTCTTTGCTGTGCGAGCTGAGCTTGACCTCAAGAAACACCTGTAATTCCAGCCCGATGGCCTTGCGGTCAAGACAGGCCGCATAATTTGAGATCGTACCGTTGGCCTCAAGTATCTTGACCCGCCTGTGACAGGCCGAAAGCGATAATCCAACCTGCTCGGACAGCCGTGCCATAGAAATTTGGCCATCCCGTTGAAGAATGGAAAGTATTTTAATATCTATGCTATTCATCGGAATTTTTCCTATTTTGAGCGCATATTTCGAATATAATTACAAATATTTCCGAACTCTCACAAGTGTTAAAGAATATTTCCCTCTAAAATTGTGTTATAAAAAATAGCGCGCAACATTCGTGCGCGTGATTTGAAACCGAAGGAGTATCTACAATGTCGGGAAAATTTGTTGTTGGTTATGATGGCAGCGAGGCGGCCAATCGGGCGCTGGATTTCGCTGTTGATCGGGCCAAAAGTCAGGGCGGATCAGTGTTGATTGCCCATGTTCTGGAGTGGTCACCCTATTCCTTTTTGACCCCAATCGAGCTGGACGAACGCCATAAGCGCCGTAACGAAGAGATGGCCCGCGCCGAGGGGGCCGTATTGGCCCCGGTGCTCAAGCGGTTTGAAGGCAGCGGTGTAAGCATTGAGACCGTGATCAAATACGGCCATATCGCCAACACGCTGAGCGACATCTGCAAAGACAGCAATGCCACGCAGATCGTGATTGGCCGTGATGGTGAAGGTGGGATTGGCGCACGGGTCTTTGGCTCGGTTGCTGGCTCACTTGTTCAATCTGCACCGGTGCCTTGCACCGTCGTGCCATAAATAAAAAACAACAGGGATAGTCACATGTTTAACAAAATAAAATACGCAAGCCTTGCGGCAGCCGGACTGGCAATGACCAGCACCCCGGCACTGGCGCAATCGCTTGATGAAAAGGTCAATCAGATATTTGCCAGCTCAACCGGCTGGTTTGTAAGCTTTATCTTTAGTCCGTTTCCCGGCACATCCTTTCCGTGGATTGTGGCCTGGCTGGTGGTGGCTGCAACGATTTTCACCATTTATTTCGGGCTCATTCAATTCCGCGCATTCCCGCATTCAATTGCACTGGTGAAGGGGGATTACTCCAACCCCAATGATGCCGGTGAGGTCAGCCACTTTCAGGCACTCGCAACAGCGTTGTCGGGCACCGTGGGCCTTGGCAATATCGCCGGTGTGGCGGTGGCTGTTGGCATTGGCGGCCCGGGGGCGACATTCTGGATGATCCTCGCAGGCCTGATGGGCATGGCGTCGAAATTCACCGAATGTACGCTGGGGGTGAAATACCGCAATGAGTATGCCGATGGCACCGTTTCGGGCGGCCCGATGTATTACCTGACCAAGGGCTTCAAAGAACGCGGCGTGCCGGGTGGTAGATTTCTTGCGGTCCTGTTCTCGGTCTTTTGTATCCTTGGCGCGCTGGGTGGCGGCAACATGTTCCAGGCCAATCAGGCACATGCCCAGATCACCAATGTTGTGGGTGACTTTCCGGGCTGGATCACCGGCGTTGTTTTTGCTGGTATTGTCTTTGCAGTGATCGTGGGTGGCTTGCAATCCATTGCCAAAGTTACCGAAAAAGTTGTGCCGATCATGGGCGTTCTTTACGTCGCCACGGCTTTGATCATCATCTTGGTGAACTACGACAAAATCGGCTGGGCCTTTGGTCAGATCTTCGACGGAGCCTTTACCGGGCTTGGTGTTGCAGGTGGTGTTGTGGGGGCTTTGATACAGGGCTTCAAACGCGCGGCCTTCTCGAATGAGGCGGGCGTTGGCTCGGCGGCGATTGCCCACTCGGCAGTGCGGACCAAAGAGCCGATTACCGAAGGGTTCGTGTCATTGCTGGAGCCGTTCATCGACACTGTGGTGATCTGTACCATGACCGCGCTGGTGATTATCATTACCGGTCAGTTGGTTGCCGATCCCAATACCGGCCTATATATTCTGGACGAAGGTGGCAAAACCATCCAGACGATTGACGGCAATAAGGGCGTGGCCCTGACATCGGCTGCTTTCTCGGCGACTTTTGGTTGGTTCAAATATATTCTGGCCATCGCGGTGATCCTGTTTGCCTTTTCCACCATGATCAGCTGGTCCTACTATGGCCTCAAGGCCTGGACCTATCTGTTTGGTGAAGGCAAGACGACAGAATTGGTGTTCAAGATCATCTTCTGCATCTTTGTTGTCATTGGTGCCGCTGCCAGCCTTGGCCCGGTCATCGACTTCTCGGATGCGGCGATCTTTGCCATGGCGGTGGTCAATATCACTGGGCTTTATGTCTTAATGCCAATCGTCAAGCGTGAGATGAACAGCTATCTCAGCCGCCTTAAATCAGGGGAGATACAGAAGTTCAAATAGACTAAAAATTGTTTGAAAGGGCCAGTGCATGACTGTACTGGCCCTGCTCACCGGATCAATATTTGGCCTGACAACATTTGGCCTGACAACATTTGGCCTGACAACAAGGCCCTGTTGAGGGTCTCGCCTGAAACACTCCCCCGGGGCGTTCGGGACAGCTTGAACCCCACCCAACACAAGCTATATTTCATAATATTTTCCAATAATTCCCCATCCCTTTGTCACAAATCAATGCCCCGTCTCGTCATATATACGAAAGGGGTTCAACCAATGACCAAATCCATCCTGTTGCTGCTTGCCGTATATTTCGCGGGTATTGCGGCCTGGCTTATCATGCTGCCACTCACATTCTACCAAACCATCCCTGGTGTGCCCGATACCGGGCCGTTTAATGATCACTTCAGCCGCGACGTGGGCTTTGCCTTTCTGGTCAGTGCGGCGGGGCTTTGCCTTGGTGCGGTGCGCGGTGATAAAACCCTGGCCCTTCTGGGCGCGGCTTTTCCGGTGCTGCACGGGCTGTTCCATCTGGTTGGCATTGGCCAAACTGAGGTATCCGGCATTGCCGGAATGTTTGGTGAGCTGCTCCCCACCGCCGGGATTGCCGCCGTCGCCCTGTTCTTTGCCCTGCGGCTGAAAAGAGAACCCGCATGATCAAATTCATCCTTGGGAAAATGCTGCGCAACTTTGGCCGCAGCAATGAGTACAACATCACCTATATGCTTGAGGTCAACAATATTTGGCCGATGGCGGCGTTGCGCTATCTTGGCCTTACAGCGGTCAGTCAGATGAAAGGCCCGGTGCCTGAGGTCTGGGCCGGGGCGGTGCTGGCCTCAACCCTTGACGGCGATTGCGGGCCTTGCGCGCAGTTGGTTGTTGATATGGCTGTGAAGGCGGGAGTGGATGAGGCCCATATCATTGCCTGTCTGGCCCGTGATTTTGAGGCGGCAGGCCCGGCGGGGCTTGGGTTTCGCTTTGCCGAGGCGGCGATTTCAGGGGATAGTGAGGCCGATGCCCTGCGCGATGAAATCCGCGCAAACCACGGCGAAAAGGCGATGATCTCAGCCGCCTATGCCGCCGCCTCGGGCCGGGCGTATCCGGTGATGAAGCGGGCCTTGGGCCATGGCAAGGCCTGCCAGCGAATTATACTGGGCGAAACATATCACCCTATAGTAAAGATACGCGCATGACATCTGCCACGCTTGACCCTTTCCAACGTGAACGCCAGCGCCTGATCGCGCTGGCCTACCGTATGCTGGGCGAGCGGGCCGCCGCCGAGGACATCGTGCAAGACGTATGGCTGCGCTGGTCAGGGGCCGCTGATCAGGGCATTGCAAACCCCGCCGCGTGGCTGCACCGGGTAACAACGCGGCTGGCAATAGATGCCCTGCGCTCGGCCCGGCACCGGCGCGAAACCTATGTCGGCCCGTGGTTGCCTGAGCCGTTGATGGCGCAAACCGAGCAATCGGGCGAAGATAAGTTTGCCATGGCGCAGGAATGCCAACTGGCGCTTTTATGGGCGATGGAGCGGCTGACACCGGAAGAGCGTGCCGCCTATATTTTGCGTCAGGTGTTTGACACCGATTATGCTGAATTGGCTGGCATTTTGAATAAATCCGAAGCTGCCTGCCGTCAGTTGGTCAGCCGCGCCGCCAAACAGGTGAAATCGCAAAAACCCCGGTTTGAGCCGGACCCGGCTGAAACCGCCGCTTTGCTCGCGAAATTCGCCCAAGCCACCATGGCGCAGGACCATGCCACGGTTTTATCGTTGCTGGCCCCCGATGTGGTGGCCATCAGCGACGGTGGCGGTAAGGTCAGCGCCGCGTTCCGTCCG
>CAZZKL010000166.1:0-6360 GCA_964655135.1 uncultured Roseovarius sp. | reverse complement strand
TGTTGCACTACGTTTCGTCTTAACCCTGTCTCAGGTTTAAGTCGAAACGCTTTAAATTGGTGTTTCAAAGGCGTGACCGGGGTGGTTTTCATCGGCTTTGGTGCCAAACTGGCAAGCTTCAAGCCAAGCCTTTAAACCGTCATTTCCGGCAAACATTTGCCAATAATCCGGCGCTTACGGTCTGTGATCTCTTGGCCAAACGGCCCGTTTGAGGGGCTAATCTTGTGGATGCAAAATACCAAACCCCTACATCTAGGGGGCGATGTGGCCCGCATACCACAATATTTTCCTTATAAATGAAGGCTTTAAATAAAAATATCTCTGTGCTACCTTTGCCTTACTAATAATAAACCAGCCGGAAAACCGGCGGTATGAGGCAGAAAAAAAGAGTAGTACCATGAAGGTTCGGAACAAGCAGCCGATCCGTTGGGGTCTGATTGCGCTTGCCGCGATCTGGATGTTGGTTGTTGTGCCCCTAAGCGCGATGGCCGCCCCTTATGCGGAATTTGTGATTGATGCGCGCACCGGTCAAGTGCTGAAATCGGAGAACGCCGATACCCGGCTGCACCCGGCCTCTCTGACCAAAATGATGACCCTCTACATCGTGTTTGAAGCGGTTGAAAACGGCGAGATCAGCCTGGATACTGAGGTCACAATCTCAAAACATGCGGCCAGTGAACCGCCCTCAAAACTGGGGCTGAAAGCCGGACAGAAAATTCGCCTGCGCTATCTGGTGCGTGCGGCGGCGGTGAAATCGGCCAATGATGCGGCCACCGCCCTGGCCGAGGCGATTGAAGGCTCTGAGGCCAAATTTGCCCGCCGGATGAACCGCACCGCCCGGGCCATGGGCATGACCCGCACCACCTTCAAAAACGCCAATGGCCTGACCGAGGCCGGGCATCTTTCCACCGCGCGGGATATGACAAATCTGGGGCGGCATTTGTTTTACGACTACCCGGATTATTACAATCTGTTTTCGCGTATCACCGCCGATGCGGGCGGCAAAATCGTGCGTCATACCAACCGCAAACTGTTGCAAAGCTATCGCGGCGCGGACGGTATCAAAACCGGCTATACCCGCGCGGCGGGGTTTAATCTGGTGGCCAGCGCAAGGCGCGGCAATGAGCGCGTGATCGCCACGGTATTTGGCGGCCGTTCCACCGCAACCCGCAATGCCCGGGTGGCCGAACTGCTTGACCTTGGCTTTCGCAAATCCCCCACTCGGGTGGCGCTCAATCGCCCGGTCCGGCCCGCCTATATGGGCAGGCTGAACAGCGGCGCTGGCAAAACCGTGCGTCTGGCTTCGGCGGCGGCGGTGAAGAAAAGCCTGCGGCCGAAAATCCGCCCCGGCTCGGCCATCTCTGCCCCTGTTTTGCTGGCGGATAATTCGGATATTGAAAACGCGCTTCGCGCCGCGCAGGCGGGCAATTCTGCCGCCCCGGCCACTCCGCCTGCCACCCCGCCTGAGGCTCTGGTATTGGCCAGCGCCGCGCCAACAGATCCGGTGCAAACCGTGGTGGCCCGCGTCTCAACCTCTGGTGGGCGCTATTGGGGCATCAATGTGGGCCGCTATCCCAGCCAATACAAAGCCCGTTCCGTGCTGATGAAAACCGCGCTGAGCGAGATGACAACGCTGGATGGCAGCCTGCGCAAGGTGGTGCAGCGCTCCAACGGGTTTGACGCAAATTTCATGGGGTTAAGCCGCGAAACCGCCGATCTTGCCTGTCGTCGGTTGCAGGCCAAAAAGGTCACCTGCTTCATGATCGGGCCGGGCTAACGCTCATTTTTTAGGATGATCGTCCCATTCATCGCTCAGAATGCGGCGGCTGTCACCGTCGGGGTCGTCATATTGGTTTGATCTGACCGTATAGACAAACGCCACAAGGCCGATGCCGCCCAAGAGCAACGAAATCGGGATCAGATAGACAAGGACATTCATCGGCTTTACCTCAGCCTCAGCGCGTTCAGTGACACGGTAATTGAGCTGGCCGACATTGCCAATGCCGCAATCAGGGGCGTGGCAAACCCGGCCATCGCCAGCGGCACCGCCACCAGATTATAAACCGCCGCAATGGTGAAATTCTCGGAGATGCGCCGGCGCGCGGCCCGTGCCGTGGTGCAAGCAGCGGCAATCGGGCTAAGGTCCGTGCCCAACAGCACAATATCGCTGGCCACCCGTGCCGCATCCAGCGCCGAGGCCGGCGAAATGGACACATCCGCCGCCGCCAAAGCCGCCGTATCATTCAGCCCATCCCCCACCATCAACACATGCGCCCCCGCCGCTGTCATCTCCTGAATGCGGGCGGATTTATCCGCAGGCAGGGCCTCAGCCACCCAGTTGGAGATGCCCAGCCGCCGCGCCAAATCCGCAACCACCGGGGTGGTATCGCCCGACATCAGATGCACGGTTTTGCCGCTGCGGATCAACGCCTGAACCGCCTCATCAGCGCCCTCGCGCAGCCGGTCGGTAAAGGTAAAGGCCAGCGCGGGCTGATCGCCAATTTTCAAATATGTGGCCGTCTGCCCCAGCGCCTCGGCCCCGGTCCATCCGGCGCGGCCCAGCCGTATCTCATCGCCCTGCCACAGGCCTTTGCTACCGTATCCCGGCACCTCGGAAATCTGCGTCACCTGCGCCGGGGCAACCCCGGCCTTGCGCGCCGCCTCGGTGATGGCTTTGGCCAGCGGATGCGCTGATCCCTGCGCCAGCGCCAGTGCAATCGGGGCCGCCTCACGCGGCAGCGCCTCCAGATTGGTCAGCTCCGGCGTGCCCGCCGTCAGGGTGCCGGTTTTGTCAAACACAACCGTATCCACCTGCGCCAGCCGCTCCAACGCGGTGGCATCTTTGATCAGCAACCCCTTACGAAACAACCGCCCCGACGCGGCAGTGGTCACCGCAGGCACCGCCAGCCCAAGGGCGCAGGGGCAGGTGATGATCAGCACCGCCGCCGCGATATTCAGCGCCACCCGCATATCGCCGGTGATCAGCAGCCAGCCAATAAAACTCAGCGCCGACAGGATATGCACCCCCGGCGCATAAATCTTTGCCGCTCGGTCCGCCAATGAGGTATAGCGCGAGCGCCCGGATTCCGCGATTGCCACCAGATCGGCCATCCGGTGCAGCGATGTATCCGCCCCAACGGCGGTGGCGCGAATGGTTAAAGGCCCCGTCAGATTGACCTCCCCCGCCGAGACCACCTGTCCCGGCCCGGCCTGCACCGGTAATGTCTCTCCGGTCAGCAGGGACCGGTCGATCTCAGACATGCCGGTGACGATCTCACCATCCACCGGCATCCGCCCCCCCGGGCGCACGAGGATCAGATCCCCCACCGCCAGCGCGGCGATGTTCACCTCTTGCTCACCCCCGTCGCTCAGGCGAATGGCGCGCGGCACTTCCAGCGCCGTCAGTTCTTCTGCCGCCGAGCGGGCAATCGCCCGGGTGCGGTGATCCAGATAGCGCCCCGCCAGCAGGAAAAACGTCAGCGCCAGCGCCGCATCAAAATAAGCATGGGCACCGCTCAGCGAAGTTTCCCAAAGCGAGGTGACCAGCGCCAGCACAATCGCGAGGCTAATCGGCACATCCATATTCAACGTGCGTTTTGACAGCGCGGCCCAGGCATTGCTAAAAAACGGCTGCCCGGCAAAGGCGATGGCGGGCAGGGCAATGGCGGCGGAAATCCAATGAAACATATCGCGGGTGGCATCCGCAGCCCCGGCCCAAACGGCGACCGACAAAAGCATCACATTCATCATCGCAAACCCGGCCACGGCAAGGCGCATCAACAGGTTGCGCCCGGCCCGGTCGGTGGCGGTGGCATTCAATGTGCCCGGATCCAGCTCATGCGCTTCAAAGCCCAAGCCCTCAACCAACTGCACCATATCGCGGGCGCTAATATCCGGGTCGGCCTCAATGCTGGCGCGCTTCAATGTCAGGTTCACCCGCGCGGTCGTGACACCGGGATACGCCGCCAGCCCGCGCTCGATCTTTGCAATACAGGCCGAGCAATGGATGGTCGGCAGTGAAAGCGCAATCCGGGCCGGGCCATCGGGCTTTTGCGCCCCGGCCAGAAGCTCCGCCGCCGGAGCGGCCACACAGGCCGGGCAGGCGGCAGCGGGAGGGCGCAGCGCCGTGCTCATTGTCTTCGCAGCATCACGCGCTGGCGAAATTCGGTGCCATCTTCGGCGGTGGCAATCATCCGGATCACCCAGTTGCCGCCGCCCAGATCAACCGCGGCGATATAGGCCTTGCCGTTAAAGGCAAACGCCGGGGTTCTGTCATCGCTTATATCGGTTGCGCGACCAAGGATGGCCTTCAGTTTTTGCACCTCAACCGGGGTGCCATCACTGTCGGTTATCGCCAGCCTGAGCAACCCATCCGCATGGCTGGCCCGCACACTCCAGCCCAGCGCCTCTTGCGCAGCTTTGCGGCTGTTGAATTCCTGACTGGCGACATAGGAATTTTTCACCTCCAGCCCGGGATAGGTTTTTAACGCCTGATAGGCCAGCACCAGATTAACCCCGATGATCACCCCAAAAGCCGCCACAAAGCCAAGCAATACATGCCTGCCGGTGATCTCACGTTTCATTTGCATCAGTTTGCCACCCCGTTAAACACCGTATCTTTATAGGCCCGGTCGCCATTGGTTTTGTCCTCAACCCAAATCCGCACCTCGGTGCGCTCGGCCTTGGCCGGATGGGACCAGCCCGGCGCATCCAGATAAACCCGTTGATTAAGCGTGCTGTCGGCGGGAACAACAACCGTGTTGCCCTCCTGCCCTTCCAGCAACACATGTACCACCGGATTGCCCTGTGCGGTTATGCGAAAACTGCGCTCCTCACCATGTTTATTGAGCAGGCGCACCTCATAGGTGTTGCGAATGGTGCCGTCCGACATGGTGATAAATGTGGGATTGCGCACCGGTGCCACCGTGACATCAATATCCGGCCGGATGAACAGCGCCACCACCAGACCAACGCCCACAAGCGACCAAAGCGAGGTATACATGATCGTGCGCGGCCGCAGGATATGTTTGATGATCGGCTTGGGCGCACCACCCGCGCGCTCCGCCTCCTCATCGGTCGAGGCCATGTAATCAATCAACCCGCGCGGCTTGCCAATCTTGGCCATGATGTCATCGCAGGCATCAATGCATAAAGCGCAAGTTATACATTCCATCTGCTGCCCGTCGCGGATATCAATCCCCACCGGGCAGACATTGACGCAGGCCATGCAATCAATGCAATCGCCCTGCGGTTCACCCGCCTTAACCGCCTCGGAATGTTTGCGCGGCTCCCCGCGCCATTCACGGTAGCCCACCACAAGCGTGTCTTCATCCATCATCGCCGCCTGAATACGCGGCCACGGGCAGGCGTAAATGCAAATCTGTTCCCGCGCAAAGCCGCCGAAAAACAGCGTGGTCGCCGTCAGCACCGCAATGGTGATATAGGCCACCGGATGGGCATTGAAGGCCAGCAAATTCTGCAATAGCTGCGGCGCATCGGTGAAATAAAACACCCAGGCCCCGCCGGTCGCCACGGCAATCAACAACCACACAAACCATTTGGTCAGCCGAAGGCGCAGCTTGCGCATATCCCATTTCTTCTGCCGGTGCAGCCGCAGGCGGGCATTGCGGTCGCCCTCAATCCAGCGCTCGACCAGAATAAACAAATCGGTCCACACGGTTTGCGGGCAGGCATAACCGCACCAGACCCGCCCCAAGGCCGAGGTGAACAGAAAAAGCCCCAAGCCCGCCATCACCAGCAGGCCTGCAACAAAATAAAACTCATAGGGCCATATTTCGATCCAGAAGAAAAAGAACCGGCGATTGGCCAGATCAATCAACACCGCCTGATCCGGCAGGTTTGGCCCCCTATCCCATCTGATCCAGGGGGTTATGTAATAAATCCCAAGGGTGAACGCCATGATATACCACTTCAGATTGCGGTACTTGCCATAAACCTTCTTGGGAAAGATCGGTTCACGGGCAGCATAAAGGCTTTCAGGGGCGTCTGATTGGTCGTTGGCCAAGGGGTATACTCCGGCTTACACGGGTTCATTCATACAGGCTTTTCTCAGGTGTTGCGAGAGGCGGCCTTGACCTGAGTCAAATTCTGAGTCTGCAAGTGATCTATCTTATAAATATGATCGAAGTCTTTAAGACGGGTCAAATCATACGCCTGAGGCGGGTTTGCCCTGTTGTCATCATGAGATGTGTTTCACGCGCGACTGCGTCCCTACCCCAACCCCTCCTTCAACGCCCGAAATTCGCGCATCCTGGCATGATGCCTTGCGTCCAGAAAAGTCGTTTTCAGTTAACAACCGTTTGTGCAACAGTTCGGTTAAAAATGTAGGGTGGGTGCAAC
>CAZZKL010000165.1:4547-6369 GCA_964655135.1 uncultured Roseovarius sp. | reverse complement strand
CGGGCCTCGGTCAGGACGTCCCACCAAGTGCAAAGGTAATGCAGGTCAATGCCGTGATCTGCGAGGGTCTTTTCGGTCTCGGGAAAGATGCCATAGTAGAAAATCACCGCCGTGTGGCCGCAGGTGGCACCGGTTTCGCGGATGGCATCGACGAAGCTGAGCTTGGAGCCGCCATCGGTTGTCAGGTCCTCCACCAAGAGGACGCGCTGGCCCTCCTGCATGACCCCTTCGATGCGGGCGCCCCGGCCGTAGCCTTTGGGTTTTTTGCGCACATAGGTCATTGGCAGGGCCATGCGCTCGGCCACCAAAGCGGCGAAGGGGATGCCGGCGGTTTCGCCGCCTGCGATGTTGTCGAAGGCTTCAAAGCCCGCGTTTCGCATGATTGTGACGGTGAGAAAATCCATTAGGGTTGATCGGATACGCGGGTAGCTGATCAGTTTGCGGCAGTCGATATAGGTTGGGCTGGGCAGGCCGGAGGCGAGGATGAAGGGGGTCTCGGCGTTGAAATGCACGGCGTTGATCTCAAGCAACATGCGGGCGCTGAGGCGGGCGATTTCCTGAGGGCTGGGGTAGGAGGTGGGGATCATCTTGTGGGGTCCTTAATCGGTGTTGTGCAGAGATTATATGCCTTCGGCGAGGATATTTTTGGCCAGAAGAAACCTCAGGTTACTTTCCAGTGAAGCGCGAATCCGGGGTTGAAGAGGGTGACGGGGCCGTCTTTGGTGGGGATTTTACCCGGGAGGGTATAGGCCGCGCCTTTGGTCAGGGTGAGGGTGGTTTTGTTGAGGGGCAGGCCGTAGAAACCCGGGCCGTGGCGGGAGGTGAAACCTTCGAGTTGGGTAAGGGCGTTTTCGGCCTCGAACACATGCGCGAGGATGGCCATGGTATTGGGGGCGGTGAAACATCCCGCACAGCCGCAGGCGTTTTCTTTGAGGGCGTCCGTATGCGGCGCGCTGTCTGTGCCGAGAAAGAAGCGGTCATCGCCCGAGGTGGCGGCGGCACGGAGCGCTTGGCGGTGGCTTTCGCGTTTGGCCACGGGCAGGCAATAGTAATGCGGTTTGATGCCGCCCACCAGGATATGATTGCGGTTGATGATCAGGTGGTGGGTGGTGATTGTGGCCGCCAGATTATCCTGACTTTTGACATAGTCCACGCCGTTTTTAGTGGTGATATGTTCCATCACGGTTTTAAGGCCCGGGGTGGCGCGGCGCAGGGGATCAAGGATGCGGTCGATGAACACCGCCTCACGGTCAAATATATCGACGTCGGGGTCGGTCACTTCGCCATGCAGGCAGAGCGGCAGGCCAATCTCGGCCATTTTTTCCAGCACGCCGCGCACGCGGTCAAAATTGGCCACGCCGCTGGCGGAATTGGTGGTGGCCCCGGCGGGGTATAGTTTGACAGCCGTGATCAGACCGCTGGCAAAAGCCGTGGCCACATCCTCCGGGTCGGTATCTTCGGTGAGGTAAAGCGTCATCAACGGCATGAAATCCGCGCCCTCGGGCAGGGCGGCGATGATGCGTTTGCGGTAGGCCTGCGCCTCGGCCCCGGTTACCACTGGCGGCACAAGATTGGGCATGATGATGGCACGGGCGAAATGCCGGGTGGTTTCAGGCAATACCGCGCGCAGCATCGCCCCATCGCGCAGGTGCAGGTGCCAGTCATCGGGGCGGATCAGGGTCAGGCTTTGGCTCATAAACCGGACTTACACAATCATGCGCGGCTCTGCCAGTATTGGTTTTGAAATAGGCCGCACCCTTGACGGCCCCGCCGCCCCCGTGCAGTTCTGGCGCAGTTCTGGCGCAGTTCTGGCGCAGTTCTG
>CAZZKL010000165.1:0-4447 GCA_964655135.1 uncultured Roseovarius sp. | reverse complement strand
CCGCCGCCCCCGTGCAGTTCTGGCGCAGTTCTGGCGCAGTTCTGGCGCAGTTCTGACGTGGAAATAGGAGGACATCATGCAAAAACCGGGCTCGATTGAAGAGGTGCAATCCCTGCTGGCGGCGCAGAATTATATCTGTAGCCGGGCGCTGGGCACGGTGGTGTATCTGGCATTGACGCTGGGCCGACCCCTATTCTTGGAAGGCGAGGCCGGGGTGGGCAAGACCGAGATCGCCAAGGCGCTGGCGGCGGGGCTGGGCCGCCGTCTGATCCGGTTGCAATGCTATGAGGGGTTGGATGCGTCCTCGGCGGTGTGTGAGTGGAATTTTGCGGCGCAAATGATTGCCATCCGCGCCACTGAAGCCACAAGCGGGGCCGACACGGATCAGCTTAAGAAAGACCTGTTTGGCGAAGAGTTTCTGATCGAGCGGCCTTTGTTGCAGGCGATGCGCCCACAGCCCGGCGGCGCGCCGGTTTTGCTGATTGATGAGCTGGACCGCACGGATGAGCCGTTTGAGGCGTTTTTGCTTGAGGCTCTCAGTGATTTTCAGGTGACAATTCCGGAGCTTGGCACCATCCACGCCCCCGAGCCGCCGATCGTGATTGTCACCTCCAACCGCACCCGCGAGGTGCATGATGCGCTCAAACGCCGCTGCCTGTATCATTGGGTGGACTACCCGGATTTTGAGCGTGAGATTGAGATATTAAAAGCCCGCGCGCCGGAAGCGGCGGAAAACCTCAGCCGCGAGGTGGTGGCGTTCGTGCAGGCCTTGCGCACGGAAGACCTGTTCAAAAAGCCCGGTGTGGCCGAGACGATTGACTGGGCCAAATGCCTGCTGGCTTTGGATGTGATCAACCTCAGCCCCGAGGTGATTGCCGACACCATGGGTGCAATTCTAAAATACCAAGACGATATTCAGCAACTTCAGGGCTCCGAGGCCAAACGCATTTTGGATGAGGTCAAGGCCGGGCTCGATGCGGCATGATCTTTCATTTTTCCATAAATACTCAAATTAAACTTTTGGGGGGTGTGGGGGCAGCGCCCCCACGGAACATTTAATGCCTGAATACGCCCCGTTTGATCTGCCGGACATCCCCCGGCTCAGCCATAACATCACCCATTTCGCCCGTGCCCTGCGCCGGGCCGGGCTGCCGATTGGGCCGGGCCGGGTGATCGATGCGGTGCGCGCGGTTGAGGCGGTGGGGTTCACCCGCAAACATGATTTTTTCTGGACGTTGCAGGCGTGTTTCGTGAACCGGCCCGAACAGGCGCGGGTCTTTGCTCAGGTGTTTCGGCTTTACTGGCGCGATCCGCAGTTTCTTGAACATATGATGGCGATGATGCTGCCTGCCATTCGCGGCGTGCAGGACGAGCGCGGCGCAGAGGCGGCGGAGAAACGCGCGGCTGAGGCGTTGCTGGACGGGGCGCAGAGGGATCTGCCGGATTTTGCCGACAGCGCCGAAGAAGAGACGCTGATTGAGGTTGATGCCAGTGCCACAAGCACGGGCGAGGAACGCCTGCGCAGCCTTGATTTTGAACAGATGAGCCTGACGGAAATTGCTCAGGCCAAACGGATGTTGGCGCGTCTCAGCCTGCCGGTAAAGCCGCTGCCGTCGCGCCGGGGTATGCCAAGCCATGCGGGCGGTGCGTTTGATGCGCGCCGCACACTCAGGCAGGCGCTGCGCAAAGGTGGCGAGCTGAATAAGATTGCAATGAAAAAGCCACGGCCGCGCTGGCCCAATCTGGTGGTGATCTGCGATATTTCCGGCTCGATGAGCCAATATAGCCGGATGGTGCTGCATTTTATACATGCGGTGGCCAACCGGCGCGGGCAGGGCTGGGCAAAGGTGCATGGGTTTACCTTTGGCACGCAGCTGACGAATATCACCCGGCATTTGGCGACGCGCGATGTGGATGCGGCGCTGGCGAGTGCGGGCAAACAGGCGCGCGATTGGGAGGGCGGCACGCGGATTGGCGCGTGTCTGCATACGTTCAACCGGGATTGGTCGCGACGGGTCATGGGGCAGGGGGCGGTGGTGTTGCTGATCACCGACGGACTTGACCGCGATGAGCCGGGGCAGCTCAGCCGCGAGATTGAGCGATTGCATCTTTCCGCCCGTCGCCTGATCTGGGTTAATCCGCTGCTCAGATGGGAGGGGTTTGCCCCCAAAGCGCGCGGCATTGCGGCAATGCTGCCGCATGTGGATGCATTCCGGGCCGGGCATTCAATTGCCACATTAGAAGAGCTGGGCGTGGTGATTTCATCGCCCTCCGATAGCGGTGAAAAGGCGCGGCTTATGGCGCAATTGAGCGGCTGATCCCAATCCGTAAGGCGGGCTTCAGCCCGCCCCCCCCCCTTTGCAACTGCGACAAATTGATCTGGGTCAATTTATAACCGGGCTGATTCTGTTATATTCAAAATAATGAATGTAACAACTGAAAGGGAAGCCCATGCCTCTCAACTGGAAGTCAGGCGGCGTTCTGCTGGGCGTCGTATTTTTCGCGGCAGTGCTGCTGGTCAAGCCCATCGGCGTGAGCACGCAGTTTGTCATACTGGACGGGATGATCGGTGATATGATCCATTCCGATCTGATCACCAAAACGGCGGATGGTTTTACCTCGACCAATGCCTATCTGGCCAAATCCGGCGGCAAATATGCCAGCCACGCAGCCAACCCACTGAATTACAGCTTTGTGTTTGTCATCGCGATGATGATCGGCGCGGGCCTGTCGGCGATGCTGCGCGGCGGGGTGGGCGCGGATGAGCGGCGCTTGCCGGCCATCTGGTACGCCAATTACGGGGACACGCCGGTTAAGCGTTCCCTAGTGGCGTTTTTGGGCGGGTTCATCGTGCTTTACGGCGCGCGGCTGGCGGGGGGCTGTACCTCGGGGCATATGATGAGCGGGCTGATGCAGACCTCGCTTTCGGGGTATATTTTTACCTTGGGCGCATTTGCTGCGGCCATTCCCGTTGCCATGATGATGTATAAAAAGGAGGCCTGAGCCATGACTACTATTCTTCTTGCCATAGTGATTGGGCTGGCGTTTGGCGCGGTTCTTGATCGCACCGGCGCGTCAAATCCCAACTGGATTGTTAAGATGCTGAACCTGACCAACCTGCACCTGATGAAAACCATTTTGCTGGCGATTGGCACCGGGTCGGTGCTGATGTTCGGCGGGCAGATGCTGGGGCTGGTGGATGTTGGCCATATGAGCGTGAAATCGGCTTATGTGGGCGTATTTATCGGCGGGTTGATGCTTGGCACCGGCTGGGCCATCTCGGGCTATTGCCCGGGCACCGGGCTGAGTGCGGCGGCGTCGGGGCGCAAGGATGCGCTGTTCTTCATCGCGGGCGGGCTGCTGGGCGCTGCGGCTTATATGGTGAGTTACCCGTGGTGGAAATCCACCGGGTTGCTGGACAAGCTGGCGGGCGGCAAGGTGACATTGGGCACCGTGCCCGGCGCAGGCTATGACGGGTTGACCGGCCTGCCGGGGGATGTGCTGGGGATACTCCTTGGCGCGGCGTTTATCCTTGTGGCGTTTGTCTTGCCCGAGCGGTTGGCAGGCCACGGTGCGGTTGTATCACCGGCGGAATAAAACCCGATAATCTCGGAATTGAGGGGCTGCCCGCCTTGCGGGCGGCCCTTTTTCGTGGTTCGCTTCACTTGATTTTGTCCGTAAGGCGGGCTTCAGCCCGCCCCCCTCCTAAAGAGGTGGCGGGCTGAAGCCCGCCTTACGGGTTGCAACAGATGTGTCATTAAAAGGATAGGCCCCCCGTGACCGAGAGATTTGACAACATACCCGAGACCGCCCTGCGTTGGCATAATGAGGGCCGGGGGGCGGCGCTGGCGACGGTGGTGCAGACCTGGGGCTCGGCGCCCCGGCGCACGGGTAGTCAACTGGCGATTAGCGGCGCGGGTGAGATTGCCGGCTCGGTCTCGGGCGGCTGTGTTGAGGGCGCGGTGGTGGCCGAGGCGCTGGATGCGATGGAAAACGCCACGCCTGTGATGCTGGAATACGGCGTCAGTGACAATGATGCCTTTGCCGTCGGGCTGGCCTGTGGCGGCACCATTCGGATACTGGTGGAGCCGGTGGGCGCGGTGATGCCGGTGGCGATGCTTGAAGAACTGGTTGCGGCCCGAAATGAGCGCAGGCCGGTGGCTTATATCACCGGTAAGGGGGTGGAAAAGCGGCTGGTTTATGATGGGTTTGAGGCTCGTTTCAGGAAGGACCGCTCAGGCTTTGCGGAGGATGGCAAGACCTTCATCGCCATTCACAACCCGCCGTTGCGGCTGATCATCGTGGGGGCGGTACATATCGCGCAGGCGCTGGTGCCGATGGCGCAGATTACCGGCTATGATCCGCTGGTGATCGACCCGCGCGAAAGCTTTGCTTCAAAGGCGCGGTTTCCGGATGCGATGATTTCACAGGACTGGCCGGATGAGGC
>CAZZKL010000164.1:0-6410 GCA_964655135.1 uncultured Roseovarius sp. | reverse complement strand
CTGCGTGGCCCAATCGGCCCCGGCCTTGCCGTCAATCTCAAGCGTCTCAGAATTGAGCCGCCCGCCAGTGGCAAAATCCTCATCCGCCAAAATAACCCTTGCGCCCGCGCGCCCGGCGGCGAGGGCAGCACTCAGCCCGGCCGGCCCGCTGCCAATCACCAGCAGATCACAATGCAAAAACCCCTTGTCATAGGTATCGGGGTCTTCGAGCATTGAAAGACTGCCCAACCCGGCGGATTTGCGAATAATCGGCTCGTAAACCTTCTCCCAAAACGCCTTGGGCCACATGAAGGTTTTGTAATAAAACCCTGCTGACAGGAAGCGTGACATAAGATCCGTCACCGCCATCAGATCATAGTCCAGCGATCCGCGATGGTTCTGGCTGGTGGCACTGAGGCCCTCAAACAGCTCGGCCACAGTGGCGCGGGTGTTCGGCTCAAGATGCGCGCCGGTGCGCAGCTCAACCAAAGCATTTGGCTCTTCCGGTCCGGCGGTCAGAATGCCGCGCGGACGGTGATATTTGAACGAGCGGCCCACAAGGCGCCGCCCGTTGGCAAGAAGCGCCGAGGCCAGGGTATCGCCCGGATGACCTTGCATATTCTTGCCGTTGAACGTGAAATTCAGCGTGGTTTCGCAGTCGATCAGCCCGCCAATCTGCCCGCCATTAAGTCGGTTTACCTGCGTCATTTGCCGCGCCCCCGTGCCCGTGCCACATCGCGGGCCATCTCCACTTTGCTAATCTCATGGGTGAGCGTGTCGCGCGTGACCACCAGCCATGACCGATCCCCCTGCTCGTGATACCAAAGCTCCTGATGCGCCCCGGCGGGATTATCGCGTAAGTATCCGTATTCATAGAACTTATCGGCGGTATCCTCGGCCTGCCAATCGGGCCGGTCAATTAGGGAAGCATCCCCCAGATAGACAAATTCGGCGGCATCGCGGGGGCCAAGAAGCGGGTGGTTGATGATCATGTCTCGTCGTCCCTCATTGCAGGTCGGGCTTCAATGCAGGTTGGGCTGATTGCCCTGACCTTTTTCGTCAATCATATGGCCGGTTTGAAACCGGTCGAGGCGCATCTCGGTGGCCACCGGGTGCGGCGTGTCTTTGGCCAGCAAATGGGCATAGCAAAAGCCGCTTGCCGGGGTGGCCTTGAAGCCGCCGTAACACCAGCCGCCGTTGAAATAGAGCCCGTCAATATGGGTCTTGTCGATAAACGGCGAGCCATCCATCGACATGTCCATCACGCCGCCCCATGAGCGCAATAATCTTGCCCGGCCAATCATCGGCATGATCGCCATGCCGCCCTCGGCCACGTCCTCGACCACCGGCAGATTACCGCGCTGGGCGTAGGTGTTATAGCCGTCAATATCGCCGCCAAACACCAACCCGCCCTTGTCGGACTGGCTGACATAAAAATGCCCCGCGCCGAAGGTGATAACACCGGGCAGCACCGGCTTCAGCCCCTCGGTCACAAAGGCCTGCAACACATGGGTTTCAATCGGCAGACGCATCCCCGCCTGCGCCATGACCCGGCCCGAAGACCCGGCAACACAGACCGCCACCTTGCGCGCGCGGATCGCCCCGCGTGAGGTTTCAACGCCGCGACAAACGCCGTTTTCAATGTCAAAACCGGTGACCTCGCAATTTTGCAGTATATCCACGCCGCGGCTATCAGCCCCCCGGGCGTATCCCCACGCCACCGCATCATGGCGCACGGTGCCGCCTCGGCGCTGAAACAGCCCGCCCTTGATCGGGAAACGGGCATTGTCGAAATCCAAGAAAGGCAGCTCAGAACGCAGCTGATCGGCGTCGGCTATTTCGGCATCGGCACCTGACAGGATCATGCCATTGGCGCGACGTACAAAGGCATCGCGCTGGGCATCGGAATGGTAAAGATTGAGGATCGAGCGCTGGCTGACCATGGCGTTATAGTTGAAATCCTGCTCAAGATTTTCCCACAGCTTCATCGACAGCTCGTAAAACGGCTGATTGCCCGGCAGCAGGTAATTTGAGCGGATAATGGTGGTGTTGCGCCCGACATTGCCCGAGCCAATCCAACCTTTTTCGACCACGGCAATATTTTTCAGCCCGTATTCCTTGGCCAGATAATATGCGGTGCTAAGGCCATGCCCGCCGCCGCCAACGATGATGATATCGTATTCCGGTTTCGGCTCCGGCTCGCGCCAGACCGGCTTCCAGCCTTTATTGCCGGTCAGCCCTTGAGTGAAAATTTTGAACGCGGAATAGCGCATGGATAAATATCCCCGAAGCTTGAGTTGCCCAAGCATCGCCGGAACACCGCGAATCGACTTCTTTAAAATAGCCTGATACAACTCTAAAATGGCCGGAATTGGTACATATCCCGAAAAACGCCGGATTGGTGTGTTGCCGATCGAGGGATTTGCCCTGTTGTCCTATGCCTCCATGGTCGAGCCGTTGCGCGCGGCCAATCTGCTGGGGCGGCGAGAGCTGTATGAGATGGTCAATATCGGGGTGGACGGCGGCCCGATTGCAAGCTCCGGCGCGGCAGTGGTGATGCCGCAGGCGAAGGTTGGCGATGACCTCAAGCTTGATTATCTCTTTGTCGTGGCGGGGGGCGATCCGACCACGTTCAGGGACCGGCGGGTGATGGCTTGGCTGGCGCGTATGGGGCGCGCGGGGGTGCAGCTTGGCGGCGTCTCGGGCGGGCCGGTTATCTTGGCGCAGGCCGGTCTGATGAGCGGGCGCAGAATGACCGTGCATTGGGAACATGCCGAGGCTCTGGCGGAAATATCGCCGCATCTTTTGATCGAGCGCACGCTATTTGTGATTGACCGCGACAGGGTGACCTGTGCCGGTGGCACGGCGGCGGTTGACCTGATGCACGCGCTGATCTCAAATCACCATGGCGCACCGTTTGCGCGGCTGGTCAGCGACTGGTTCATGCACACCGAAATCCGCCCCTCGGCAGGGCCGCAGCGGGGCGGGCTGGTGGCGCGGGTGGGCGTCAATAACGCGGCAATTCTGGATGCGGTGGACGCGATGGAAAGCCATGTGGCCGAGCCGCTTGACCTGTCCGAACTGGCACAGATTGCGGGCCTGTCAAAGCGACAGATTAACCGGTTATTCAAAGAAAAACTGGGCCGGTCCACCATGGGCTATTATCGGGATTTACGGCTGGACAAGGCGCAGAACCTGTTGCGCAATTCGCCGCTGCCGCTTACGGAAATTGCCCTTGCAACCGGCTTTGCCAATTCGTCGCATTTCTCCGACCTCTACACAAAGAATTATGGACAACCGCCCTCAACCGGCCGGTAATATCTTGCGTTGCCCCCGGTTTGCGGCATAGGGTCGGCCGAACCAAAGGAGGCCGAAATGCACATACTTGTCTTGCAACATGCCCGCTCCGAGCATCCCGGTATTTTGCGCAAATTCCTTGCCGAAGACGGCCATACATGGGACGCGGTTGAGCTGGATGAGGGGGAGGCATTACCGTCGCTGGAGGGCTATGATGCCCTGTGGGTGATGGGCGGGCCGATGGATGTCTGGCAGGAGGATGAACACCCGTGGCTAGTTGATGAAAAAGCCTTTATTCGCAAAGCTGTAAAAGAAATTGGCCTGCCTTATCTGGGCCTGTGTCTGGGCCATCAATTGCTGGCCGAGGTGCTGGGCGGAGAGGTGGGCAAATCCGCCGTGCCCGAGATTGGCGTGCTGGATGTGCAACTCACCGAAGCGGGGGCCACCGGGGTTTTGTTTGACGGCCTGCCCGAGCGGTTTGACTGCCTGCAATGGCACTCGGCGGAGGTCAAGAAAATGCCGCCCGGGGCGCAATGTCTGGCCACGTCCCCGGGTTGCGCGGTGCAGGCGATGAAATGGGGCACGCGGGCCTATTCAACCCAGTTCCATGTGGAAATCGAGGCCGATACCGTGCGCAACTGGAGCAAAATTGCGGAATATTCTGAGGCGCTGGATAAGGCGCTGGGCGACGGCGCCGTGGCGCGGCTGGATGCCAAATGTGCCGCGCGTATGCAGGCCTTCAACACCATGGCCGAGCGGCTTTATATCAACTGGCTGCAAACGGCGGCCAGAACCTAGGGTCCTGACCCTAAATCACGTCTCAGCGGCGCGGGTCAATGACAGCCGCGCGGTTTCAAGATGCTCTTTCATCATATTGGCGGCGCGCTCCGGCTCGCGGGTGCGGATGGCGTTCAAAATCTGCCGGTGCTGGACGTTATATAAATTGATTGTCCGGGTGTCCAAAGTCAGGTGCCGCATCCGGCTCCAATCATCTTGATTTCGCACATTGGCGATCTGATCAATGATCCAAATCAACAGCCCGTTGCGGGTGCATCCCGTCAATGTGCGGTGATATTCAGTGTCAATTTCAGAGAATGTCACCGGATCATCCATCAAGGTTTCCATCCGGGTGCAAAGGGTTTCAAGCTTATCAAAATCATCCCGGCGCCCGTGCAGGACGGCAAGGCGGCATATATGCGGCTCAAGCGCGAATCGGGTATCCATCAACTCCAGCGGTGTGGCGTTTTCAATAGCACCCGGATTGGTGTTTTCCTGCTGATGCACCACATAAGTGCCACTGCCGGGGCGAATTTCAACAAAGCCTTCCTTTTCCAGCAGGTTCAAAGCCTTGCGCACGGTTCCACGCGCCGAGCCATAGGTTTCTGCCAGCACCCGCTCAGGCGGGAGCCGGTCATGAAGATGCAGATTTCCTTTAGAAATTTCACGTCGGATAAGCGCCGCGATGTCCGAGGCTCCAAGCTTGTGACCGGGTGGGTTGTGCATATCGTTCCTTTACAACTGATACCAATAATATACCAATGCGCAGTATAAATCAAGTTATTCCATTTTATTGGCCCAAAGGTGGTTGACTTTTGGCTGGGTCGGCTAAATGACTTATACAAACGAGAGACCCTGTGGATTGCTGGCAGCGCCTGCTGACAATCCCGGCAATTTGGAAAAACAGAGATATGGCATTTCCCGAACACGCAGATTTCGTCATCATAGGGGCTGGTATACACGGTGTTTCAACCGCGTGGAAGCTTGCCGAGAGATTAAAGGAAAAAGGCGAACCCGTTGAGGGCCGGATTGTCATTCTGGATAAAACGGGTATCGCGGCCGGGGCGTCGGGCATTGCCTGCGGGGTGGTGCGCAACAATTATTTTCAGCCCGCCATGCGCAAGCTGATGGCGCATTCGGTGGACCTGTGGGAAAGTGACCCTGAGGGGCTGTCGTATCATCCGGTCGGGTATTTGCAAATCTCGGCTGAATCGATGCGCGCCGATGTCGGCCAAATCCACGCCGAGCAGCGCGCGATTGGTTATGAGAGTACATTCATCGAAGGCGCGCAGGCCTCAACCGATTATATGCGCGGGCTGTTTGACGACTGGCAGGCGCAGGGCATCACCTCGGTCTTGCATGAAAAACGCGGCGGCTATTCCAACCAGACCAAAACCATGTACGCGCTGGCCGACAAGATTGAAAAACTGGGGGTGCGGATCATCACCGGGGTTGAGGTCAAGGGCTTCAAATCCGAGAGCGGCTCAAGCGCCATTCAGGCGGTTGAGACCACCAAGGGCCGCATCACTTGTGAGCGCGTGATCATCGGTGCCGGCCCTTGGGTGCGTGACTTTTGGGATATGCTTGATCTGCCGCGTCAGATCACCGTCAAGGGCCTCGACGGGGTGGCGCATATCGGCGTTGACATGTGGCGCTATTGGCAGCTTGAGGAAGGCGTGCTTCAGGTGGACCCCGCTATGATGAAAACCAACGATGGTAAAATGCCGCCAGTGGTACATGTGGACACCGACGCGCCGCTGATGTCTTGCGTTGATGGCACGCTGATCACCGATGAGATGTGGGGCATTTACTATAAACCCGACTGGCATTTTAACGGCATTCAGGGCGGGGCCTCGCCTTATAAGGTGGAGACACCGGTGAATGAGGTGCAGATTGATCCTTACGGGCCGTCCAGCCCCGAGTTTATATCGGGCGGTGAATTTGCCCATATGTGGGTCAGCGCCCTGGCCCATTGCCAAAAGCGGTTTGAGGGCTTGATGCCGAAATACCACCGCGAGCCGTCGGGCGGCATCGGCTGTTTCACCGCTGACAGCTTTCCGGTGTTTGATCATTTCCACGAAAATGCAACCGTGATCGCCGACAGCAACCACGGCTGGAAAATGCTGGGGGTTGGCCATCTGATTGCCGATGAGGTTCTGGGGCAGCGTCAGGAATTACTGGAGCCATTCCGGTTTGACCGCTTCGCCAAAGGCGAGCTGCATCCGGTATCCAACAGCCCCTATCCGTGGAGCTAAAGCAAAACATAAAAGGGGCATAAAGCCCCCTGCAAACAAACCAATTAGGGAGAACACGATGTCAGTTACGGATCTGGAACAATTTGTTGAGGCTTCGGGGCG
>CAZZKL010000163.1:0-6439 GCA_964655135.1 uncultured Roseovarius sp. | reverse complement strand
ATACCGTGGTGGTGTTTGACCGGGTGCGCGAAAACCTGCGGAAATATAAGAAAATGGCGCTTTCTGAGGTGCTTAATCTCTCGATCAACGAAACCCTCAGCCGCACGGTGATGACCTCGGTGACCACCCTTCTGGCGCTGCTGGCGCTGTATATTCTGGGCGGTGATGTGATCCGGGGCTTTGTGTTTGCGATGATCTGGGGGGTGATTGTCGGCACTTATAGCTCGGTCTTTATTGCCAGCACAATTTTGCTGCGGTTGGGCATTAAACGCGACTGGTCAAAAAAGGACATCAATTCCGGCAATCAATACGCCAATATTGATGCCTGATATGCTGGCGCAGCTTTGGCTGGTGCCGGGGCTGATCTGGTTATTGCTGGCGATCGCTGTTGCCGGGCTGGTGCGCGGCTTTACCGGCTTTGGCACGGCGCTGGTGTTTGTGCCGGTGGCCGGGATATTCCTGCCGCCAACCACGATTGTCGCGGCAATGGCGATGACCGGCATGGTAAGCACATTTGCATTGATTCCAAGGGCTTGGGGGCAGGCCTCGCGCGCTGAGGTGGGGTATCTGGTGCTTGCAGCACTGGTCACGGTGCCGGTGGGCCTGTTGCTGCTGGACTGGCTGGATGCGTTGACCATCCGCTGGCTTGTTGCGATAATTGCCGGCGGAACCCTCTGCACACTGGCGGCGGGCTGGCGGTTTTCCGGCTATGTCAGCCGCCCCGGGCTGTTGGCGATAGGGGCCTTGGCGGGGATTGTTGGCGGCATGACCGGCATGACCGGGCCGGTTGTGATTCTTTTCTATCTCGCGGGTCAGGCGGCGGCACAGACGGTGCGGGCCAATACCATTTTGTTTCTGGCGGTGCTGGATTTTGCCATTGCCGGCAATCTTTTTATCCGTGGCTCGGTGGGCATGGATGAGGTTATTCTGGCCGCCGCCCTTGCGGTGCCTTACTTTACCACCACAATGATCGGGCAGGCGCTGTTTTCGCCCAGTCGCGAGCGGATCTATCGGGGACTGTCTTATGCTGTGATTGGCCTTGCGGTGGTGACCGGCCTGCCCCTATGGGAATGATCTATGATATTGAATGAAATCACTTTTTCATCGGCCACGCCAATAGATGGCTACGGCCCCGGGTTCTTTCGCATCGGCGGTGAGGCCCTGAAGGGCGCGCTGTTGGTCACCACAACCGGGGCAAAAACCTGGGGCGGGTTTGACGACGCCCAAACCCTGCTTGACCTGGCCGGTGAGATTGATGTTTTGCTGATCGGCACCGGGGCTGAGATTGCCCATATCCCTGTGAAACTGCGGCAGCGGCTTGAGGCCGCCGGAATCGGTGTTGAGATGATGAATTCCCCCGCCGCTTGCCGCACCTATAATGTGCTTTTGTCCGAGGGTCGGCGGGTTGCGACGGCCATCTTGCCGGTGTGACATACATGCGCCTGTAACAGCCGGGCCGATTGCGATAAGAGCGGGGGCATGGTGATTAAGGTAACAGATCTGACGATTGCGCGCGGCGGGATCAAGGTGCTTGAGGGCGTCTCATTTACCCTTGAGCCGGGCCGGGCGTTGGTGCTGCGGGGGCCAAATGGCATCGGCAAAACCACGCTTTTGCGCACTATAGCGGGGCTGCAAAAACCGGTGTCTGGCCGGATTGAGGCAGACCCCGAACGGCTGGTTTATGCCGGGCACGCGGATGGGCTAAAGCCAACATTAAGCGTCGCGGAAAACTTGAAGTTCTGGGCACAAGTCTTTGGAAACACAGATATATCTGCGGCCTTGATGGCCTTTGAAATCACCCCGTTAGCGGACCGCGCGGCGGGCGAATTATCTGCTGGTCAAAAGCGCCGTCTGGGGCTGGCGCGGCTGCTGGTCACCGGGCGGAAGGTGTGGATTTTGGATGAGCCAACCGTGTCGCTTGACGCCGCAGCGGTTGCAATGTTCGCGGCTGCCGTGCGGGCGCATTTGGATCAGGGCGGATCGGCGCTGATCGCCACGCATATTGATCTGGGGTTGCACGAGGCCGAACTGCTGGATGTGGCCCCGTATCGCGCCAAAGCGCCTGATGTGGATGATTTTGACGGGGCATTTTTATGATTGCCCTGCTGATGCGCGATATGAGGCTGGCGATGCGCGCCGGGGGGGGATTTGGCCTTGGCCTGTCTTTTTTCCTTATTGTTGTGATCCTTGTGCCGTTTGGCGTCGGGCCGCAAAGCGCTTTGTTGGGGAAAATTGCCCCGGGTATCCTGTGGCTTGGCGCGCTTTTGGCCTGTCTTTTGTCGCTAGACCGGATTTTTGCCCTTGATTGGGAGGATGGATCGCTGGATCTGCTGGCCACCGCGCCCTTGCCGATGGAGGCGATTGTCAGCATCAAATCTCTGGCCCATTGGCTCACCACCGGCCTGCCTTTGGTGTTGGCCGCGCCGCTGTTTGGCCTGCTGCTGAACCTGCCGCAGGCGGGCTATAAGCCGTTGATTTTATCGCTTATTCTGGGCACACCGGCGCTCAGCGTGATCGGCACATTCGGCGCGGCCTTGACCGTCAGCCTGAAACGCGGCGGGCTATTGCTCAGCCTTTTGGTGCTGCCGCTCTATGTGCCAACCCTGATCTTCGGGGCCGAAATGGCGCGGCGCGGAATCGCCGGATTAGAGACCACCACACCGATGTTGATGCTGGCCGGAATCACCTGCGGCGTAATCGCGCTTATGCCCTTTGCATCGGCGGCGGTATTGCGGGTAAACCTGAGATAATAAGAACGGAGTCAAATCAGACATGTCATTGAATTCATTGTGGGAATACGCAAATCCCAGAAAATTCATCCAAACAACCGACAAGGTTTTGCCATGGGTGGCGGCGCTGGCGGTGGTGGCGTTGGTCACCGGGCTGATCTGGGGATTTTTCTTTACGCCTGCGGATTACCGGCAAGGTGCAACCGTAAAAATCATTTATATTCATGTACCTAGCGCGTTAATGGCGATTAATATCTGGATGATGATGCTGGTGACATCGCTGGTCTGGATCGTCCGGCGGCATCATGTCAGTGCCTTGGCGGCGCGGGCGGCGGCGCCGATTGGCATGGTGATGACGTTGATTGCCCTGATAACTGGCGCAATTTGGGGACAGCCGATGTGGGGGACATGGTGGGCGTGGGACCCGAGATTGACCAGTTTCTTAATCCTTTTTCTGTTTTATATCGGGTACATAGCGCTTTGGTCGGCGATTGAGAATGATGACAGCGCCGCCGATCTGACCAGCATTTTATGCCTTGTCGGATCGGTGTTTGCGCTGCTTAGTCGCTATGCGGTGAATTTCTGGAATCAAGGATTGCATCAGGGGGCGTCGATGAGCCTTGATAAAGAGGAGCATGTGGCGGATGTATTCTATTACCCGCTGCTGCTGTGTATCGCCGGATTTATCTTACTTTTCATAAGCTTAGTGCTACTCAGAACCCGCACAGAAATCCGCGCCCGGCGGATGCGGGTGCTGCTTGCGCGCGAAAGGATGGGATGATGCCTGATCTGGGAAAATATGCCGAGACGGTTTTGTCGGCTTATGCAGTGTCGATTGCCCTGATTGTGGGGCTGGTTATGATCAGTATCCTGCGCTCAAAAAAGATTAAGAAACAGTTGCAAGATGTTGAAAACAAGGTGAAAAAACATGGCTAAATTCTCACCCATGATGGTTGCTCCGCCTGCGATTTTTGCCGGTCTTGCGCTGTTGTTCTATGTCGGGATGCAGCGGGAAAACCCGAATGCCTTGCCCTCGGCGTTGAAGGGGAAGCAGGCCCCGGCGGTTGTTTTGACCCAGTTGGGACAGCAAAAAATGTTTGATGACAGTGTGTTACGCGAAGACGGCGTGAAGCTGGTGAATTATTGGGCAAGCTGGTGCGTGCCGTGCCGGGTGGAGCATCCGAATTTGAAAGCCATGGCCGATGAGGGCATCAAAATCTATGGGGTGAATTACAAGGATGCAGAGGTTAAGGCCTTGAAATTCATGGGGGATTTTGGAAATCCCTATGTGATGGGCGGGGCCGATCCCAAAGGCAAGATGGCGATTAACTGGGGGGTGTACGGCGTGCCGGAGACCTTTATCATTGATTCCAAAGGCAATATCGTGCTGCGCTTTGCCGGGCCGATAACCCAAAGGGCGCTGGAAACCCAGATTCGCCCGGCGATTGCGGCGGCGCAGTAAGCCGGAGCGGTAAAATGTTGTACAATTTGTACAACATGACCCCCTGTTTTGTACAAAACTCCGGCAGATTTACTAAATCCGCCGGAATTTGACGAAAATCCGGGGTCTGACCGGGGGTCAGGCGGATTTGGCGAGGTTGCGCAAGACGTACTGCAACACGCCGCCATGCTCGATATATTCGATCTCAATCGCAGTATCGATGCGGCATTTCAGGGTAATGTTTTTCGTGCTTCCGTCGCCCATGGTGAGGGTGCAGGGCACCTCTTGCAGCGGCTGGATGGTGTCGAGGCCCGAGATGGAAACCGTCTCGGACCCGGTGAGGCCAAGAGATTTGCGGCTGTCGCCCCCGGTGAACTCAAACGGGATCACCCCCATGCCGACCAGATTGGAACGGTGGATGCGCTCAAAGCTTTCGGCGATGACCGCTTTGACGCCCAAAAGGGCGGTGCCCTTGGCGGCCCAATCGCGTGAAGACCCGGCCCCGTATTGCGCGCCGCCAAATACCACCAGCGGTATGCCCGCCTCCTGATAGGCCATGGCGGCGTCAAAGATTGAGGTCTGCTTGCCATCGGGACCAAGGGTATAGCCGCCCTCAACGCCCTCAAGCATTTCATTTCGAATGCGGATATTGGCGAAGGTGCCGCGCATCATCACCTGATGATTGCCACGACGCGAGCCGTATGAGTTGAACTCGCGCACGGGCACCTGATGCGCAAGCAGATATTGCCCGGCGGGGCTGTCAGCGGTGAAGGAGCCAGCCGGAGAGATGTGATCGGTGGTGACCATATCGCCCAGAAGTGCCAGAACGCGGGCGCCGTGCAGGTTGCTAATCGTGCCCGGCTCGCGGCTCATGCCCTGAAAATAGGGCGGGTTTTGAACGTAAGTGGAGTTGGGCGGCCAATCGTAGGTTTCATTCGAGGAGGTCTCAACCGCTTGCCATTTTTCATCGCCTTTGAACACGTCGGCATATTTTGACAGGAATTCATCGCGGGTAACGGTCTGATCCACCAGATCGGCAACTTCGCGGGACGTGGGCCAGATGTCTTTGAGATAGACGTCGCGGCCCTCGGGCGTCTGCGTGATCGGGTCGGTGGCGAGGTTGATGTCCATGGTGCCGGCCAGGGCATAGGCCACCACGAGGGGCGGCGAGGCAAGGTAGTTGGCGCGCACGTCGGGGCTGATCCGGCCCTCAAAATTGCGGTTGCCGGAAAGCACCGAGGTGGCGACAAGATCGCCCTCAGAAATGGCGGTGGAAAGCTCGGGCTGGATCGGGCCGGAATTGCCGATGCAAGTGGTGCAGCCATAGCCCACCAGATTGAAGCCAAGGGCATCAAGATCCTTTTGCAGATCGGCGGCCTCAAGATAGGCGCTGACCACCTGAGAACCCGGCGCGAGCGAGGTTTTCACCCACGGTTTGCGGGTCAGGCCCAAAGCGGCGGCTTTGCGCGCGACAAGCCCCGCGCCGATCATCACATAGGGGTTGGAGGTGTTGGTGCAGGAGGTAATCGAGGCAATGACAATATCGCCGGATGAAAGCGTATAATCTTCGCCTGCGACGGGCACTTCTTTGTGCATCGGGCGCTTGAAGGTGTTTTTCATCTCACCCGCAAAGGCGGATTTGGCATCGGTCAGGGCGACATAATCCTGTGGCCGTTTTGGGCCGGAAATAGCGGGGACAATTGTGCCCATATCAAGGCTTAGGGTATCGGTGTAAATCGGCGCATAATCCGCGCCGCGCCAGAAGCCGTTGATCTTGGCGTAGGCCTCAACCAAGGCAATCCGTGCCTCATCGCGACCGGTGTTGCGCAGGTAGCGCAATGTCTCATTGTCTACGGGGAAATAGCCGCAGGTGGCACCGTATTCGGGGGCCATGTTGGCGATGGTGGCGCGGTCGGCAAGCGGCAGGTGATCAAGGCCGCTGCCGTAGAATTCAACAAATTTTCCCACCACGCCGCGCGCGCGCAGCAATTCAACCACTTTGAGCACCAGATCGGTGCCGGTGGTGCCCTCAAGCATCGCACCGGTCAGCTCAAACCCCACAACCTCGGGGATCAGCATCGAAATCGGCTGGCCGAGCATCGCCGCTTCGGCCTCAATCCCGCCAACGCCCCAGCCGAGTACGGCCATGCCATTGACCATGGTGGTGTGGCTGTCAGTGCCCACGAGCGTGTCGGGATAGGCCACGGTTTCGCCGTTTTGATCGACGTCAGACCACACGGTTTGCGCCAGATATTCAAGGTTGACCTGA
>CAZZKL010000162.1:0-6461 GCA_964655135.1 uncultured Roseovarius sp. | reverse complement strand
CAATGCCCAACAGGTTTACCCCGCGCAGCAAAAACGGAATGACCGTGGCCGGCAGGCCCGCGCCCCCGGCCAGCCCAACCGCCGCAACGCTTGCGCCATATTTCATCTGCCCCAGCACCCGTGCCAGCATCTCACCGCCCACGGCATCCACACACCCGGCCCAGCTTTCCGCCTCCAATGGCCGCTTGACGGTCTCGTTGATCTCGGCGCGCGCAACAATCTGCGTCGCCCCCAAGGATGTCAGGTATTCCGCCGCCTCGGGCCGCCCGGTCACTGCCGCCACCTCATACCCAAGCCCCGCCAAAAGGGCCGTGGCAACCGAGCCAACACCCCCTGCCGCCCCGGTCACCAAAACCGGGCCATGGCCGGGCGTCAGCCCATGATCCTCAAGCGCCATAACCGCCAGCATCGCGGTAAACCCGGCTGTGCCCACCGCCATCGCCTGACGGGTCGTCAGCCCCTCGGGCAGCGGCACCAGCCAATCGGCCTTCACCCGCGCCTTTTGCCCATAGCCGCCCCAATGGGCCTCACCCACACGCCAGCCGGTCAGCACCACCTTGTCGCCGGGGGTATAGCGGGCGTCCTCACTGCTCTCGACAGTTCCGGCAAAATCAATCCCCGGCACATGCGGGTAATGCCGCACCAGCCCGCCCCCCGGCCCAATGCAAAGCCCGTCTTTGTAATTCACCGTGGAATACTCAACCGCCACGGTCACCTCCGCCTGCGGCAAATCATCAAGCGACAGCTCACGCACCGCCGCATGTGTTTTACCGCTTTCCTCGTCCTTCTCTACAACCAATGCCTTAAACATGCTCAATCTCCCGTCTGTCTTTCATTTTTCCCCAAAATACTCCGGGGGCTTGGGGGCTGGCCCCCAATCATCACACCGGATCAAGTCGGCCCATGCCAATTAATCTGACAAATCTCGGCTGATTTGCCGTCAAAATCCCAGACCCTGCCAAAAGCGCGCACTTTGCCACGGCTCGCCTTGGCCACGGTAATATCCGACCCCATCCAGTATTCGGTGTTGGTCACAACAATATCCTCGCCGCCCTTGCCCGGCACCGGTGCAATCTCGCCATTGATCTTGCGCCCCACAATCAACCGCCGGGTTTTGCCTTCGGTTTCATAGGTAATAGGCGCGCGCTCAGCCCCCAAAAACTCACTAACCAGAACCTTGAAAAGCCCCGTGGTGCCACGCGCCTTGCCGCTCATGATGTCCACCAACCCGTGATAGGCGTCATTGCTGGCGCGCTCATCAATATAAGCGGCGGCCTTCCAGTTGCCCCGCCCCATCCGGCCGGGAATTTCCAGCAGCAGGCCCAGATTCAGCCCCGATAAATCCTCATCGCCGTAGTATCCGCTATCAATCCGGATTCCGGCCCAGCCCATACAGGTGCCTTCGGTCGGCGGATGATCCCCAAGGCTGATCACGCAGGGGCAAAATACCGTGCAGTTACAGTTCAGGATCAATTCACCCTTCATTTCCCACGGGATTGTCCCATGGCCCGATTTCGCCGCCCCCGGCATCCGGTTGTCAATCGGTGCCGCAGTATCCAGTTTATCTCCAGCCATTTTTAGGCCTCCTTTCATGTCTTATTAAATCAGCGCACCAAGGGCCATCCACGCGCCCGCCGCCAGCAATCCAAACCCCAATGGCCGGGTAACATAGCGGCCAATACTGGGCAGTTTTTCCGTAATCATGATCCCCGTCGCCAACCCCATAAAGGCGATATTCATCACCCCACCGACAAATGCCAAAAGCATCAACGCCCAGCAACAGCCCAGACAGACCAGCCCCAGCCGCAGCCCGTTGCGCCACGGGCCTTCATCCCAGTGAGCCATGAAAAACGTCAAAGGCGCGCGGCATTTGGCCAGACAGGACTGCTTCAAGCGGCTGAACTGATAGACCCCCGCCAGCCCCAGCAATCCAGCCGATAAAAGCCCCGAGCGGCTATCACCAAACGCGCTTACCAGATCAGCCCGGTAAAGCCCCATCTGCAAACCGGCGGCCAAAACCGAAAAGCCAAGCCAAACGGCCAGATACCCGGCCACCAGCAAACCCATCCGCGTTTGTCCGGTGTGGCCCAGATCATCATAGGTGGCAAAGGCGGGCAATGCCGTAGGGGCCATCATCGCCGCAGACATCAGGGCCCACATCGCCGTGATGCGCGCATATCCCGCCGCATCGGGCGTGATCCGGCACAGGCTGGCAATAAAATCCGCGCCGTAAAACCGCCCGGCAGCGCGCAAATCCGCAGGCAAGGCCATCGCATATAGCGCCCCCCACGCCAGAAGGATCAGCGCAAAAAGCCACAGCCAATGCCCGCCCGTCATCATCCTGATTTTCGCAATAATCATCCCAGCCTCATGCGACTCAAACCTTGCTATTAAAATGTCAGACATTTAAATGTAAGACAAATGAAAATTGACCCGGATAAGAAAACCGATCTCTCGGCCCAAATTGCCGAGGCCATCCGCTCTGCAATCATGAGCGGCGCGCTTATTATTGATGAACGCCTGCCGTCCGAGGCCGAGCTATCCGAGCAGTTCAACGTCTCGCGCCCCACCGTGCGCGAGGCTTTAAAACGCCTCGCCGCGCAATCGCTGATCCGCACCCAGCGCGGCGCGTTTGGCGGCGCGTTTGTTAACCGGCTTAGTTACCCCGAGGCGTATGGCCAGCAAATCACCACCTCAACCCTGCTGCTCAGCATGAACGCCGTCAGCTTTGATGTCGCCTGCGAGGCCCGCTATGCGCTTGAACGTGCCTGCGCGCCGCTTTCCGCCACCCGCCGCACAGCGGATCATCTGGCCACCATGCGCGCCGAAATTCACCGGCAATCGCAGCCCGGCCTGAGTGACGAGATGTTTTGCGCCTCCGACGTGGCCTTCCACCGCGCGTTGGTGGATGGGGCCGGCAATCCGGTGCTCAGCTATCAGCTTGCCGGCGCGGTCGAGGCGATGCAACCCTTGATGAATATGATCACCTTCACTGCCCGTTCCCGCGAAAAGATTGTTGGGTTGCACACAAGCATCGCCGACGCGCTTGAGGCCCATGATGCCCAAGCCGCCAATGCGGCCTTGACTGATCTTGAGGCGTATACGCTGCACTTAGGCCGCGATGTGATGGCCGCACGACAAAAGCAACACACGAAATAACGGCATCCAATCAACCCTGCACTATGGCCTGTGGCATGGGGGAAATATCCACCAGCTCTGGCAACTTACCGAACAGAGGCTGCGGGCCGAACCCCAACGAATGGTGACTGCGCAATCCAGTCTTGCGCTGTATTTATCAGGTGCCTGGGCCCGTCCAGGAATACAGTCTGGGCCTCGGTCGCGTCCTGAATGTTTGTATCCCCCAACCAAAGCTCAATCAAATTTGCCAGCGGTGCCGTGATATATATGTCGACATCATGGCCAGGATCATCGGGGCAAAGATCAACCGCGTCTCCATTTGCAATCACCCACCATGAATTCAGCTCATTACGGTCTGAAATTTGTACAAGGATCACGGTTTTACCATCCGGCAAAGCTTGGGTGTTCAATGTCCGGTGAAAATCCCACATAAACCCGCCGACATCGCAATCCTGCGCGTTGATGACACGTTTACGCCAACGCATCCCCCAAACCGCCATATTCTCAATGATCGGCCCAAGTTCACGGCCCGAGCGCGTGAGCTTATATTCCGTGGCCCGGCCTGTGGGGGAAGATTTGCGTAAAATGATCTCGGCGGCCTCCAACGTCTTTAATCGCTTGCTCAGGATCGACGGTGACATGCGCGGGATCGCCTTTTGGAACCGGCTAAACCGTGTCGTGCCCATAAACATTTCGCGCAATAAAAGCAGGGTCCATTTGTCGCCCAAAATTTCTGCGGAAGCCATTGCAGGGCACAAACTGCCTGATGCGTTGCTCACTTTCCTGTCCATTTCTCAAGGATACTACCCCATGGACCAATATGACAACTACAGATTCTGTAGCAGCTTACTACGGATCGCGAAGTATACATCCTTCCCCCATACGGCCATTTTGTGATTATGTCCGGGTTCTCGGGCGATTTTATATAAAAGGGAAGCCGCCATGGGCCGCTCAATTGCATTTATTTACGGCGTGGTCACCTATGTTATTTTTCTGGCTACTTTCCTTTACTCAATTGGGTTTGTTGGCAATATACTTGTCCCAAAATCAATCGATTCAGGCACGGCAGGCCCTGTCGGGGTGGCAATTGTTACCAATCTGGTATTGCTTTCTATTTTTGCTTTGCAACATAGCATCATGGCGCGTCCGGCCTTTAAAAAAATCTGGACACATGTCATCCCCAAACCTGCCGAACGGTGCACCTATGTTCTAATGACTTGTATCGCCCAAATACTGATTTTCCTGTTCTGGCAACCGATGCCAACCATCTTGTGGGACGCCAGCAACCTGTGGATTGCAACCGCTTTGATCGTTCTGTTCTGGTTTGGCTGGTTTGTTGTTTTGACTTCAACATTCATGATTGATCATTTTGATCTATTCGGCCTGAAACAAATCTACGCGAACCTGAAGAAGCGCCAAGTCACGCAATCAAATTTTGTCAAAACTGGATATTATCGTCTGGTGCGCCATCCCATCATGACCGGTTTTCTGATTGCCTTCTGGGCAGCACCGACCATGACAACCGGGCATTTATTGTTTGCGCTTGCGACAACGGGTTACATCATCATCGCGGTTTTGCATCTGGAAGAAAAAGACCTGATTGCAAACATCGGCGATGAATATCTGACATATAGGCGCGAAGTACCCGCGTTTTTTCCCGGCTTTGGACGGCGGCGGTGATATGGCAATAGGCTCCAACGCCTGTCGCTTGCCTGCCGATCTTAGGGGTCAGAGAAAACGCAAAAGGCCCCGGCCCTCTCAGTGTTGTGGGCGTTCCTGCCTTTAGTTTTGTGCCTCATATTGAAGGCGGGAAGGCCACGCAACCTAATCCGGCTAATGCAAGCGCGGTTGGACAAGATAGCCAACAATGCTTTCCTCACCAAGCGCTTTAAGCGCTTCCAGCCGGTGCAATCCTTCGAGCAATACAAACCTTCCCTTGCCAGCCCTAAGCCGAATAGGCGTCATTTGACCTTCTTCCAGCACACTTTCGGCGATCTCTTCAACTTTCGCCGGGTCCAGCGTTTTCATACGCTTCACGGGTACATAAATTTCGGCGATAGGGAATGTTTGTTTCTCTAGCATGTGCAATCCATAACATGACCGCTGCGGGAAATGCAGCCCATCAGTTCATCACGCAGTATTTTCGCGCATTTCAAACCGTCTCAACAGCAACTTTGTCACACAAAGCCGACGTTGAAATATTTAACGGAAATGTCGGTAATTTGAAGGCAAATCCTTTTGGTCTCAATATAGCCCTCACAGCACATGCGCCTGCCCCCAGTTGATCAACTCATCCAGCACCGGCCCTAATGTGCGCCCCTTATCCGTCAGTGAATATTCCACCCGTGGCGGCACCTCGGCATAGACCTCGCGGTGCACCAGCCCATCGGCCTCTAACTCGCGCAACTGCCGGGTCAGGCTGCGCGGCGTCACCCGCTGCAGCAATCGGTGCAGCTCATTAAAGCGTTTGGTGCCCTCGCTCAGCCGGAAAAGAATAACCCCTTTCCATTTGCCGCCAATCAGATCCAGCGTTGCCTCCATCGGGCAATTATAGAGATGCGAAGTATCATGCCGTTGTTTGCGCCCCATCAATACTATCCTTTTTGTCAGTATGTGTCTGATTTGTGCATACTAGCAGGAATGTCAGGATTGTCCTATGCCTCACCTGTCTGAAACAGGAGATCAATAATGACACTCGATCAAACCCCCGAACTTTTCTGGCTGGCCGCCGTCACCGCCCTGACCGGCGTGCTATGGATGCCGCATATCCTGCAACTGATCATGCAGATGGGCCTGTTCAAAGCCATGCAGGAACCCACAGGCGTGCACCCACACGCATCCGAGTGGCCACACCGCGCCACCCGTGCAGAATATAATGCCATTGAAAATCTCGCGATCTTTGCACCATTGGCTTTGTTGATTGCGCTACAGGGCTTAGGCGACAACCTCACGGCCATGGCCGTGATGGTTTTCTTTTGGGCGCGGCTGGTTCATTTCATCGTTTATGTGCTGAAGCTGCCCTATATCCGCACAACCGCCTTTCTGGTGGGCTTTGGCTGTCAGGCGGTGCTGGCGTTGCGCCTGTTTGGGCTGCTCTGAGATTAGTCGTCTTCAGGGGCGTCCGGGTCTGCCTGACCAATGCCCTTGAAGATAAACTTGAACGGCAATATCCAAACAACCCCCAGCGCCACATAGACCAGCAATTCCACCCAAAGCGGCGGCCGGTCCAGCAGATTGAGAACTGTCACCACCGCCACAATATAGACGGGCATCCCGACCAGCAGGATCACCAGTGCCCAGCGGCGGCGTGCTTTGTAACTCAG
>CAZZKL010000161.1:0-6539 GCA_964655135.1 uncultured Roseovarius sp. | reverse complement strand
GGATATCATTGGCCAGCAGCGCCGAGGCCAGAGTATCCCCTTCAAAACCCTGATATTGACGCCCGTCAAAGGAAAACCCAATGCGTTTGTCGCGATTGATCAGGCCCCCACCCTCAATCCTCATGCCCCGCCCGCCTTCACATCACAGGCCAACTCAGCCGCCAAAACCGCGTGGCTCACCGTGTCGCGCGTGACCACAACCCAAGCCGAACAGCCGCTTTCGTGATACCAAAGATCGCGTGTCTCGCCCGCCGGATTATCGCGGTTATGCAGGTAGTCATCCCATACCGCCTCACCCGCCGCCTCCGCAGGCCGCTCCAGCGCCCCGGCGACCCCGGCATAATAAAATTCCCTCACATCGCGTGCGCCGCAATTGGGACAAATCAATCGCATCCCTTACCCCCTACATGCCATCACAAACCTGCGGGGCAACCCGATTGAGCCGGTATTTCACCGCCCGCCCCGGTATTTCCGCCAGATCAATCACCCCGCCGCAGTCATTCGTCTCGCCCACCATCAGATAATCGGTCTGAAAAGTCAGGCCGCTCTTATCCTGCCGGGTAATCCGAAACGATCCACCATCACATTCCACCGCACAGCCCGGCGTGCCACCCGCATTATCAAAACACAGCAAAAACTGATCCATCACCTGCCCCCCCTGCCCATTGCGGCGCACATGACCCTGATTGGCAAATAATACAATCATCCTTGCATAGCGTCCGCCGCCCTGATCATAGATTTTCAACCGCATCGCCTCAACAACCTGATCCGGTTGCGATTTGAGATGCTGAACTGAGTAGACCCGATTAAAACACCCCGGCTCCGGGCCTGATTGCGCAACGGCCGCAACCGCACCAAACCCGACAATACCCAACATTCCCGCAACTTTTCCCATGAGTTTCATTTTTCCATAAATACTCAAAATCCCGTCCTTTCGTATCATCGCCATCAGTGCAGATTATGCTGGCTCCCAGTGCCTTCTTCATCCATCAACCCCCGCCCGGTGCGAAACCGATCAAGGCGATACCCGGCGGCAGGTGCGTGATGTGTATCGGTGGCCAGCAAATGCGCCATCGAATATCCCGATCCCGGCACCGCCTTGAATCCCCCATAACACCAGCCGCAATTGAGATAGAGCCCGTTCACATCGGTCTTATCAATCACCGGCGCGCCATCGGGCGACATATCCATGATCCCGCCCCAACTGCGCAACACCCGCGCCTTGCCAATCATCGGCATCAAGGCCATGGCCGCCTGCATCACATGCTCGGCCATCGGCAGATTGCCCCGCGCGGCATAAGAGGCATACATGTCCAGATTACCCCCAAACACCAGCCCGCCCTTATCGGACTGACTGATATAAAAATGCCCCATGCCAAAACTGACCACATGGTTAATACAGGGCTTGAGACCCTCGGTGACAAACGCCTGCAGGATATGGCTCTCAATCGGCAGGCGCATCCCCGCCATCGCCGCCACCTGAGACGATCGCCCGGCGACAATAATGGCCAGCTTTTTGGCCCGGATCACCCCACGGGTGGTCTGCACCCCGCGCACCGCTCCGTTTTCAATATCAATGCCGGTAACCTCGCAGTTCTGGATCAGGTCCACACCCCGGTCACTGGCCCCCCGGGCATAGCCCCAGGCCACCGCATCATGACGCGCAGTGCCCGCACGGCGCTGTAAAAGGCCGCCATAGATGGGAAAGCGCGCGTTATCATAATCAAGATAGGGCAGATGTTTGCGCACGCCTTCACGGCTGAGCAATTCCGCATCATCGCCCTGATTGCGCATGGCATTGCCCCTGCGCACTGCCGCGTCGCGCTGCCCGTCCGAGTGAAACAGATTGATCTGCCCGCGCCCGGAATGCATCACGTTGTAATTCAGCTCCTGCTCCAGCCCTTCCCACAGCTTCAGGGAGTGGCTGAAAAATTCTGAATTGCCCGGCATCATGTAATTGGCCCGCACAATCGTGGTATTGCGGCCAATATTGCCGCCGCCAAGATAGCCCTTTTCCAGCACCGCCACATTGGTAATGCCATGGTTGCGCGCCAAGTAATACGCGGTGGCCAACCCATGCCCGCCGCCGCCGATGATGATCACATCATACTCAGGCCGGGGCGCGGCATCCCGCCAATGCGCCTTCCAGCCCTTATTGCCGGTCAGCCCTTCTTTTAGAACCCGCAGCCCGGAAAAGCGCATGATCTTATCCCCCCTCAGCAGGTGCAAAGTGAACGAAACTACATGCATAATAGCAAGAGGGGAGCGTGACCGCTCCCCTTGTTTTCCGACATTTTCCGGTCACAGCGCGACCAAAGGGCAGGACCAAAATTCTTTTAAAGAATTTTACCAAGAAAATTCAAAATTTTCTTGTGCGTTGCCCTACAATCCCATCGCGCGGTAACTGGCCGCAACCCGGTCAATCGACACCAGATAAGCCGCCGTGCGCAAATCATCCACATCCTCGCGACCGTGCCAAATCTCGCGCATCGACTGATACGCCGCACGCATGGTATCATCGAGGCCCGAGCGCACCAGTTCAAGTTCACCCGCACCGCGCAGATACTTTTGCTTGAAATCGGGTGTCATCACCCATTTGTCACCAAGCTGCGCATCCAGACGTTGCAGCTCATCCACGATCAACTGGTGGCGCGCCTCTTCCTGGCGGCGGCCCAACCGGCCAAACCGGATATGGCTCAGGTTTTTGACCCATTCGAAATAAGACACCGTCACACCGCCAGCATTGGCATACATGTCCGGCACAATAACACAGCCTTTTTTGCGCAAAATCTCATCCGCGCCCGCTGTGATCGGGCCATTGGCCGCCTCGATGATCAGCGCGGCTTTGATGTTGGCCGCGTTCGAGAGGTTAATCACCCCTTCCATCGCGGCCGGGATCAGAATATCGCATTTTTCTTCCAGCACAGCCGCCCCTTCTGCGGTGTGGGTTGCATCCGGATAACCGGTGACACCACCATGCTTTGCAATCCAATGATGCACAGCTTCGACATCAATCCCCTCGGGATTCAATAATGCACCATCGCGCTCAATAATACCGATGATCTTACAACCATCTTCTTCGTTCAGAAACTTGGCCGCGTGATACCCCACATTACCAAGGCCCTGAATGATCACCCGCTTGCCATCCAGCTTGCCCGACAATCCGGCCGCTTTGACATCTTCGGGATGGCGGAACAGCTCTTGCAGGGCATATTGCACCCCACGCCCCGTGGCCTCGGTCCGGCCCTGAATGCCGCCACCGTTGATCGGCTTGCCGGTGACACAGGCACGGCCATTTATATCGGTGGTGTTCATGCGCTTGTACTGATCCGCAATCCAGGCCATCTCACGCTCGCCGGTGCCCATATCGGGGGCCGGGACGTTCTGGCTGGGATGGATCAGATCCCGCTTGATCAGTTCATAGGCAAACCGGCGGGTTATCATTTCCAGCTCATGCTCATCCCATTCGCGCGGATTGATCGCCAGCCCCCCTTTTGAGCCACCAAACGGCACCTCAACCAGCGAGCATTTATAAGTCATCAGCGCCGCCAGCGCCTCAACCTCATCCTGGTTCACACCGATGGCATAACGGATCCCGCCCTTGACCGGCTCCATATGCTCGGAATGTACCGAGCGGTAGCCGGTAAAGGTATGAATTTGCCCCCGCAGCCGAACCCCAAAGCGCACCGTATAGGTGGCATTGCAGACGCGAATTTTTTCCTCAAGCCCGGGCGGCAGATCCATCAGCGCCACCGCGCGATTAAACATCAGATCAACGCTTTCGCGAAAGCTTGGTTCTTTGGCTGTTGGCATCTAGTGATTCCCTTGTTCTGCGGAAGGTACTGGTAATAACAAGCCTGTTGTAACGGCAGGATTGTTCTTTAATGGTTAATCAAACAAGGCGAATTGTCCAGCCTCGTCGTTTTTACCTTATTTGCAAGGGTATAGCAGGGTGGCCGATTTACGTTATTATCCCCAAAATAAGCACAATATCCCTGTTGTTGGGTCATTAGTTCCCTTAAAGGGTTAATGTGATGACTCTGCTAATTTGCAATTTTCCCCATTCGTGCCATAGTGCTGACACGGAATCTGATCATGGGGTGTGATTCTGTTAAATATACTTTGATGCAAATTGCATCGATACTGTGGACCGAACTGCCTACCTGAGGTGATGATATGACTGGTTTAACCAAAATCTGCTTACGGAAAATCTGTGCGCGCGGCCTGAATTCGCGACGCCGAATGATACAGCATCTTCAGGCTTATCGCCGCAATGATGACGGGGCCATGGTGTTCCTCACATTGTATTTCTTCATTATATTTCTCATGCTTGGTGGGCTTGGTCTGGCGGTTATGCGCCACGAGATGAACCGCGCCAGGCTTTCTGTCACCACTGACGCCGCCGTTCTGGCCGCCGCAGGTATGCCGGCCGGCTCAACCGTGGCCGAGATCAAAGCCGTGGTTGAGGATTACTTTGCCAAAAACGGCCTGGCCAGCAATCTGAATGCGATTGATACGGATGGCATCGGCGTTGATGATATCGTCACCACCTTGAATTCAACGGAAGTTACTGCCAGCGCCAGCATGACCATGAACACCTACCTGATGAGGCTGGTTGGCGTCGACACTCTGAGTGCAAACACCGCCGGCACAGCCAAGATTGCCACGCCCAAACTGGAAGTCTCGCTTGTGCTTGATGTTTCCGGCTCGATGGGCGGCGACAAAATTGCCGCGCTCAAAGTTGCCGCCAAGCAATTTGTCACCACCATTCTTGATAGCAGTGGGCCGGGGGATATATCCATCTCGATCATTCCCTTCAGCATGGGGGTGACGCCGCCGGATACAATATTCGATGCTCTGAATATCGATCAGACTCATAACAATTCCAAATGTATTGTGTTTTTGGAGAGCGAATTTGGCAATGCCGCGATTGATCCGGTAGTGCCCTATCGGCAGCAGATTTACACCTTGATCAATAACAGCAATACCGTTCCCTTTAATGCGACGAACCAGTTTTGGCGCTCGTGCTATACGGATGCGTATTTTAAGATCCTGCCCTATTCGATGAGCGAAACCGCGCTGCACAATAAAATCGACAGTCTGGTGGCGCGGGGCATGACATCTGGCCATCTTGGGATCAAATGGGGCACGGCCTTGCTTGATCCGTCGTTCCAGTCGGTTGCCACCGCCTTGAAAACCGCGGGCGAAATGGACCCTGCGCTGGTGAATGTGCCCAGCAACTGGGGGGAGCCTGAATCCCTGAAAATCATCGTGATGATGGGGGATGGCGCAAACACCACAACATACTATTTCAATGATCCCAATCAACTGATCAATGAGGCGATCCCTGAAAGCCATACTTTGGCCGATTATCGCGGGCCAGGTTCTGATCTGTATAGGATAATCCAAACGGGTGGTAATCCAACGCTCTATTACCTCAGAGATCCAAACCAGACCGATCCTGACGAGGATAATTACTACGATTTTGCAAACAATAACTGGCTGACTGTAGCGGAGTATGCAAATCTCTCTACCCTGCCAAATTTTGATACCAGCATTGTTGATAATGGCACCGCACTGACCTGGGAAAATGCCTGGGGCCTGATAACCCCGGAATATTACAACAATATTCTCAATAATAGTGGCCCATGGGATGATTATGTAGGTCAGCAAAACATCACAGGCGGGATGAAAAACACACGGATGCAATCAGCCTGCACTGCGGCCAAAAGTCGGGGTATTGTGGTCTATACAATCGGATTTGAGGTTCCATCAGGCGGCACTGCTGAAACCCAACTGTCGACTTGCGCACAATCTGTCGCGAATTACTTCCCGGCGGATACAACCACCATCAGTTCTGTCTTCAGCACAATTGCCTCGAATGTACAAAACCTGCGGCTGACACAATGATACGCCCGATAAGAAGCCTCTGGGCTTGGTTGAAAGGTGAGCAAAGCGGATCAGCCACGGTTGAATTTGTTCTGGTTATTCCGCTTTACATCGCGCTGTTGCTGATGTCGGTCGAGCTTGGCTTTATCACCTTGCGCCATGCCCTGCTTGAACGCGGGCTTGATATAGCGGTGCGCACGGTCAGGCTGAGCACGGGGAATGTTCCGCAATACGCACAGATCAAAGCTTTGGTCTGTGCCAATGCCCAGTTCATCTCTAACTGCAATACAACCCTGCGCCTTGAGATGAGAAGAACAGATATTCGCGCTTACACACCCGTGGGCCCTGTTACGTGCGAGGATGCCGCCTCGCCGACCACGCAGCAGCAGATTGATGCGACTTTTGATACGTCGGGCCTGCCCAACCAACTGATGCAAATTCGCGCCTGTTATCGTTTCACTCCGATGATCCCTCAGGGTATTCTTGGTCAGGCTTTGAATAAGGATGTAAATGGCCAGGCGGCGATTGTTTCAACCTCAGCCTTTGTACAGGAGCCATTGTAACATGGCACTTTCACTCCTGAAAAAACTCACGGCGCGATTGCGTGATGATACCAGCGGCACCATCGTTGTCGAAATGGTGATTACGTT
>CAZZKL010000160.1:0-6599 GCA_964655135.1 uncultured Roseovarius sp. | reverse complement strand
CTCTTCGGCGGCAGTTTCCGGCGCGTCCGAACCATGGACCGAGTTTTCGCCAACCGATTCAGCAAATTCCGCGCGAACCGTACCCGGAGCCGCATCGGCGGGGTTGGTGGCGCCCATCACTTCGCGGTTCTTGGCAATCGCGCCTTCACCTTCTAAAACCTGCACAACCACCGGCGCGCTTGCCATGAATTCGCACAGCTCGCCATAAAAAGGCCGCTCGGCATGGACCACATAAAACTGCCCCGCCTGCGCGGGCGTCAGTTGAATGCGCTTTTGTGCGACAATGCGCAGGCCCGCGTCCTCAAATTTGGCATTGATCTTGCCGGTCAGGTTGCGTTTGGTTGCATCGGGTTTGATGATGCTCAGGGTGCGTTCAGTTGCCATGTCAGCCTCTTTTCCAGTTGAATTCCGGGCACGGCCCAACGCCCCGCCCCTAATGAATTGCGGCCCCGATAACACGGGTTGAAATGCTTGAAAAGCCAATGATTGACGCCGCCGCGCCATTGCGTCATGCGGGGGGCCATGTTGCGCATAAATGACATCTCTTATTCCGTCGCGGGCCGCCCGCTGATTGTGAACGCCTCGGCCAATATCCCGAATGGCCACAAGGTGGGCATCGTCGGCCGTAATGGCACCGGCAAAACCACATTATTCCGCCTGATCCGGGGCGAATTGGCGCTGGAAGGCGGCGATATATCCCTGCCCAACCGCGCCCGCATTGGCGGCGTGGCGCAGGAGGTGCCGGGCAATGAGGTGTCGCTGATTGATACGGTTCTGGCCGCTGATATTGAGCGCGCCGAATTGCTGGCCGAATCTGAAACCGCCCATGACAGCGGCCGCATCGCCGATATTCAGACCCGTCTGGCCGACATCAATGCCTGGTCCGCCGAGGCGCGCGCCTCATCGGTGCTGCGTGGCCTTGGCTTTACGGCGGATGAGCAGCGTATGCCCTGCTCGGCCTTTTCGGGCGGCTGGCGGATGCGCGTGGCGCTGGCGGCGGTGCTGTTTTCGCAGCCTGATCTTTTGCTGCTGGATGAGCCAACCAATTATCTTGATCTCGAAGGCGCGCTGTGGCTGGAAAGCTATCTGGCGCGTTATCCCCATACGGTGCTGATCATCAGCCATGACCGCGCCCTTCTTAACCGGGCCGTGGGGGCAATTCTGCATCTGGAAGACCGCAAACTGACGCTGTATCAGGGCAATTACGACACCTTCGCCGACACCCGCGCCGCGCGTCTGGCGGCGGCTGAATCCGAGGCCAAAAAGCAAGAGGCCCGGCGCGCCCATCTGCAAAGCTTTGTGGACCGGTTTCGCGCCAAGGCCAGCAAGGCGGTGCAGGCGCAATCGCGGCTGAAAATGATCGCCAAGCTCAAGCCGATCACCTCGCCCAAAGAGGCCGCCTTGAAACGCTTCACTTTCCCCGAACCTGAGGAGCTTTCACCGCCGATCATTCGCATTGAAGACGGGGTTGTTGGCTATGACGGCACGCCGGTTCTGTCGCGGCTTGATCTGCGCATAGATCAGGACGACCGGATCGCGTTACTGGGCCGCAACGGCGAAGGAAAATCCACTATTTCCAAGCTCTTGGCGGGCAAACTTGATCTGATGCAGGGGCGCATTATCAAGGCCTCAAAACTGCGTGTTGGCTATTTTGCACAGCATCAGGTGGATGAGCTGCATATTGATGAAACGCCCATAGATCACATCCGCCGGATGCGCCCAACCGAGACCCCGCCGCGCCTGCGCGCCCGTCTTGGCGGCTTTGGCATCGGTGCGGATCAGGCTGAAACCCTGGTGGGCAAGCTGTCAGGCGGGCAAAAGGCCCGGCTCAGCCTGATGTTGGCCACGCTCGATGCGCCGCATATCCTGATCCTTGATGAGCCGACCAACCACCTTGATATCGAAAGCCGCGAGGCGCTGGTTGAGGCGCTCACCGCCTATACTGGTGCTGTCATTCTGGTAAGTCACGACATGCATCTTTTGGGGCTTGTAGCCGATCGTCTGTGGCTGGTGAAATCCGGTTCGGTCAATCCTTATGAGGGGGATTTGGAAAGCTACCGCAAGATGCTGCTTAGCCCGGATAAAACCCAAAAATCGGCAAAGCCCAAACCGCCAAAAAAGCGCCCCTCGCGCGACGCCATTCTGGCCCTGCGCCAAGAGGTCAAAAAATGCGAGCAACGCCTTGAAAAGCTGAATGATATGAGCGACCGGATTGCCAAAAAACTGGCCGATCCAAGGATTTATGACGAGGACCGCGTGCAAGAGGCCGCGAACTGGCAAAAGAAATACAGCGAGGTAATGGATGGCCTTGAACGGGCTGAAGGCCTATGGCTCAAGGCACAGGATAAACTGGAACGGGCCGAGACGTAGATGGATACCGCCTTTCTCATAACCGCATTTGTCACCCTTCTGGTGATCATTGATCCGATTGGTCTTACGCCAATGTTTGTCGCCCTGACCCAAGGCATGAACGCAAGCCAGCGCCGCACCATTGCCCTGCGTGCCTGCCTGACCGGCACCGGCGTTTTGATGGTGTTTGCCGCCTTTGGCGAATCGGTTTTGGGCTTTATCGGTATCTCGATGCACGCCTTTCGCATCGCGGGTGGGATCCTGTTGTTTCTCACCGCCCTTGATATGCTGTTTGAACGCCGCACCAAACGCCGCGAAACCCGTAATGAAGAAGAAGAGCACCCCGATCCGTCGGTGTTTCCGCTGGCCATCCCGCTGATCTCTGGTCCCGGGGCGATTGCCACTGTCATATTGCTGGCCGGGCAACAGCCGGGCTGGATCGGATGGGTCTGGATTGTGGCGGTGCTGATGGCGGTTATTGTGTTGGTGTACCTGATGTTCCTGACCGCAGGCCTGTTTGAGCGCGCCCTTGGCAAGACCGGCATCAACGTGATCACCCGGCTTTTGGGCATGTTGCTGGCCGCCCTTGCGGTGCAGTTCGTGCTGGATGGGCTGCGCGGTTTTGGCCTTGCGGGCTGATCTTTGCAAACCGCGCCACCGCGCTTATGTTTATGTACCACACCATAAAAGGCCGCCCGATGAATAATGTCGATAATGCCCGCCTGTTCTTTCTTGTTGTGCTCGGCACCGCGATTGCCGGCTCTTATCTGATCAGCAACCGCAAAAACCTTGGCAAAACCCTGCAACAGGCGATGATCTGGGGGCTGATTTTCCTTGGCGTGATCGCAGGCGTTGGCCTGTGGGACGACATCCGTCAGACGACCATGCCCTCAATCGCCACGGTGACCGGCGACAATCAGGTCAAACTGCGCCGCGCTGCCGATGGGCATTATTACGTCAATACTCTGGTCAACGGCAAAGCCGTGCGTTTCATGGTTGATACCGGGGCCTCGGATATTGTGCTTACCCAATCCGACGCCCGCAGTATCGGGTTTGACCCGGACAAATTGAATTATATCGGCACCGCCTATACCGCCAATGGCGCGGTTAGCACCGCACCGGTCCGGCTCGACAGTCTTAGCATCGGGCCGATCATGGATACCGGGCTGCGCGCGGTAATCAATGGCGGCGAGTTGGATCAATCGCTATTGGGCATGAGCTATCTGCAACGCTATACCAGCGTCGCGTTTTCCGGTGGGTTTCTGGTACTGACCCGCTGAAGCCGCTCTTCGCGCCCTTGCAGGCGCGTCTCGCATCATCCCATGCGGGCCAGTTTATCCCATGCGGGCCAGTTTATCCCATGCGGGCCAGTCGGTTGGCGTTATAATACAAACCGCCGCCCAAAATCACGAACGCCACCAGCACCGTCAACAACAGATCATACCCGCCAAGGTTCCAAATCAAAGAGCCAGCAAACGGCGCCAGAGCCGAGCCGGTGAGATAAGGCAAGGCCAGCGCGCCTGATTTTACCCCAAAATCCGCCTCTCCAAGAATATCCCGGGCCAGCAACGGGCGAAGAATGCTGACAGTGCCATAGGCGCTTCCAAAAAGGATCGCAAAACCGATCAGGTAAGCCGGCGAAGAGGCGCTTATCTGCAGCATGATCACCGATACCCCCATCACCCCAAACGAGGCCATCGCAACCCCGTGGGTCGAAAGATACCGCCCCGAGGCCATCATCGCCAAGCGGCCAACAACCTGCATCGGCCCGATCATTGAAGCAATCACAACGGCCATTTTGCCGGTAAGGCCGCGCTCGTCCAAAATCGGGAACAGATGATGCAGAACCGCGCCTTGCACCACCCCAAAACAGGCCAGCCCAAATGCCAAAAACCAGAAGGCCGGTGTTGTTAGAAAGGCCCGGGATGGCTCAGGTTTATCAACCTCCAACGGCGGTTTTGCCGCAGATGTCTCAAGCATCCTGGCCCCAAGCCAAAGCATAGGGGCCACCATGAAAACCACCAAGACCGCCACAATCCGCACCGCGCCGCGCCATCCCAACCAATCAGACAGCATGAAAAACGCAGGGTAACTGAGTGTGCCGGCAAAGCCCGCGACAAGCGTGATGACAATAATCGCCGTTTTCGCCTCAGCGCCGCGCGCGCGTGTGATCAGGGCAAAACACGGCACATAAAGGCACCCCGCCATGGCAAAACCCATCAGCGCCCAGATCAGATAGAATTGCCAAAGCTCTGTTACCGCTGAAAGCAAAAGCAATCCGGCCCCGCCAAGCCCTGCGGATAAACCAAGAAGCCACGCGCCGAACCCCCGATCTATAAATCGCCCTGTTATCGGCGCTGACATGGCGGAAACAAATATGGCCAATGTGATCGCCGCTGTAAGATCGGCTTTTGTCCAGCCAAGATCCTGCTCCCATCTAAGCAGCAGTACCGGAAACACATAATAAATCGACGCCCAAGCCAGAGTCTGACCAATTGCAAGCATCAAGATTGCCGGATCACGTCGGATTGGTTTCATCCTTGTTTCGGGGAATACGCCTTTAACGACCGCCACATTATATTTCGACATTCATCGAAATATAATAACGTGGTAAGGTCTGCATTCTGATTTGTCAATATGCGATACTTCTAGAAATATAGTACAATACATATGACATGCGCGCCGCTCTGGCAATGTCTTGCGAAAACCTCACAGGGGCCGGGTAAACCCACTGCTTTTTCGCCGCCTTCTCCCACCGGTCTTCTCCCACCGGCCGTTTTCTTCTGGCCAGCATTACGCCGCACAACCGGCCTTGGACAGTACGTCATTGGCCGCAAACCGTTGCTTTATATTTTCGGCATTTTGCCTACTCAATCAGTTAGACTGCGCGCCGCTTTAGCAAAATGAACCTGCCTTTTGGATTTCTGGTTCATCTGAGCCTCGCTGGCTTAGCTATACTTGGCCCGAACCTGAGAAAACGACAGCAATCGTCTGGTCTTTTCATCCCACAGATGCAGCCGCGCATTGCCAAGGCTTTGCCGGATTGTCATCCGATTGCAGGTGGCAAGCTCGATATGATCGCGCAGCACCTCAGGCAGGCGGTAAAACGGGATGCGGCTATACAGGTGATGCACATGATGTATGCCGATATTGGCGCTCAGCCATTGCAGCGGCGAGGGCAATACATAATGTGAGCTTCCCTTCAATGCCGCGTCATGCACCTGCCAGTCTTCCTCGGCGTCCCATTGCGCGCTCTCGAACTGATGCTGCACATAAAACAGCCACATCCCCGCCGTCGCCGCAAGCAGCGTTGAAGGCAGGAAAATCAACAGGACCGGCATCAAACCGCCAAAATGCAAAAGCAGCAGAACCCCAACAAGGATCGCCGCATTTGTGCCCATCGCACTGACCCAATAGCGGGTATTGCCCATCAGCCCGAACGGCAATCGGTTTTGCAACAAAAACAGGTATCCCGGCCCAAAGCCAAACAACACAACAGGGTTTCGATAAAGTCTGTACATCAATCGGTTACGCGGTGACAGTTCCTGATATTCGGCCACGGTCATGGTGTGAATATCGCCAATCCCGCGCCGCGCAAGATTGCCGGATGAGCCGTGGTGAATGGAATGCGTCCGCCGCCAGACATCATAAGGTGTCAACGTCAGCACGCCCAGCACCCGCCCAAGCCAATCACCGACAATCCGGTTTTTGAAAAACGCGCCGTGGCCACAATCATGCTGAATGGCGAACAGGCGTAACAAAAAACCCGCGTTGATAAGCGAAATCGCCAATGTCAGCCAGTAACTGATCCCCAAAGACCACCACGCCAAGCCCCACAAAAGAAGGAAGGGGCCCATGGTGACGGCAAGCTCAAAAGCGCTGCGCCATGAATTGGGATCGCGGTAGGTCGAGAGTACCTTGACCCAATCTCTTGGGACCCGCGGTTTTGGTTGTGGACGAGAGCTGTCGGAATGATCAATCATATGCCTGCTTTTTTAACTGTGTCGGCTGATCTCTTATACGATCAATGAGGTCTTGCAAATGCCACTTGGCAAAGACATTGGGAAAAATCTGATCAATCGGACATTTGTGGCACACTGGTTTTGATCTTTTCCCGGAAAGGTCACTGACCGGTCAACTCGCCGGATTCTCAACTGGTTTTTGCGCCTTCATCTCCCACCGCCCGCTTTCTTCTGACCAGTATTGCGCCGCGCATCCCGCCTCGGTCAGGGCCTTCCATTGCCCGCGCG
>CAZZKL010000159.1:0-6619 GCA_964655135.1 uncultured Roseovarius sp. | reverse complement strand
CATCGCCGGGCCGTTAAGCCCGCCGCCGATGATGAGGATGTCGCTGTCATATTTCATGATCTCTGTTTGGGGCAGACGAGCGGGATTGTCCATGCGCCTGAGTGTCGCTAGGCTGGTCAAAATTATCGAAAGGTTTGGGACATGCAGGAATGGTTATGGCAGAGCGCGGGCGATTTGGGCCGGGGGATTGACGCGGGTGAAATTGACCCGCTGGCCTTGGCACAGACCTATCTTGAGGCGATTGACGCCCATCCCGAACGTGACCGGATTTATACGGTGGTGACCACAGACCGGGCCTTGGCCGAGGCGGGGGCGGCAAGCGCGCGGGCCAAGGCCGGGCAAAGGTTGGGGCCACTCGACGGCGTGCCGATCAGTTGGAAGGATTTGTTTGACAGCGCGGGCGTTGCAACCGAGGCCGGCTCGGCCTTGCTCAAAGGCCGGGTGCCGGAGCGCGATGCGCGGGTACTCAGCGCGGCCACGCAGGCGGGATTGGTGTGTCTGGGTAAGACCCATATGAGTGAGCTGGCGTTCTCTGGGCTGGGGTTGAACCCGGTTACCGAAACGCCGCCTTGTGTGAATGATGCCGAGGCTGTGCCGGGGGGGTCATCCTCAGGCGCGGCGACATCGGTGGCGTTTGGGCTGGCGGCCTGTGGCATTGGCTCGGACACTGGCGGGTCGGTGCGAATCCCCTCGGCGTGGAACGATCTGGTGGGGTTGAAAACCACCGCCGGGCGGGTATCTGCGCAGGGCGTGGTGCCGCTTTGTGCGCGGTTTGACACCGTCGGCCCGCTGGCGCGTTCGGTTGAAGATTGCGCGCTGATGCTGGCCGCGATGGAAGGCGGCAAAACGGCGGATTTGCGTGGCGCGTCGCTCAAGGGGGTGCGGTTTGCGGCGTTGCAAAACGTGGTGATGGAGGATGTGCGCGACGCGCCGATGGCGGGCTATCGCAGCGCGGTTGAGCGGTTGCGCGCGGCGGGGGCAGTGGTTGAGAATATCGAATCTCCAGAAGTGACCGAGGCCATGACGATGTCAGGAATTCTTTATACATCAGAGGCTTACGGCACATGGGGTGAGCTGATCGAGGCCAGTCCCGAGAAGATGTTCGCGCCGATTCTGGAGCGGTTCCGCAGTGGCAAGGATTTCAGTGCCGCCGATTTTGTCGCCGCTTGGCAGCGGCTGGAGGTGCTGCGTGAGGATTGGAATGCGCGGGTGGCGGGGTATGATGCGGTGATCATGCCAAGCGCGCCGGTTTTGCCGCCTAATTTGGAGCGGTTGATGAGCGATGAGGACTATTATCTGACGGAAAACCTGCTGGCGCTGCGCAATACGCGGGTGGGTAATTTGATGGGGTTGAGCGTGGTGACCCTGCCCACCGGGGTGCCAAGCTGTGGCATCATGTTATGCGGCAAACCATACGGCGAAGAGCGGTTGTTGCGGGTGGCGGCGGCGGCGGAAGCGGCGTTGTCTTAAGCGGTGAGGGCCGAGACGACCGAGCCGTGCAACACCGGGTTGGCGGCAATAATGCCATTCACCTGCGGGGTGGGGTTGTTGAATTGCAACGCGGCCCCAGTGCGGTCGGAGGTCTGCGCGCCGGCCTCACGCAAGATCAGATCGCCCGCGGCAATATCCCATTCCCATGTCGGGCGCAGGGTGAGCATGGCGTCAAACCGGCCCTCGGCCACGAGGCTGAGGCGGTAGGCCAGCGACGGGCGATAGGCGCGGGTTATGACAGGCACCGGGCCGCGCCAATGCTGCGCCGCGAAGGTGGGTTTGGCGGCCAAAACAGATGCGCCGGTGAGGTGCGCGCGGCTGCCGGTGCGGATCGGGGTGCCGTTAAGATATGCGCCCGCGCTCGTCGAGGCGGAGTAAAGCTTGTCCAGTAGCGGCAGAAAGATCACGGCGGCGGTGATGGTGCCGTGCTCGGCGATGGCCAGCGCGTGCGCCCATGTGTTGGAGCCTTCGATAAAGCTGCGGGTGCCGTCGATCGGATCAATGATAAACACGCGGGCGCAGTCAAGCCGGGCGCTGTTATCGTCGGTTTCCTCTGACAGCCAGCCATAGTCAGGCCGGGCGGTGCGCAGCGTGGTTTGCAGCGCCTCATTCACGGCCAGATCGGCCTCGGTCACCGGGCCAGCGCCATCGGGTTTATCCCAGCGTTTGGCGGTGGGGCCGGTAAAGCGGGTGGCGATTTTGCCCGCCTCGCGCGCGGCGCGGATCAGCAGGGTCAGGTCAGCTTCCGGCAAGGGTCATCCCTTCGATCAACAGCGAGGGCACCACGGTTGAAAGATGCGTGCGTGCGTCATTGGCGGGGATGATGCGGCGCAGCATTTGCGGCAATGATCCCGCGATGGTGCATTCATTGACCGGGTATTGCAGCGCGCCGTTTTCAACCCAAAAGCCGCTGGCACCACGGGAATAATCGCCGGTGTTGGGATTAATTGTCGAGCCAATCAGCGAGGTGACCAGCAATCCAGTGCCCATATCCGCCAGCAGATCCTCGCGGGTTTTATCGCCTTGGGTGAGGGCAATGTTCCAGGTGCCGGGTGAGGGCGGCGAGGATAGCCCGCGTTTGGCGTTGCCGGTCGAGACCATGCCAAGCTTGCGCCCGGTGGCCAAGTCAAGCGTCCAGCCGGTGAGTGTGCCGTGATCAACAATCCGGCGCGGCGTGGTGGGCAGGCCTTCGGCATCAAACAGGCGTGAGCCTGAGACGCGGCGGCGGTGCGGGTCTTCAATGATTGAAAGCGTATCAGGCAGCACTTGCGCATCCAGATTATCGCGCAGCCATGAGGAGCCACGGGCGATTGCAGAGCCGTTGATCGCGCTTAGAAAATGACCGACCAGTGACGATGAGATACGCTCATCAAACAGCACCGGATAGGTGCCGGTGGGCGGTTTGCGCGCGCCAAGGCGGTCCACCGCGCGGGTGGCGGCGCGTGTGCCGATGTCGTCGGCGCTGCGCATATCGGCCCGGAAAATGCGACCATCCCCGTCGTAATCGCGCTCCATCTTTGATCCGGTGCCAGCGATGGCGACGCAAGACAGGCTGTAAGAGCTGCGGGTATAGCCGCCGGAAAAGCCGTTGCTGGCGGCCAGATGAATTGCGTTGTGGCTATAGCCCGCAGTGGCGGATTGCACCTGTGAGATGTGTTTGACGGCGAGGGCGGCGGCCTCGGCTTGGGTCGCGTTTTGTTGCAGGTCTTTGGGGGATGGCTCGGACCTTGGATCGGTCAGTTCAAGCGCGTCGATGTCCCATTCACGGGCCAGTTGATCCGGCTCGGCAAGGCCGATATGGGGATCATCGGGGGCCTCATGGGCCATGGCCACGGCGCGTTCGGCCAAGGCGGTGAGGGTCTCAGGCCGGGTATCCGATGCCGAGACATTGGCCTGACGATGACCCAGCAAAATCCGCAGGCCTATATCGACGCCCTCAGAGCGTTCGGCCTGTTCCAACGTGCCGCCGCGCACGCCAATGGAAAGTGATGTGCCGGCAATAGCCATGGCATCGGCGGCCTCGGCCCCGGCTTTTTGCGCGGCCTCAAGCAAGGCGTTGGTCAGGTGTTGAAGATCGGGTGTGATGGCGCGGCTCCTTATTTGCAGCCAAGAGGTAGACGCTGACGTGGCGGGGTGCAAGCGCATGTGCCGCAGTTTTGATTGGGAATTGGCATTGCCAAATTGGATAAATCGCTTATCAATAGTGAAATATTTACAGCAAAAGATTTTACAAACCGGAGATTGTTATGGCTGATTTTTCAATAGGCGTATCCATGGGGCTGATGCGCAAAACCGCGCCTTTCATTGTTTTTCGTATGGCGATTTATTTTGGCATTGCGGTGGCTTATGTGCTGGTCACCGGAACCGGCGCTGGTATTGGCTGGGGCGTGGGCGCATTTGGTGACGATAGTTTTCAGGCCTCGGCGGCGATGTGGGGCGGTGGGCTTGGCTTTGCCCTGACGGCGGGCGTGATATATTTCCTGCGCGAATACATCCTTTATATGGTCAAGGCCGGGCATATCGCGGTGATGGTTGAGAGCCTAGAGGGCCGTGAATTGCCCGGTGGCCGTGGCCAGATCAGCTATGCTCAGGCGATGGTCAGGGAACGCTTTGTGCAATCGTCGGTTTTGTTTGGCATTGATCAACTGGTCAAAGGCGTGGTGCGGGCGATTACCGGGATCATTCAGGGCATTGCCTCGTTCCTGCCGATCCCCGGTTTGGATAAAATCATGGGCGTTGTGCGGGCGTTTTTGCGGGTTGCTGTGGGCCTGATTGATGAGGTGATTCTGGCGCAGATATTCCGCACCCGATCTGAAAACCCATGGGAAACGGCGCGCGATTCGGTGGTGCTTTATGGCCAGAATGCCAAGCCGATGCTGATCAATGCCGCGTGGATCACCGCAATCAGCTATGCGCTGGCGTTTGTGGTGTTCCTGCTCATGCTGGCACCTGCGGGGGCGGTTGTCTATCTGATCCCCGGCGCATGGTCGGCGGGCAGTTTTGTGTTTGCCATATTGTTTGCATGGGCCGCCAAGGTGGCGCTGATTGAGCCGTTTGCCATTGCTTGCCTGCTACAGGCCTATTTCAAGGTCACCGAAGGCCAGACGCCCAACCCGGAATGGGCGGCGAAACTGGATAAGGCCTCGGCCAAGTTTGGCAAGCTGGCGAACAAGGCCGCAAGTTGGGCCGGGGGCGGCGAGAAGGCAAAAGCCCCTAGCGCTTAGAGATTGATTTTTTGGTTTGGTCGCGCAGGGCTTTAAGCTCGGCCATGGCCTCATCAAGCTGCGCGCGCTGGTCTGCAAGCTCGGCAAGCTGCCTGTCGGCAAGCTTGATCCAGTTTTGCATCTGCGCGTTGGTGCCTTCATTCTCGTATATCTGCAACCATTGGCGGATTTCCTCAAGCGCGAAGCCAAATTTGCGACCGCGCAAGATCAGGGTCATGCGGGCACATTCGCGCGGCGTGTAGAATCGCGAGCGTCCTTGCCGCTCGGGCTGCAACAGCTCGATATATTCGTAATAGCGCAGGGTGCGCGGCGTCACATCGAACTTGGCGCACATTTCCTTGAAAGACAGGTTTGTATCAGACATGATCGGCCTCTCCCTGTGGGCAGGGTAAATTCAACCGCGTTCAAGCGCAAGAGAAGCCCTTGCGGTTGCGCTGATTTGCGGCACATTATGGCATGAGATTATATAAGGATGGGATACGCCCGTGGATAAATCAAAGATTGCCGGGCAGTTTGTACAAGCCCTGCCGCATTCAAAAGCTTTGGGGATGGTTCTGACGGATATTTCCGAAGGTACGGCTGAAATTACCATGGACTATGACCCGCGGTTTGTCGGCGATCCGGAAACCGGCGTCATACATGGTGGGGCTGTGTCGGCGTTGATGGATACATGTTGTGGCACGGCGGTGATGAATCATCCCGCATCGCCCGGCGGCACCGCAACGATTGATCTGCGGATTGATTACATGCGGCCCGCCACACCGGGGCAGAAAATCACCGCGCGCGCGGTTTGTTATCACATCACCCGGTCGGTGGCGTTTGTGCGGGCCACGGCGATGGACGAGGATGAGAGCCGCCCGGTGGCCACTGCAACAGGCACATTTACCGTGCAAGGGGCGGCGTGATGGCACGGCCCCGGCCCGAGCCGGTTCAAAAGGTCAAACAACGGCGCGATGCGGCGTTAAAGGCGTTGGTGCACGGCGTGCCGTATATTCAGTTTCTGGGCATTGAATTTGACCGGCGCGGTGATGAGCTGACGGCGGTGATGCCCTATGCTGAAAAACTGATCGGCAACCCGATGTTGCCCGCGCTGCACGGCGGCGCGACGGCGGCGTTTCTGGAGGTCTCGGCCATCATCGGGCTAAGCTGGTCGATGCTGTGGGATCAGATTGAAAGCGGCGCATTTGATGCCGCTGATCTGGTTGATGGCAAGATGCCAAGATTGCCGAAAACCATTGATTTTACAGTAGATTACCTGCGTTCTGGTCTGCCAAGGGACGCCTATGCACGGGCGCGGATTAACCGCTCAGGGCGGCGCTATGCCAGCGTGTATGTGGAGGCGTGGCAGGATAATCGCAGCCGGCCCTATGCGCAGGCGACGGGGCATTTTCTGATGCCAAATCGTGATGGTTAATACGGCTGGGGAGATCACCCACACGCGGGTGGTTAAGATCGCCTTTCCGATTGTTTTATCCAACGTAACGGTACCGATTTTGGGGCTGGTGGATACCGGCGTGATCGGGCAGTTGGGATCGGCGGCGATGATCGGCGCGGTGGGCATTGGCGCGATTATCCTGTCGTCGATCTACTGGATTTTCGGGTTTTTGCGCATGGGCACCACCGGGCTGACAAGCCAGGCATACGGGGCCGGAAAGCAGGGCGAAGTGGCGGCGATGCTGACCCGCGCCTTGATCATTGGGCTGGCCGGTGGCATTGCGATTATTGCGCTGCAAACCCCACTTTTTTGGGCTTATTTTCAGCTTTCTCCGGCCAGTGCCGAGGTTGAAACCATGGCCCGGTCTTATATGCGGATCAGGGTCTGGTCGGCCCCGGCGATGATTGCGCTTTTTGGCATCAGCGGCTGGTTGATCGCGCTTGAGCGGACTCGGGCGCTGATGACCATT
>CAZZKL010000158.1:0-6717 GCA_964655135.1 uncultured Roseovarius sp. | reverse complement strand
CAACCGCAGCTTTGGCGGCACCTTCGGCGTCAGGATGGAGTTTTAGGGGTATGTGGACCCTGACAGGCTTTGGCCAGAAAAGGAGCGAGGGATGCACAAACAACTGAGCAAGCGGTGGATGGCCCTGATGCTGATCACCGGAATGCTAACGCTGGGCATGATGGGCATGGCACAGGCCCAATCCGCAGATGGCCCGTCATCCCTGACTGAAACATATCAAAGCTGGCGGGTGAATTGTGTGATGCCCGCCGCAATAGAAGGTCAGGCAGCCCCCACCCGCATCTGCGAGATGATGCAGGAGCTGCGCCAGCAAAACAACGGGCAGCGATTGCTGACCATGGCGCTGCAACCGGCTCAGGAAGGTGCCTCGCTAACCATCTTGGCCCCCTTCGGCCTGCTGCTGTCTGAGGGCGTCAAGATTACCGTGGCGGACGAGGCCGTGGCCCAAGGCGGGTTCCGGACCTGCCTGCCGGGTGGATGTGTGTCGATCATCAGTTTGACCCAAGGGGCATTGGACACGTTTTCGGCTGGTGACACCGCAACCATCACCATGCTTGGCACCAACGGTCAGGAAATCGCCCTCGCTGTCTCGCTCGCAGGCTTTGCCGCCGCATGGAACAGACTTAACGGGATTTGACACGGCCAAACACTTCTTTGTCCGCCCCCGGGATAAGAGGGTTGAACGGCGATGCAAAAGAAGGCGGCGGGCGCTTGCAACGCTGAACGGCCCGACCCTTACGCCTTAACGCGCACCATGGTTTGAGCATGGCGGTGTGTGCCGCTCAGCAGTAATAAATATAAGCATGTTTACGTTCAACTCAAGGAAGAGGATACCAGCACCGCGCTGGCGTGCCGGATGTGTCACCCGTGATGAAGTCCATCCGTGATCAGTTCGTATTTATCATCGTTCAGCATTTCAATCAGGCACCTCACCAAGCCATGCACCCTGAAAAACCTTTAACCGGTTCCAGATATTGATTGACAGATCAATAATAATACCAAAACATATCAAACTAGAGAGGTTGGGGATGGGGATATTGCTGCCACATAAAAAAACAAACCCTGAAAGCCCTGATTCAATAATAATATATTGATGCTTATGATCCGTCATGAGTATCTTTCACTGATAAAAATAACAAAACCTTATCCATGGTTCAACAATTTGGGAGACTATAAAAATGTCAGATGAACTGGAATATTTCAGCAAAAAAGTTGCTCGCGGCCTGATGGACCGGCGTGCATTTATGGGCCGGGCCGCCGCACTTGGTGTGTCGGCGACGGTCGCCACGGGAATAATGGCACGCGCAGCGGCAAGTGCCACCCCTGTCAGAGGCGGCACGTTGAAAGCGGGTTATCAGGGGGGGGCGTCCTCTGATTCACTGGATTCAGCATTATGGGCGTCAGACGCACCAATCGGATTTGGCCGTACCTGGGCCGAGACAATGGTTGAGGTCGGCCCAACCGGCGAAGTTGAGATGCGTCTGGCGGAAAGTGTGGAAGCCTCGGCTGATGCCAAAACATGGAACTTCAAAATCCGCGAAGGGGTTGAGTTTCACAATGGCAAAACCATGACCCCCGCAGATATTGTGGCAACACTTGAGCGCCACTCGGATGAAAATTCCAAATCTGGTGCGCTGGGGATCGTCAAAGGTATCGAAAGCATGGCGGTTGACGGGCAAAATGTTGTTTTGACCCTGTCAGAACCCAATGCCGACCTGCCCTATCTGATGGCGGACTATCACCTGATGGTTTTCCCCAATGGCGGCAAAGATGATCCAACAGCGGGCATCGGCACCGGGGCCTATAAAATTGTTGAAAACAATCCCGGCGTTCGGCACACCTCAACCCGGTTTGAAAACTACTGGGATGCTGATAATCGCGGGTTTGCCCAGGATGTTGAAGTTGTCATCCTGAACGATTCAACCGCCCGTCTGGCCGCTTTGCAATCCGAACAGGTGCATATGATCAACCGGGTTGAGCCCAAGGTTGTTGATCTGGTCAAACGCATTCCGGGGATTGATGTCAAAACCGTATCCGGCCCCGGCCATTATGTGTTTATCATGCATGTGAACACCGCGCCGTTTGATAATATTCATCTGCGCATGGCGCTGAAATATGCCATCAACCGTCAGGAAATGGTCGATAAAATCCTGCAGGGCTATGGCTCTGTCGGCAATGATTTCCCGATCAATGCATCCTATCCGCTGTTTTCGGATGATATTGAGCAACGCTCGTATGATCCCGACAAGGCCGCGTTCCACTACAAAAAATCAGGCCATGACGGCCCGATCATTTTGCGCACCTCAGATGTTGCATTCCCCGGCGCGGTTGATGCCTCGCAACTGTTTGAGCAAAGTGCGGCTGCGGCGGGCATTACGTTGGAGATCAAACGTGAACCCGGTGATGGATACTGGTCAGAAGTCTGGAACAAACAACCGTTCTGCGCCTCATACTGGGGTGGCCGTCCGGTGCAGGATCAGATGTATTCAACCGCTTATCTTTCGACCGCAGACTGGAATGACACCAAGTTCTTCCGGCCCGATTTTGACAAAATCATTATCGAGGCCCGCGCTGAGCTGGATCAGGCCAAACGCAAAGAGCTTTACCGCGCTGCCGCCCTGATGGTGCGCGACGAAGGCGGCCTGATCCTGCCGATGTTCAATGATTTCATTGATGCGGTCAGCGATAAGGTTGGCGGCTATGTGGATGATTCCAGCAGCGGTATGATGAATGATAAAACATTGATCAAAACATGGCTGAAGGCATAACTTAATATGTCTTCAATCCTGAAGCTTGTGGCCCAGCGTTTATTGCTGGGCCTGGTGCTACTGGTTGCGGTGTCGGCATTGATATTTGTCGGCACGCAAATCTTACCCGGGGATGTGGCGCAAAATATTCTGGGGCAGTCTGCGACGCCAAGGGCACTTGCCAACCTTCGCGCGGAACTTGGGCTGAATGATCCGGCATATGTGCGTTATTTCAACTGGCTTGGCGGGGTGATGACCGGTGATCTGGGAAAGTCACTGTCAAACGGCTCTGACATCAGCACCCAAATCGGCAAACGTCTGGGCAATACATTGTTTCTTGCGGCGACGGCGGCACTTATTGCCGTGCCGCTTGCGATTTTTCTGGGGCTTCTGGCGGTGCGCTATCGCAACCGCTGGCCTGACAAGTTGATTTCCGGTTTAACACTGGCGTCAATTTCACTGCCTGAGTTTTTCATCGGCTATGTGCTGATCTTCTTTTTCGCGGTCAAGCTGCGCTGGTTCCCATCGGTGGCCACGGTTTACGATTCCATGAGCCTGTGGGAAAAGCTGAATGCCATTGCACTGCCGGTGACGGTGCTGACGCTTGTGGTGCTGGCCCATATGATGCGGATGACACGGGCGGCGATTTTGAATGTGATGCAATCGGCCTATATCGAAACCGCCGAATTGAAGGGCCTGTCGGCCTTTAACGTCATATTCCGGCACGCTTTCCCCAACGCCATATCGCCGATTGTCAACGTGGTGATGATCAATCTGGCCTATCTGGTGGTCGGGGTTGTGGTGGTCGAGGTGATCTTTGTTTATCCCGGCATGGGGCAATATCTGGTGGATCACGTTGCCAAGCGTGATGTGCCGGTGGTGCAGGCCTGCGGGCTGATCTTTGCTTCGGTTTATATTGGTCTCAATCTGATCGCCGATATTGTCGCCATTGTCAGCAATCCAAGGCTGAGGCATCCAAAATGAGAATTCCAATTTCTGCCCTTATTGGCCTGTTCATGACCTCGGCTTTTTTCCTGACGGCGCTTTTTGCCCCGTGGATTGCGCCTTACGGCATGGCCGAAATTGTCGGCGATGTCTGGGAGCCAAGCAGCGCCGAACATTTACTGGGCACCGACAATATTGGCCGCGATTTGCTGACCCGGATGATTTACGGCGGGCGCACTACCATTTTGATTGCCACCCTAGCCACCGTTCTATCCTTCACACTGGGGGCGATGCTGGGCTTTACCGCCGCTGTCATCGGTGGCTGGGTTGATCAGGTGATGTCGCGTCTGGTGGATCTGGCGATGTCGATCCCGACACTGATCTTTGCGCTGGTTGTCTTGTCTGTCATGCCGGTGACGCTGCCGGTTTTGATCCTGGTGATGGGCCTGTTGGATTCCACCCGGGTTTACCGGCTGTCGCGGGCCGTGGCGGTGGACATCAACGTGATGGATTACGTCGAATCCTCCAAGCTGCGCGGCGAAGGCCGGATGTGGGTGATCACCCGCGAAATCCTGCCCAATGCATTGTCGCCGCTGGTGGCGGAACTGGGTTTGCGGTTTATTTTCGCGGTTTTGTTCCTGTCTACCCTGTCGTTTCTGGGGCTGGGTGTGCAACCGCCGGCAACCGATTGGGGCGGGATGGTGAAGGAAAACAAAGAAGGCATCATATTTGGCATCGGGGCGGCGTTATACCCCGCCGCCGCAATCTCGGTTCTGGCCATCTCGGTTAATCTGGTGGCGGATTGGATTTTGAACAGAACCTCAGATCTGAAAGGCGGGCGCGGTGGCTAAGGATATAACCAATCATTTTCTTGATATACGCAATCTGCGGATTGAGGCCTCAATCTATCCCCCCGGCGAGCCGGTGCAGAATCTGGTGATTGTCGAAGACATATCCCTGACACTGGAAAAGGGCAAAGTGCTTGGCCTGATTGGCGAATCCGGAGCGGGCAAATCCACCATCGGGCTTGCCGCCATGGGATATGGCCGCGGCAGCATTCGCCTTAGCGGTCAGGTGTTTTTGAATGGCCGCGACATCATGCTGGGCGGCACCAAAGGGTTTCGGGCGTTGCGCGGCAAGGAAGTGACCTATGTGTCGCAATCCGCCGCCGCCTCGTTCAACCCTGCCAAACGCCTGATGGAGCAAATCATCGAAGCGGCGTTGGAACACAATGTCGCCAACAAATCCGAGGCCGAAAAACGCGCGGTGCAACTGTTTGGGGAGCTGGGCCTGCCGGACCCCGAAAACTTTGGCCACCGCTTTCCGCATCAGGTGTCGGGCGGACAGTTGCAGCGGGCAATGACGGTGATGGCACTGGTGCCCGAACCCGACCTGATCATTTTTGATGAGCCGACAACAGCGCTGGATGTGACCACCCAGATTGATGTGCTGGCCGCGATCAAGAAAGCCATCCGCAATACGGGTGTGGCGGCGATGTATATCACCCATGATCTGGCGGTTGTCGCACAGGTATCGGATGAAATTCTTGTGCTGCGCAATGGCAAAAAAATCGAACGCAACACCGCTGAAAAGATCATCACCGAACCTGCCGAGGACTATACCAAAGCCTTGGTTTCCGTGCGCTCGATCCAGCATGAGGAAAAGCAGCCAAGCGATAATCCGGTGCTGATTGTGCGCAATATATCAGCGGCTTACAGCAATAAAATCAAGGTTCTGGAGGATGTCTCGGTTGAGGTACACCCGGGTCAGACTTTGGCGGTTGTTGGCGAAAGCGGCTCGGGTAAATCGACGCTGGCGCGGGTGATCACAGGTTTGTTGCCGCCCAGCGGCGGCGAGATTTTATTTGGCGACACCCCCCTTTCAAAGGCGCTGAAAGATCGCAGCAAAGAAGACCTGCGCGAGTTGCAGATGATCTATCAGATGGCCGACACCGCAATGAATCCGCGCCAGACGGTTGGCACCATCATCGGCCGCCCGCTGGATTTCTATTTTGGCCTGAAAGGCGCAGAGAAACGCAAAAAAGTGGTGGCGCTTCTGGATGAGATCGAGATGGGCGAAACTTACATTGACCGCTACCCCGCCGAGCTGTCAGGCGGTCAAAAACAGCGGGTGTGCATCGCCCGCGCGCTCGCGGCCAAGCCCAAGTTGATTATCTGTGATGAAGTCACAAGCGCGCTGGATCCGCTGGTGGCGGATGGTATTCTCAAGCTGTTGCTGCGGCTTCAGAAGGCCGAGAACGTGGCTTATCTGTTCATCACCCATGATCTGGCAACGGTCAAAGCCATCGCCGATAGCATTGCCGTGATGTATCAGGGCAGGCTGGTGCGGTATGGGCCAAAAAGTCAGGTTCTGGCCCCGCCGTTTGATGATTACACTGATCTGCTGCTGCAATCGGTCCCCGAGATGAAAATCGGCTGGCTGGAAAGCGTGCTGGAAAATCGTCGGATGGAAAGCGCAGGGAATTAACCGGGGAATTAACCGGGGAATTAATTGCGGGTTTTCATTCACTCCCGCCGGGCAAGGCGCAGCACCCACGGGGCCATTATTGCGGCCCAATCCCTCATTGGGGCTTTCATCGCCACGCCTGAGGCTGGCAATCAGGGCTTCTTCTGAGGCATATCTGGTAATTTCCCTAGCCTCCCAAACCATCACAGCTTCGTTATACCCAACATATTTTTCACCTGACTGTATCATTTTTTGCGATACCTGCCTCCAATTCACAACAAAGATAAAATCGGGCCGAAAAAACGCATACCCCCCCTAACTGTGACGCACGGAGCAAGCCAAAAAATGAATCTTACCTCAAATATCGCCCTTCAGGGTCTGACATTCCTGTCTACTCTTTTATTGTTCATCATTGGCGTGGCCGTCATTGTGATCATCGTTTTCTACATTCTCGACGTCACTCAGACCAGCGATGCCATCCGCCGGAATTATCCGGTTCTGGGACGGTTCAGAAAGCTGTTCACCGACCTTGGCGAGTTTTTCCGGCAATATTTCTTTG
>CAZZKL010000157.1:0-6742 GCA_964655135.1 uncultured Roseovarius sp. | reverse complement strand
CCGATTGCGAGGCGTTCATCATAGCCATTGCGCGCCAATTCGGGCAATGTCATCCGCCCGATTGTTGCTGTTGTTGCCGCCGAAGAACCGCTCACGGCTGCAAAAATCCCGCAGGCGAAGACATTCACATGCAAAAGCCGGCCTGGCAGTCTTTGTACAAAGGGCTTCAACCCTCGGAAAAGGTCCGATGAAAGCCGCGTTCGAAACAGGATTTCACCCATCCAGACGAAAAGCGGTAATGCCGTCAGTGTCCAGTTGGCAAGCGTGCTCCATGTGACGGTCGCAAACAGATAGCCGGTATTGGTATCGGCAAACAGAACCAACCCCACACCTCCGGTCAAAAGAAGCGCCACCCCAACCCAAAGCCCCGCCGCCAGAAAGAAAAACAAACTGCCTAGAATAACCACAAATTGGATTGTTTCAGCGGTCATTGTGGAGTTCCTCATTCTCAGTGCCTGTAAGCAAAAGATGCAAAAGGACTGGCAAGCAAAAGATCATACCCGCCAGCATCAGGATTTGCGGTATCCACAACGGGACTGCCACGATGCCCTGGGATGTGTCGCCGTAGATATAGCTTTCATAAACGTAAATGCTGGCATGCCAGGTAGCGGCGACAAAAACAACCAACGTGGTGGCATAGATCCCGCGTATGAATGCTTGGCGTGCCCGCTTGTTCAACCTGTCTATGACCAGAGTAACCTTGATGTGTTTTCCATAGAAAAAGGCCGAGGGCAGAGCCAGAAATACGGCACCCGCCATTGCCCAGGCAGCAAAGTCATCCGTTGAAGGGATCGATGACCCCAGCATCCGGCTTGCGATCTGGGCAAGCACAATGCCAGCAATGGCCATAAGGCTTAACCCGGCGCAAAAACTTGAAAGCGCACACAGGGCTCTGATTGGTTTGTGCATGGGGTTTCTTTCAGATGAAAGGGCGTGATGCCAAATGCGCCACGCCCTTCCTGTTAGATCCGTTACTCTTTATAAGCGTCGATAATGGCGGTGACCGCATCGCCGCCACGCGCCTGCCAATCCGCCAAAATGGTTTCTGCAGCCGCATTAAGACGCTCTTTTAGCACATCCGGCGTATCACCGATGATCATGCCATTTTCAGCTAAGGTGGCCAACGCCGTTTCCTGTGCAGCCATACCCATTTCCCAACCGCGCGTCTCTGCTATGCCCGCTGCTTCCAGAACCGCTGCCTGTGTTTCGGCCGATAGGCTCTCAAACATAGAGGTGTTCATCAATATAAGGTTTTTGGGAACCATAGCCTGGATGTTATAGAAATATTTGGCAAAATCCCAAGCCTGCGTATCGACGCCGGTCGTGGGAGAAGTGATCATGGCATTGACAAGACCAGTGCTGAACGCTTGCGAGACCTCGGCGGATGGAATGGTTGTCGGGACCGCGCCCATCTGTTCGGCAAACTGTGCAGTCAAAGCGTTGTAAGCGCGAAAGCTTACACCTTCGAGCGCATCGGCGCTTTCGATCGGATCAGTCACATAAATCCCCTGCGCGGGCCATGGTTCGGCCCAAAGGATCATGATGCCATCCGCAGCCAAGACTTCTTCGTACATTGGGCGAGTGACATCCCAAAGGCGCCGGGCTTCATCAAAATTTGTGGCCAGCAGCGGTACAAGGTCGGCGTCAAAAATCGCGTTTTCATTACCCAAAGCTCCGGCGATAAGATCCCCAATAGCCACGATGTTGCGTTGCACGCCGCGTTTAAGCTCGGATCGCTTCAATAATGCAGCACCCGACACCACATCAATAGTCAAATCGCCACTCGAAAGCCGTTCAACATCTGCGGCGAATAATTGTGCGTTTTTGGTATGATAATTGCCTTCAATATCGTTTGCGGAGAATTTCCAGGTATCCGCCTGTACTCCGGTTGCCAACGACGCTGTCACAAGCACGGCGGCAGCCAGGTTTGAGAAGTTCTTCATGGTTTCATCTTTCCCTGTTTTGGTTGTTCTGTTGCGAGTTTTCATCGAGCAGAAAGCCCATGGTGATCCGGCTGTGTGTTTACGCATCCCTCACTTCTAAGGGGGTGATCTCACCGCGCTACCACCGCTCCAACTATGGGTCAGCTTATTGGAGCCCATCGGCCTCTCAAAATCCTAAAAGCCATTTGGTTCCATTCACGAATTGTATGCATCTGCGCAAAGCAAACATTCAGTGTATCGTGGCGTTTCCATTTAAGTATTTCCGATTTCTTGTATCCTGGGCCAGCCTGCGCCAAATGAAAACGAGTAAAAGGATGAGGTAAATGCCTGCCCAAGCCAGCGGTCTTTTGAATAAAATGATGATGAACGTTTCTCCGTCCGCGACCTATGCGATGATTGCGTTGGCCCAGAAAATGAAGGCCCAAGGCCAGGATGTCATTTCGCTGGCAGCAGGAGAGCCCGATTTCCCGACACCTGCGCATATTTGCGACGCGGCCATTGCCGCCATTCGTGCGGGAAAAACCAAATATACACCCGTCGCTGGTCTGGCATCCTTGCGCGCTGCAGTTACCGACAAGTTTCAAAGGGAAAACAACCTGTCCTATGGGGCCGAACAGGTGTTGGTGTCCAATGGTGGCAAGCAGGTCATTGCCGCAGCACTGGCCGTCACGCTTGATCCGGATGACGAGGTCATCATCCCCACACCCTATTGGGTCAGCTATCCCGACATGGTACGCCTTAATGGTGCAACGCCGGTGATTGTTGACACGGGCAAAGCGGCAAAACTGACCCCGGAATTGTTGCAGGCTGCCATAAGCGGCAAAACCAAATGGCTGATCCTGAACTCACCGAGTAATCCATCCGGTGTGGTCTATAGCCAGTCAGAGTTGGGCGCATTGGCCGAAGTGCTGCGTCCACATCAACGCATCATGGTGTTGTCGGACGAGATTTATGAACATCTGACCTATGGCGTTGAGTTTGCCACCATTGCCGCTGTGCCAGATTTTCAGGATCGTGTGCTGGTGGCAAATGGCGTCTCCAAAAGCTATGCCATGACAGGGTGGCGGATTGGCTATGGTGCCGGCCCGGTTGAGTTGATCAAAGCGATGGAAACCTGGCAGGGTCAGGTCAGTTCCGGCGCAAGCTCCATATCCCAGCACGCCGCCCTTCAGGCGCTAAACGGCCCACAGGATCACATCCGCGAATACGGGGGGGCCTTTGAACGGCGCAAGGAATTGGTGGTCAGCGCCCTTGCTGGCTGCGAAGGGTTGGAAATCATTCCCCCACAAGGTGCTTTTTATGTTTTTGCCCTGATCGACGCGGTTTTGGGCAAGCAAACTCCCAAAGGTCGCAAGATCGAGACGGATATGGATTTTGCACTGGGCCTGCTGGAAGAAACCGGCGTCTCAATAGTGCCGGGCAGCGCCTTTGGTATGGGGCCGGGGTTCCGCATCTCATTCGCGGCAGCGGATCCGGTTTTGACTGACGCTTGTGGGCGGATTGCATCGTTTTGGGCGTCTTTACGGCCCTAGCAAAACTCAAGCAGTGGGGCACCATAGCCTATCAATTCACCTTCATCGGCAAGCCAGCGGGCCATCACACCTGACTGGTCCGCAGGAACAGGCAAAAGCACGTCGCCGGTTTCCAGATAGGCGACGGTGTGTCCTTTTTCGATGCGATCACCCTCGGCAAGCGGCTGTGCGGCTGCCAAAGGATGGCAGCGACGCAAAATCCCGATACCGGGTGATTTCAGGGTTGTGTCAGCCTTGGTTGGGTGCGTGACAAAGGTTTCCTGGTCACCATCCGTTTCGGCCCCGCCAAGCTGCAACCGCAAAGCGCCGTCTGGCCAGTTGCATTCAAACAATTCTATACCGGCGTCATTCAGGCGTTGCACCAATGCGGGTATTTCATCCGGTGTAATCATGGCTTTGCCCCTTGGTTTGGTTGCTTGGCAAGCCAACGTTCAAGATGGTGGATGTCAACACCGCCAGCGGCAAAACCGGGTTCTTCGATCATGGCTTTGTGCAGCGGCACCGAAGTCTCGATACCCTCGACAACCATCTCATCAAGGGCCGCGCGCATCCGGCCCAATGCATCCTCGCGGGTCTGGCCCTTCACGATGAGCTTTGCAATCAGTGAATCATAGTTCGGCGGCACAAGATAGCCCGCGCAGATATGTGTATCGACCCGCACGCCAGGGCCGCCCGGCGCATGCCATTTCTCGATCCGGCCCGGGCTGGGCGTAAAGTGCCAGGGATGTTCGGCATTGATACGACATTCGATCACATGCCCGCGCGGGGTCACGTCATCCTGCCCGAAAGACAGCGGATATCCCTGTGCAATGCGAAGCTGTTCAACCAGAATATCGACCCCCGTCGCCATTTCGGTTACGCAATGTTCAACCTGGACCCGTGTGTTCACTTCGATGAAATAAAACTGGTCATCCTCATAAAGAAACTCAAAAGTTCCGGCACCGACATAACCGATTTCCCGGCAGGCCTCTGCGCACAGTTCCCCAAGTTCGGCAATGCGCGCGCGCGCGATACCCGGTGCGGGGCTTTCCTCGATCAGCTTTTGGTGTCGGCGCTGCATCGAACAATCCCGCTCGCCCAACCAAACCGCATTGCCCCTGGTGTCTGCCAGCACCTGAATTTCCACATGCCGAGGACATTCAAGAAACCGCTCCAGATAAATCTCGGGGTTGCCAAATGCCTTGGCTGCCTCTTCGCGGGTCATGGCGACCGCTTGCACTAATTCCTCTTTAGCGCGCACGATGCGCATGCCACGCCCACCGCCACCCGCCGCCGCTTTGACGATCAGCGGATAACCGACCTTGGCGGCCATGCTGACAATACTTGACGTGTCTTCCGGCAATGCACCTTCAGATCCCGGCACGCAGGGGATACCGGCGCGGGCCATGACCGCTTTGGCGCTGATCTTGTCACCCAAAAGCCGAATTGCATCGGAAGTCGGGCCGATGAAAACCAGCCCTGCGGCCTCTACCACCCCAGCGAAATTTGCACTTTCAGACAGAAAGCCATAGCCCGGATGTATGGCCTGTGCTCCGGTCAGTTTTGCGGCCTGTAACAGGAGTTCCTGATTGAGATAACTGTCGCGCGCATTTGCAGGGCCAATGCACAGGGCTGTGTCGGCCATCGCCACATGGGCAAGCGTCGCGTCAGCCTCGGAATGGACGGCGACAACCTTTAGCCCAAGCACCCGACACGCACGCAAGATACGCAGGGCGATTTCACCGCGATTGGCAATGAGAACAGTATCAAACATCGGTGCTTTCCACCGTAAACAAGGCGGTTCCGGGTTCCACCGCAGCGCCATCCTCAACCAGAACTTTGATGATTATGCCGGTGATATCGGCTTCAACCTCGTGCAGCATTTTCATGGCTTCCAAAACAGCAATCTGTTGACCTTCTTTGATCTGCTGACCCGGCTCGACAAAAGGTGGCTCAGTCGGGCTGGCTGCCCGATAAAAAGTGCCGTGCATATTGGCAGAAATCGTGTGCGTTTTTGGCCCGGCATCAGTGGTCTCAAGCCCGCTAATGTGATCGGGCGCGTTGGATACGACAGGCTGAGATTCACCAGTTTCCAACCGGCGCACCAGTCGCAGGCGGACGCCGTTTGCTTCGTATTCCACTTCGGTTACACTGCTGCCCTGAATGCTGAGCAGCAATTCTTTCACCATTTCCTCGATCATCATACCTCACACAAACGATTTGATTTCGATGCCGTCCTCGGTCAGTCGTTTTCGCACTTCGGCAGACATCTCTAATGCGCCCGGGCTGTCGCCATGAACGCAAATCGAGCCGATATCCATCGGAACCAGGCTGCCGTCGATTGCCTCGATTGCGCCAGCGCGGATCATCCGTACGGCACGCTCGGCGACAGCAGCCGGATCGCTTAACACCGCACCGGGTTTTGAACGCGAAACCAGACTCCCGTCGGGCTCATAGGCGCGATCTGCAAAAATCTCGGCGCAAGTGGGAAGGCCCATATCACGCGCTATGCGGATGGCATGACCATCGGGGAAGGTCAGCAATACAAGCGAAGCATCTACCGCCGCGATACCCCTGACCACAGCACTGGCGACTTCGGCATCAACGCGTGTCAGATGGGCAAGCGCACCATGTGGTTTCACGTAAGTAATCGGGTGGCCAACATAGGTTGAAACACCTTTGGCGGCCCCTATTTGATAGGCCGTGAATTGCTCAATCTCAGCGGCGCTAAAAACCATCTCGCGTCGCCCAAATCCCCACAAATCGGGATAACCCGGATGCGCGCCCACCTTCACGCCATGCTTTTTGGCGCAGTCAAAAGTATGCGCCATCACATGTGGATCGCCCGCGTGCATACCACAGGCAACATTGGCCGAACTGACGATTTTCAGGATCGCGTCATCATCGCCCAGTTTCCACCGGCCATAGCTTTCGCCAAGATCGGCATTGAGGTCTATTGTGTGGGTGCCAGTCGACGTGTTCATTCAATCATTCCTTTTCGATGCTGCGCCAACAGCCGCCAGTTCCATCCGTAAATCATTCTGTTCATTCCTGTTTTCGCGCAAGGCATTCACCGCAATATCGTTGTCCACGATATTAAACCGGATTGTCTGGCCCGCCCGCATTTGCGCCAGACGCCAGAGGTCGGCACCGATTACCGTGGCAATCTTGGGGTATCCGCCCAACGTGTTCGCCTCGGCCATCTGCACGATGGGTTGCCCGGATGGGGGAACCTGCACCGTGCCGGGCACAACGCCATGCGACAGCAGTTCCAGTTTGCGGTTGGTT
>CAZZKL010000156.1:5643-6758 GCA_964655135.1 uncultured Roseovarius sp. | reverse complement strand
ATTGCGGGAACTTACGCAGAAAACTGCGCCAGAACCCGACATAGCCCAACCGGCCAGAGAGCACGTTTTCCATCACCGTCAGGCGTTCAACCAGCGCATATTCCTGAAAGATCATCCCCATACGCCGCCGCGCCCGCCTCAGCCCGCCGGTGCCCAGCTTGGTAAGCTCAACCCCGTCCAGCGTGACCGAACCGCTTGAGGGTTCGACCAGTCGGTTAATACAACGGATCAGCGTTGATTTACCGGCACCCGAGGGGCCGATAAGGGCCAGAACCTGCCCTTGCGGTATCTCAAGATCAACCGATTTCAACGCCTGATCGCCGGTGCTGTAGGTCTTGACCAGCTTATCGAGCTTCAGCATTCCTGCCCCCCCGCTGTTATTTTAGTCACCCACGCCCCGGCCACAGAAATACCATTGTGCCGGGGCCTCCTGTTTGCAAAGAGGTCCCGGCGCAAGGCCGGGACATGAGTTGGTTTTTAAATGCAAATACGGGATATTATTGGCAGGTATAGCTGACGCCGTTTGCCGCATCAATTTTGCGGATCACACTCCAAAAATCCTTATAGTTCATCTCAAGAAACTGGCCTTCGCCCGACTTGGAAAACTCGCGTTCAAGTGATGAGCCTTCCCAGTCAAAACTAAAGAACGCATTACGGATTTTTTCCTGCAACTCGGGTTTGAGATTGTAAACCGTGCCAAAGCCGGTGGTCGGGAAGGTTTGCGATTTATAGATCGAAATCACCTGATCGGCGGTGATGACATCGCGTTTGATCATCCGGTGCAGCACCGAATTGGCAATAGAGGCCGCCGGGTAATCCTTATTGGCAACGCCCAAAATGGAATTGTCATGCTTGCCGGAAAACACCGCTTCAAAGTCGCGGTCTGGGATCATGTCATAATCGGCCTTCAGGATTGCCGACGGTGCCTTGAAACCCGAATTTGAGGTTGGCGAAGTAAAGGCCAGTTGTTTGCCTTTGATGTCTTCGACCTTCTCAATGCCCGATCCGGGGTAGGTGAGGATTTCCATTTCATAGCCAAAGCTGCCATCCGGGCGGGCCATGATGGTAAACGGCCTAAAGCCCGCACAATTCACCGCCAGCGGGTTGGAGCCGGT
>CAZZKL010000156.1:0-5543 GCA_964655135.1 uncultured Roseovarius sp. | reverse complement strand
ACGAATCCCTTGACGCCCCCGCCCATTGCGCCTAAAGCCAACACCTGAAATTGAGGGTGCTGCCCATGGCGGTGCCCGTTATTATTGAATGGGGCCAGACGCGCCCCGGACCAGATGATGAGGATAGCCCCATGTCGCGCCGTTGTGAACTGACCGGAAAAGGCCCGATGGCTGGTAATAACTCCAGCCACGCCAATAACAAAACCAAACGTCGGTTTTTGCCAAACCTGAATGACGTGACGCTGCAATCGGAAATCCTGAATCGCGGCATCAAACTGCGGATTTCTGCCGCCGCTTTGCGCACCGTTGATCATCGTGGGGGCCTTGACGCCTTCATGGCAAAATCCAAGGATTCTGAACTGTCGGCCAGTGCGCTGAAAGTTAAGAAAGAGATTGCCAAGGCGCAGGCCGCAAGCGCCTGATTACCACAAGCAATTCCGCCTGATTTTCAACAGCCCTGCCCCCCGGCGGGGCTGTTTCAATTTGTCGCCTTCCATTTGACCTTTTGATCGGCTGAAAAGGGGCTATGATGCCTTTTATCTATAACCAGAAATGAGCCTGAAAATGTTTGCCAAATTCACCCTTACCGCCGGTCTTGTCGCCCTGTTTGCCGTTGCTCCGGCGTTTGCCCAGGATATTACCATTGTGGATGCTTATGCCCGCAGCTCCTCGCCCATGGCCAAAACCGGGGCGGCTTTTTTGGTGATTGAAAACCACTCGGGCCTTGATGATCGTCTGTTGGATGTGGCCTCACCCGCCGCCAAGCGGGTTGAGCTGCACAACAATGTTGATAACGGCCAAGGCGTGATGAGCATGAAACATATGGAAGAGGGCCTCGCCCTGCCCGAAGGCGGCGCAATCACCATGCAGCGCGGCGGTGAGCATGTGATGTTCATGGGCCTGACCACGCCGTTTGAGCAAGGGGCCACGATCCCCCTGACCCTGACCTTTGAAAAAGCCGGTGAGATGGAAATCGAAGTGCCGGTTGATCTGGAACGTAAGCCGTGACGCAGATCAGCTCACTTTTTGTGACCCGTCTCTACCGCGCGGCCCTCACCGAGCAGGGCAAGCCGCTTGATATGGCCGAGCTTGAAGCCTCATGCCGGGCCATCGCCGATGAGGATGAGGCCGGGCAGCAGTGGTGCGCGGATAACGATTATCCCGGCTATACCAGCTATGCCTCGCTTGATGATCTGCCGTGGCGCTTTCCGATCTTCAAGGATCTGGCGAAAGTGCTGAATAAACACGCCAAGGCCTTTGCCAAGGATTTGGAATTTGATCTGGATGGCAAAAAACTCAAGCTCGACAGTCTGTGGATCAACATCCTGCCCCCCGGCGGCGTGCATACCTCGCATATCCACCCCCACAGCGTGATCAGCGGCACCACCTATGTGGCCATGCCCGAAGGGGCCTCGGCCCTCAAACTCGAAGACCCGCGCTCGGCCATGATGATGGCCGCCCCCCTGCGCAAAGCGGATGCCCGGCCCGAGTTGCGCAGTTTCACCTATGTGGCCCCCGAAGTGGGCGAGGTACTGCTTTGGGAAAGCTGGCTACGTCACGAGGTGCCACTGAATATGGCCGATGAGGACCGCATCAGCGTCAGCTTCAATTACGGCTGGCGGTAACGGCCCCGGACCTTTGCCCGGGGCATGAGACACTCACAAAGGTTGCGTCGTGTAATCCACTTCATCGGGATAAAGCGTATCCTCGATGGAGGTTTTATGCACGCAGACCAGCTTACCACCGGTCACCTTCGAGATATATTGCGGGCCAAACACCTGATGGGTTTTGCCGTTGAACAGCTTGGCCCCCTGAGGGTGCTCGCGCGATTCAGGCATGTCGGTCATGGCCTCGACCGCCTCGATCAGCTTGCCGCGGTCATTGGTGCTATCGTATCCCGAGGCCTCCATGCCCGCCTTGATCACATAGAGCGTTTCCCAGCAGCCAAACATATGGGCGTAGGTGGAAATATCGGTGGGGTCACTCAGGGACGCGCCGTTGTCATCCACACCCACAGCGGCGCGGAAAAACTTGTCATACGCGGTTTGATCGGCCTGCGCATAGCGCGGGTTGCCCTCCCAGAAATAGGTGCCTTCAAGGTAATCAAGGCCGGGGTTTGCAATGTCCACCGCCTCAAGACTGTCGATAAAGCCAAACATCTCGGGCCGGTTGGGGCCAAAAAACTCGCCCAGTTCCTTGACGAAGGTCAGCACGGCAGGGCCAACCATCACATGATACAGCACCTCGGTTTCACGCGGGATTTTGGGGAAATATTTGGTAAAGGATGTCTCGGTTGGCGGGATCGCAATCTGCGCCAGCACCTCACCGCCTTGGGCCTCAATCGCGGCGGTAAAATAATCACGGTGATCATGGCCAAAGGCAAAATCCGGAAACACCATGGTGATCTTTTTGCCAAGGTTTTGCGCCACGAAAGGCGCCATCGCCTGTACCTGAGATTTCACATCGGTAATGCCCGGCTGCAACGTATAGCGGTTAAGCATCCCCGAGGCCACATGATGCCCCTCAGAGACCACAAAATAAGGCAGCTTCAGCTCCCCCGCGCGCGGGGCAGAGCCAATAACAACATGGCTAAAAAGCGTGCCAAACCCCACATCGCAATTATACTGCGTGGCGAATTTTTCCACCACTTCCGCGCCGCGTTTGGGGTCGGTGCCGTCATCTTCGGTGATCAGCTCAACCATCCGGCCATTGATCCCACCACCATCATTGATCAGCTTCACAGCCGCCTCGGTGGTGCGCCCGTACCAGCGGCCATATGAGGCCCCGATGCCGGTTTTATGCGCCTGAAACCCGATTTTGATCGGCTCTGAGGTATGGGCATTGGTATAGCGCGCCCACATCGGCAGGCTGGCGGCACCTACTCCGGCGGCCAGCGTTTTCAAAGCGCCGCGCCGGGTTGTGGTTTTAGGTGTTGAATGGGTCATTAACTTATTCTCCCGTAACAGATTAATCTGGGGCGATGATCCGCCCTTCTGCGCGCGAGTGTGCGAAGGGATGCGCCGAATGTCCAGTTATTTCCAAGGCAACACCCCGCGCCATCGTCCGGTTTGCCGCCACCGGTACGGCAGAAATACCTTAGGTTGGGGCGTTGACTTTTGGGGCTGCCTCCCCAACGCTCCGGCGTGAAGAGGGAAAATGAAAAACATGAAAGATACGCAATCGGGGCTGGTGGTTGGCGTGGATGTGGGCGGCACATTCACCGATCTGGTAGAGCTGGATCAAGGCTCGGGCGCGGTGCGGCTGGCCAAGGTGCCCAGCACGCCCGACAATCAGGCCTACGGCGTGATGGATGCCCTGCAAGCGGCGGATTGTGATTTGGCGGCGCTTGGGTTGATCGTGCACGGCACCACCACCACCACCAACGCGGTGCTTGAGCGCAAGCTCAGCCGCACCGGGCTGATCACCACCATGGGCTTTCGCGATGTGCTTGAACTGGGACGGCGCACAAGGCCGCAACCTTATGGCATGAAAGGCGAATTCACGCCGGTAATTCCGCGCAACCTGCGGCTGGAAGTGTCTGAGCGGATGGATGCCCAAGGTGAAATTGTCACGCCTTTGGACGAGGCCGCCGTGCTGGATGCCGGTCAACACCTGATCAACGCGGGATGTGAGGCCATTGTGGTGCATTTCCTGCACGCCTACGCCAATCCCATGCATGAGCGCCGCGCAGGCGAGCTTTTGGCGCAGATTTGGCCCAATGATCACATCACCCTTGGCCATGCCATCCTATCAGAATCGCGCGAGTTTGAGCGCGGCGTGACAGCAGCGGTCAATGCCGGTGTGCAACCCATTTTGGCGCGGTATCTGCGACGGCTCGGCACGGAACTGGCCAAGGGCGGCTACACCCGCGACATTCTGGTGATGAACGGCAATGGCGGCATGGTGTCATCGCGCCTTGTCACCAAGGAAGCGGCCAAAACCGTGATGTCCGGCCCTGCCTCGGGCGTGATGGCCGCCGCCTACACCGGCCGGGTTGCGGGGGTGTCTGACCTCATCACCTATGACATGGGCGGCACATCCACCGATGTGGCGCTGATCCGGGGGGCCGAGCCGGCGGTGTCAAACGAGATTGAGATTGAATATGCCATGCCGATCCATGTGCCGATGGTGGACGTGCGCACCGTGGGCGCGGGCGGTGGCTCAATCGCGCGGGTCAATGCCGCCGGTCTGCTTGAGGTCGGCCCCGAAAGTGCGGGCGCAGATCCCGGCCCGGTCTGCTATGGGCGCGGCGGTGTTGACCCCACCATATCCGACGCCAACCTGCTTCTGGGCCGTCTTGATCCGGCCAAGCTGGCGGTCAAAGGCGGGGTCTCGCTTGCGGATGTTGAGGCGATTTTTACCAAGCGTTTAGGCACGCCTTTAGGCCTCTCTGCAGTGGACGCTGCCGAGGCTGTCCTTCGCGTCGCCAACACCAAAATGGCGGGCGCGATCCGCATGGTTTCTCTGTCTCTCGGTGCTGACCCCCGCGATTTTGCGCTGTTTGCCTTTGGCGGGGCCGGGCCTTTGCACGCCGCCGCTTTGGCGCGCGAATTGGCCGTACCAAAGGTTCTGGTGCCTGCGCGTCCGGGGATTACCAACGCCATCGGCTGTGTCGTCGCCGATCTGCGCCATGATTTTGTCAACACCATCAACACCCCGCTGGACGCTCTGAAAGACGGCGCTCTGGCGGCTGTTTTTGCCCGCCAAACCGAAGAGGGCGAGCGCCTGATCCACGCCGAGCCGGTTGAAATCCGTGACATCCGGCGGCTTTACAGCGTTGACATGCAATTCAGCGGTCAAACCCATATCTTACGGGTTGAGCTTGCCCGCCCGGACGTGGACACCGCCACCTTACGGGCCTTGTTTGAGGCGGCGTATTTCAAGCGCTTCCGGGTGGAGCTGGCCAAAATCAGCGCCAATGTGGTGAATGCCAACACCTCAATCATCGGCGCGCGGGCCGCCCTTGATCTGTCAACGCTGATTGATCCCATGGGGCGCAAACCCACGCTGGATGAGGCCCAAACCGGCACAAGGCAGGTGCGCTATGAAGGCGGAGTTTTTGAAACCCCGATCTACTGGCGCGATCATCTGCCGCCCGCGTTTACCCTCAGCGGCCCCGCGATCATTGAGCAGATGGACACCACCACCCTGATTGAACCCGGTGATGCGGCCACAAGCGATGCCCACGGCAATATCATCATCACCATTGGGGGTGCCACATGAGCCTTGATCCAATCACGCTCTCGGTGATCCAAGCCGGGCTGCAACAGGTCTGCGATGAGATGGACCTGAGCTTTTCACGCGCCGCGTTTTCGCCGGTGATTGCCGAAGCCAATGACCGCTCGGACGGGATATATGACGCCACTGACGGCGCGCTGATTGCTCAGGGCGCGGGCGGGCTGCCGGTGTTTGTCGGCACCATGCAATATTCCACAAGGACGCTGATTTCGATGCTTGCCGAGGGTCGCGTCGCCGCCCCCAATCCGGGCGACATCTATATCGTCAACGATCCCTATCTGGGCGGCACCCACCTGATGGATGTG
>CAZZKL010000155.1:0-6838 GCA_964655135.1 uncultured Roseovarius sp. | reverse complement strand
CCGCACCAGCGTCTCGTAGCTTTTTGAAATATCGCGGGTCAAAGCGCCAACTTCAAAATTGTAATCGCCGATTTGCCCCACCGGGGTTATCTCGGCGGCGGTACCCGTCAGCCAGCATTGCTCAAACCCCTCAAGCTCTTCTGGCATGATGTGGCGTTCATGCACTTTGATCTGGCGTTCTTTCAGCATACCAACAACGGTTTGCCGGGTGAGACCATTAAGGAAGGCATCGGGCAGCGGCGTGTGCACCTCACCGTCTTTGACAAAGAAGATGTTGGCGCTGGTGGCTTCGGCGATATAGCCGCGATAATCAAACATCATCGCGTCGGAACAGCCCTTGGCCTCGGCCGCGTGTTTTGAGATTGTCGCGATCATATAAAGCCCGGCGGCCTTGGCCTGTGACGGCGCGGTTTCGGGGCTGGGGCGTTTCCATTTGGCGATGTCAAGCTTAGCCCCCTTCATCTTGGCGTCGCCGTAATAATTGCCCCATTGCCAAACCGCGATGGCCACGCGCACCGGGTTGCGGGCGGCGGCAACGGCCATGTCCTCGCCCGAGCCGCGCCAAGCGAAAACCCGGACATAGGCGTTTTTCAGCTTGTTGGCTTTCAGCACCTCGGCCTTGGCCGCTTCGATCTGATCCACCGTATAGGGCACCTCAAAATCAATCAGTCGACCGGATTGAATCAAGCGCTCGGAATGCGCCCGGCTTTTGAAAATTTTGCCGTCATAACAGCGCTCACCCTCAAATACCGAGGAGGCATAATGCAAACCATGGGTTAAAACATGGATGTTGGCATCGCGCCAATCCACCAGCTTGCCGTCCATCCAGATTTTGCCGTCACGATCATCAAAGCCAGACATAGCCACCTCCTTTTGCATTAGTTGCGCAAATTAGTGCCGAAACGGCCATAATATTGCGCGTAAACTGTGATTCGCTACCAGTTGACCCTTGGAATGTCAACAAAGCTGACGTATTATGACAGGCAGCGGGAAAATTGTGATCGGGGTGGAAGTGATGCATGACATGCAAGGCGGCGAGGACCTGTTATTTCTGACCGATGAGCAGTTGCGACAGGGGATTGAGGCGATGTTTTTTGCCTATCGCGGCTTTACCTCTGATCCGGACCGCATCCTTGAAGGCATGGCTTATGGCCGCGCGCATCACCGGGCCATTCATTTCATCGCCCGCGCGCCGGGTACCAATGTGAATAATCTTCTGGCAATTTTGGGCGTAACCAAGCAATCCTTAAACCGTGTTTTGCGCACTCTGGTCGAGGACCGTTTGGTCGAAAGCCGGGTGGGCACATCTGATAAGCGAGAGCGACATTTATTTTTGACCGAAGAAGGCGAAGCATTGGAACGCAAACTCAGCGATGCCCAACGGGCCCGCCTTAGGGCGGCTTTTCGCGCTGTTGGACCGCAAGCCGTGTCAGGCTTTCGTAAAGTGCTTGAGGCGATGATGGATGCGGATATGCGGCGCAGATATTTTGACATAAGGGATTCGAATTCATGAGCGAGCCTGCCCCCCATCTGTTAATTGTGGATGATGATGAACGCATTCGAGGCTTGTTACAGAAATTTCTTATGCGCCATGGGTTTTTGGTTTCTGTGGCGCGCGATACCGCCCACGCCAGGCGGCTTCTGGCGGGGCTTGAGTTTGATCTGATCGTGATGGATGTGATGATGCCCGGCGAAGATGGGGTTGAGATGACCCGCTCATTGCGTGAAACACTGGCCACGCCGATCCTGCTGTTGACCGCCCGGGGTGAGACCGCCGACCGGATTGCCGGGCTTGAGGCCGGGGCGGATGATTATCTGGTGAAGCCGTTTGAGCCAAAAGAGCTTTTGCTACGGATCAACGCGATTTTGCGCCGGATGCCCGAGCCCGAGCCGGAAAACACCGCCCCCAAGGTTTTGCACCTGGGGCCAAGCCGGTTTGATATTGAGCGCGCTGAGCTGATGCAGGGCGATGAGATGATCCGCCTGACCGCCACCGAAGTGCAACTGATGCGTATTTTTGTCGACAGCCTGCGCGAGCCTGTCACCCGCGCGCGGCTGGTTGAGGAACTGGGCCGCAACAAGGGGCAGGCACAAGAACGCGCGGTGGATGTGCAGATCACAAGGCTGCGCCGCAAGCTTGAGGTCGACCCGAAACAGCCGCGCTACCTGCAAACCGTGCGCGGCGAGGGTTATATGCTGGTGCCCGATTGAGCGGGGTTTGCCAAAAATATCCCATTCCGCAGGGAACGATTTTGCACGACTACGCCAATAGGGCCGGGTTTTTTGCGGATTGTTACGCGGCTGAATTGGATGTGGATGTCTCCTTTGCCGAGTATATTGCCGCGTTTTACAGCACCCGGATTTTCAAGGTTGAGCGTCTGATTTTGCGCGTTGCGGCGGCGGCTCGGTCCACCGATGAAGACGCCCGGCAGCTTGGGCTGGGTAAAACAGATAAATTTACCATCTGGCGCGTGGCGGCGCGGTTGGACACTCAATTACTGATGGAAACCAAAGGGCGCACCCGGTCGTGGTTTATGATCGAGGATCTGGGCCACAAAGGCGCGCCGAAAACACGGCTGTACTTTGGATCAATCGTTGCCCCGATCAAGGGCACCGGGGCGACGGGCACGCCAAAAATGGGGCGGCTGTTTTCCGCAATGCTTGGCATCCACACGCTGTATTCAAAGGCCTTGCTGAGGGCAGCCCGCAAACGGTTGCTGAGGCTGGGCTGAAATGGCAAAGGGCGCGCTACGCATGTATTGCGCCGCGCACCCTGTCGATACTTTGCCCGCGATTTGGAACCGCGCGGGGGCTACATTGTATCTTGTTCCTCGGCGGCCTTTTGCTCTTTGGCGGCCTGTTGTGCCTTGACATAATCCGCGTCGGTCATGGTTCTGATTTCCGGCTTGCAGCTTTTTGCATTGTAACGGGAAATCAGCCCTTGATTGCGACGCTGATAGGCCCGCGCTTCTTGACCGGCGGCACCTTTGACGTTGAGGAAGAATATGGCGGGCAAAAAGAGCACTGTTCCGACGCCTGCCATTACATTGCCGCCCTGGGATTTCTTTTTCTCACCGATAAGACCAAAGATCGCCTGATTATTTACCTGAACCTCGCTTCTGAGCTGTTGGCAGGTAAGAGTGGCATCCCCCGGCTGAACTTCTGCAACAGGGTTGGGTTTTCGGCCTGCGCAGCCGGACAAAACAAGTGCAGATATTGATAACGCGGCGATAGTGTTATTCATAAACTTATTCCCTTAATTCTCGTTACAATTCAGGTGACATTTACTGTTATGCTTTACCGGATTTCAACCAGATTTCCACGCGCGCCCTTGATAGAGCGATATAACGGTTGTATCAGACATGTCATGATACGGATTTTCGACATGGATGACCGCGCGCGCCTGCCCTGGAGGTTTTTTGGTGCCACCATGTCTGTGCGCGCCTGCCTATAAGGCCGCCCCCGTCGCCTATTGAATTTCAGTTTATCCAAGGGAGAGGACACATGTCCCCCAAAACGCTCTATGACAAGATATGGGATGCCCATCTGGCGCACGAGGCCGAGGATGGCACCTGCCTGCTTTATATTGATCGCCATCTGGTGCATGAGGTCACCAGCCCGCAAGCCTTTGAGGGGCTGCGTCTGGCCGGGCGCAAGGTGCGCAACCCCGAAAAAACCATTGCGGTGCCGGATCACAACGTGCCGACCACGCTGGACCGGGCCGAGGGTGTCAAGAATGAAGAAAGCCGCATTCAGCTTGAGGCGCTGGATAAGAACGCCCGTGATTTTGGCATTCATTATTATCCGGTCTCGGATGTGCGTCAGGGCATTGTGCATATTGTTGGGCCTGAGCAAGGCTGGACTTTGCCGGGCATGACGGTGGTTTGCGGCGACAGCCACACCGCCACCCACGGCGCGTTTGGATCTTTGGCGCATGGCATTGGCACCTCTGAGGTCGAGCATGTGCTGGCAACGCAAACCCTGATCCAGCAGAAATCGAAAAACATGAAGGTTGAGATCACCGGCAAGCTGCGCCCCGGGGTGACGGCCAAGGATATTACGCTTTCAGTGATTGGTGAGACCGGCACGGCGGGGGGCACCGGATATGTGATTGAATATTGCGGCGAGGCCATTCGTGATTTGTCGATGGAAGGCCGCATGACGGTGTGCAACATGGCGATTGAGGGCGGCGCGCGTGCCGGGCTGATTGCGCCGGATCAGAAAACCTATGATTATGTTGAGGGCCGCCCCCATGCGCCCAAGGGGGCCGATTGGGACAAGGCGCTGGCGTGGTGGAAAACGCTTTATTCCGATGATGATGCGGTTTGGGATAAGGTGATAACGCTTCATGCCGAAGACATCGCGCCGGTGGTCACTTGGGGCACCTCACCCGAGGATGTGCTGCCGATCACCGCAGATGTGCCGGCCCCTTCTGATTTTGAAGGCGGCAAGGTGGACGCGGTGGAGCGCTCGCTGGCCTATATGGGGCTGACGGCGGGTACGCCTTTGACTGAGGTTGAGATTGACACGGTTTTCATCGGGTCTTGCACCAATGGCCGGATTGAGGATCTGCGCGCGGCGGCGGCGATCCTGAAAGGCAAAAAGATCAAGGAGGGCATTCGCGCTATGATCGTGCCCGGCTCGGGCCTTGTGCGGGCACAGGCCGAGGAGGAGGGCCTTGCGGATATTTTCAAGGAGGCCGGGTTTGAATGGCGACTGGCGGGGTGTTCGATGTGTCTGGCGATGAACCCAGATCAGCTTGAGCCGGGCGAGCGGTGCGCGGCCACCAGCAACCGTAATTTTGAAGGCCGTCAGGGCCGTGGCGGGCGCACTCATTTGATGAGCCCGGCGATGGCAGCGGCAGCGGCGATTACCGGGAAACTGACCGATGTGAGGGAGATGATGTAAGTCTTGGATTGCATCTGCTTGGTACACCTAAAAATGTATGATAATATTTGGGTTCAACTTTAGATTTAATTGAGGATTACATCATGGCATTTCGACTTCTATCCTGCGATGGCGGCGGCATTCGTGGCTACATTGTAAGCACATTAATTCAGCAGTTGAACAAGGCAACCAATAACAAGCTGCTGAATGGGGTGAGTGGGTTTTCGGGCACGTCAACCGGCGGGTTGATATCTATTGCACTGGCATCAGGTGTTTCAATAGATGATATGGTGAACATCTATGCGACAAAAGCCGCTGAGATTTTCACCAAAAATTCATGGACTTCCAAAACCAAACAAGAACAGGAAATGGCTGCTTTAACCGGCCCGGGGTTTTTAAGCTGCGAATACACTTCCGATGGCTTGAGGAAGGTACTCAGCCCGTATCTGGGCAGCAAAACTCTTGGCCAGATCGGCACGGCCATGCTGGCAGTCAACTCGGCGCAGCTTTATGACAAATCGGATAACCCGGCCCGCTGGTCACCTGCGACGCTGAACAACAAAACTATTGGGGCTGATTATTCGCAGGTTCAACTGATGGATGCGGCTTTGGCAACATCCGCCGCCCCAACATATTTCCCGCCGCATTTAATTCCTTCGCTGGGATATTTTGCCGATGGCGGCACGTTTGCCAATAATCCTGTTTTGAACGGTATTGACACGGCACTGGCGGCTAATTTGGCCAGTTCAATCGCTGATATCGAAGTGATTTCATTTGGCACAGGAATTTCGCCACAAGGGATCACTGAGGCCGGGATTGGCAATCCGCTGGATTGGGGCGTTTCAAGCTGGCTTTGGCCCAAGAAAACCGACACCGGAACTCCGGCAACGCCACTTTTGAATCTGACGCTTGATCTGGCCGCGCAAAATCTGGGTGAGATTGCCCAGCGCATGATGGGGCCATCATTGGTGCGGATTAACCCTGTTTTGCCTGCACCCGTAGCGCTGGACGAATACACGGCCCAGGATTACAAGATCATGAATGAGGCTATTCAGGCGGCGATGAATTCCCCGCAATGGGCGCAGGCAATTCAGATGGTTAATTGCTGGTAGAGTTGAAAAAAGGATTAGGCTTTTGGATAAATTCACAAAACTGACCGGCATTGCAGCGCCGATGCCGATGATCAATATCGACACGGATATGATCATCCCCAAGCTGTTTTTAAAGACCATCAAACGCTCGGGGCTTGGGGTCAATCTGTTTGACGAGATGCGCTATGATGAGGATGGCAATGAACGCCCGGATTTTGTGCTGAACAAACCGCAATATCGCGATACGCAAATTCTGGTGGCCGGGGATAATTTTGGCTGTGGCTCCAGCCGGGAACATGCCCCTTGGGCAATCCGGGATTTTGGTATTCGCTGCGTCATTGCCCCAAGCTTTGCCGACATCTTTTTCAACAACTGCTTCAAAAATGGCATCCTGCCGATTGCCTTGCCGCAAGAGACGGTGGATTTGCTGTTGAAGGATGCCGAGAAAGGCGCCAATGCCCGGATGGATGTGGATCTGCAAGCGCAGACCATTACAACCTCGGACGGTGAGGTGATCAGTTTCAAGGTGGATGCATTCAAAAAACATTGCCTGCTGGAAGGGCTGGATGATATTGGCCTGACCCTGGAAAAGGCCGCTTCTGTGGATGCATTTGAAGCCAAAGCAAGTGCTGCGCGCCCCTGGGTGTAGGCTTTCTGACAATCAATATCGCCAAACAGCTACCGGGCAGTAAACCTATCCGGTAGCTGATCACGAAATTCGCCAATAGGTTGAAATTACAACCTTAATTTCCCGTTATTTGTGTTACATTTGTTAAATTATGCTATTGTTTAATCCCAGATGTCGAAACGCTTTGCTAAAATCCGGAGAGACTTGACTAAAGATGGCAAAAATAAGACAA
>CAZZKL010000154.1:0-6861 GCA_964655135.1 uncultured Roseovarius sp. | reverse complement strand
CAACGTTAAATTCCGGCCCTAAAGGATACCTGTCATGAGTCACGATCTTGATTATCCGCCAATTCCACGCCCGGCACTTCGCCGACGCTGGTTCACTACCTCATTGGTCCTCTGGTTAATCTCGTCAATCGCCTATGCTTTCTTATTGGGCCCGCTGCTAGAAACATTAAGCTTGACGCAACATTCCACCTTTCTGCCAGCTGATTTTTGGGCACCAGTCGGAATGTTCATTCCGAGTCTGGCGTTAGGGCTGCTCAGTTCTATTAATACGCTCAGTCCACTTCCTAAACGTATTCTTTTCAGACCCACAAGGGCCCGAATTCTGGGGGCGTTAGGATTTTGGTTGATCCTACCAATTGCCGCTGTGTCTCTCGTACCTGTTAGCGCAGGGTATGTAGCTATTTCGATATTTTCAGAGTTTGGGGTTAACTTTGATTGGAGTGGATTAGTGCTTGCAATAATGGGGCTTTTTCTTGGGCTTAGCTACGTCATTGCCTGCCTGCTCAGCTCAGGTATACCACATCGTTGGCAACGCGCTTTGGCCTATATACTGATCTGGAGTGGCTGCTACTGGATTACATTTTCGGTAGGAACTGCGCAGCAATTTGTCTTGTGAATGGGCCCGAATTATACCCGGGCCCCTTTTTGTAAATTCACCCAACCACGTTAAACTCAGGCCCATACGGATAGCCGGTAATATTGTCATGACCCTCTTCCGTGATCACCAGAATATCATGCTCGCGGTATCCCCCCGCGCCGGGTTGGTCTTGGGGCAGGGTCAGCATCGGCTCCATTGAGATCACCATGCCGGGTTCCAGCACCGTGTCGATATCCTCACGCAGCTCCAACCCCGCCTCGCGGCCATAATAATGGCTGAGAATGCCGAAAGAGTGCCCGTATCCAAAGGTGCGGTATTGCAGCAATTGACGCGCCTCAAAGAAATCGTTGATCTTGTGGGTGACCTCGGCACAGCTTGCGCCGGGTTTCAACAGGGACATACCGTATTCATGCGCCTCAACATTGGCAGCCCAAATCTTCAGGCTGGCGGCGTCCACATCTCCGACAAACATCGTGCGCTCAAGCGCCACATAATAGCCCGAGATCATCGGAAACGCATTGAGGCTGAGAATATCGCCATGTTGCAACTGCCGCGCCGTGACCGGGTTATGCGCGCCGTCGGTATTCAGCCCCGACTGGAACCAGACCCAGGTATCGCGGTATTCCGCACCCGGAAAAACCCGCGCAATTTCAAGCTCCATCGCGTCGCGTCCCGCCATGGCCACGTCAATCTCACGGGTGCCGGCGCGCACGGCGTCGCGGATGGCATAGCCGCCGACATCGGCCACGGCGGCACATTGCCGGATAAGGCCAATCTCGGCGGGGCTTTTATGCATCCGTTGCCGCATGGTCGCCGGGGCCAGATCAACCATCGTCAGAGGCTTGAGGAAATCCTCCATCTTGTCGCGCTGCATCAATGTCAGGTGGTCGCCCTCATAGCCGATGACCTGACCCGCGCCGGTGACCGTGAGAATTGCCCGCCAGTAATTATCGCGCTGCCAGTCGGTATAGGTGATGTTATCGCCATGACACCGCCGCCACGGCTGGCCTGCGTCAATCCCCGCCGAGATGGTCACGCTCTCAGTAGCCGTCACAACCAAGCCATATGGCCGCCCGAACGAGCAATAAAGAAAGCCGCTGTAATAGGCGATATTGTGCATTGAAGTGAAAACAACCGCCTGCACGCCGTTGTCCTCCATGATTTGGCGCAGGCCCGTAAGGCGCGCGTCATATTCAGACGGGGAAAACGGCAGCGGGGCCTTTTCACCATTGTGCAAGCGGTACATTTCAGGACGTAAAGTCATTTCGACCCTCCTTGAAAAAGAAAGATCCCGGCGTTCAGGATGGGTTGAATATCATGGCCCCTGCCCAACGGGCGGACGACGCCATCGCCCCGGCCTGAAGCTCATCTTGCTCATTTGGCGAAATCTGGCAAGATGGATAACGACATGAATTAGGATATTCCCGCCATGACCATACGCCCCGGCCCCCGCAACCTGATCACCGATGTGCCCGGCCTTTTGGTCGGCAATGCCTCGGATAGCGCGCTTAAATCCGGGGTGACGGTGCTAACGGCGGACGCACCCTTTACCACCGGCGTTCACATCATGGGCGGCGCGCCCGGCACCCGTGAAACCGATCTGCTGGCTCCCGATAAAACCGTGGAGCAGGTCGATGCGCTGGTATTATCCGGCGGCTCGGCATTTGGCCTTGATGCGGCCTCGGGCGTGGTTGATGGGCTGCGCACGATGGGCCGGGGCTTTGCCGTGGGCGATCACCGCGTGCCGATTGTGCCGGGTGCCATCCTGTTTGATCTGGCCAATGGCGGCGCAAAGGACTGGCAGGAAAACCCCTATAACGCTCTTGGCAGGCAAGCATTGGCCAATGCCACGCAGGAATTTGCGCTGGGCAGCAATGGCGCGGGCACCGGGGCGACCACGGCCAATCTTAAGGGGGGGCTTGGCTCGGCGTCGGTTGTTTTACCTTCGGGCCATACGGTTGCAGCCTTGGTGGCGGTGAATGCGCTTGGATCCACCACCGTCGGGACCGGCCCGCATTTCTGGGCGGCTCCGTTTGAAATCGGCGATGAATTTGGCGGGCTTGGGCCTGCGCCGGATTACCCGGATATGATTTTGCCACGCTCCAAGCTCACCCCCCACGCCAACACCACCATCGGCATTGTCGCCACCGATGCCGGGCTGACGCAGGCGCAATGCACAAGGCTGGCGACCGCCGCCCATGATGGCATTGCCCGCGCGGTTATCCCGTCGCATACGCCGCTGGATGGGGATCTGATCTTTGCCGTCTCAACCGGTGAGGCCCCGGTACAAGACAGCATCCTGCTTGGCCATATCGCCGCCACCTGCATGGCCCGCGCGATTGCCCGCGCGATTCATGCCGCAACCAGAGTGGACAGTGACACGCTGCCGTGTTGGTCCGGGCTTTAGTGTGCGCCCCCATAGGCGTGTTGCCGGACCTGACAGGGCAATTCACTGTATTTATCTATGAACCATTTCTTCATCAGCGTGACATTGGAAAACCCACAAGCCACCGACACCTCGTTCATCGGCAATGAGGTCTGCGCCAGCAGGTTGCGCGCCCGGTCCAGCCGCAAATCGCGGTACACCCGTAGCGGCGTCTGCCGCAGCAGATCACTAAAGCCGCGTTCAAGTTTGCGCGGTGAGACATCAAGAATATCCGCAATCTGACCCACTGAAAGCGTGTCTTCCAGATGGTCCAGCATGATCCTGAGCGCCTCACTGATCACGGTATTGCCCTGCGCCAGCTTTGTATAACGCCAATGCTCGCCCACAACGGTTTGCTCATCGGGGGTGCTGAGGCCAAGATATTTTTCCAACGCCGCGCGGGTAAATTCACCGTCGCGCACGCCCACCAGTTCAACCATCATCCGGATGGCCGCCGCCGGGCTGATGGCGCTGCTCAGGGCTTTGTGGTGGCAGGTTGTGCTGCTTGCCAGCTCAAGCGCGCGGCCCGCCTCGCGCACCCCATCGCGGAAATTGGGATGCACCGAAAGGCGGCGCGTGCCAAGCACTCCGGCAGCCAGAGGCACAAATACCGCCGACCCCACCACACAGACCCGCGCCGCATTGCGGATCAACGCGCGCAGATTGCGCAGCTCGGCCTCGGGCGGCATCCACGGGGTTTCAATGCCGCCAACCAACACAAGCGTCTGCTCCGGGCCACAGATCAGGCTTTGGGCCTTGCCGGTTTCCGCCTCGGCCCAAGTATATGAGCGCTGCCCCAGCAACCGGTTGGCCGAGCGCAAAACATCAATGCAGGCCTGTGCCGCATATGACACCTGCGGGCCTTGCGTGAGAAACAAGAAATTCCCCGACAGGCTGCGCCGGTGATGCAGGGGCGAGGGAACAGGGCCGCGCGCTGTTTCAAGATTTTCATGATACATATCGGTCTGTCCTATCCTGGCCCCCGTATTCTGGCCCCGTATTTTGGCCCCGTATTTTGGCCCCTATGGCGGCTGTCAGGTGGTGTTGGTGATCGAGGTCTCAATCGCGTGCAGGAATGATTTGGCGGAGGAACTCGCCGACATCAGCAAAAACCCATCCGTATCGGTGCGGATGATCAACACGCCTAAGTGTTCCATCGTGGTGCGCGCGGCGTCATCCACGGCAAACGCCCCCGGGTGCAGGTCAATCGGGCAAATCCGCTCCAGCACGGTGCGGGCATTTGCGCCCGAAAAGGTCAGCCCGGTCCAGACATCGGTTTGATCGGTGGTATAGGCCGTGCCTTTGAGTTTTTTGGCCACAAACGGCTCGGCATCCGGGGGGACACGGGTGAAGATCACAAAACCCTGATCAAGGCTCATGCGCACCAGCCGCACGCCTTTGGACAGCACCGATTTGCCAACATCCGGCAGAGCGCTGCCAAAGGCCGCTTTAATCGCCTTTTGCGCCGCCGCCTCACCGCCCAAGGGCAGGGCGATGGACACCACGGCGAAATCAGCGGGAGCGTGCAAAGCGACGCCCTCAAAGCTTTGGTCATAGCCCGCCAGCGGCGGGGCGGAGATGAGATTAGGCACGAAGGCGCTCCCCTTCTGGATCAATGAAATGGGCCGAGACAATTTCAACCTCAACCTCAGAGCCGTGGATCGGGCTGACCGCGCGGACAATCTCGCCTTTGCGCGCGTGGCCCTGTTTGATGAAACCAAGCCCGATGGAATGGCCAAGGATCGGGCTATAGGCCACGGAGGTCATCCAACCCTGATCATTATCCATATTGGCCGCGTCGCCCTTGTTGATGAAATGCGCCCCAGCGGTGAGTTTCTCGGCCTTGTTCACCGGCTGAAAGCCCACCAGACGGATGGCATCCTCGCGGTTCATCTCGGGGCGCTCAGACAGGGTGCTGCCAATGCTGTCTTTTTTCTTCGACACCATGCCGCCCAGCCCCAGATTAAGCGCGGAGGTCTGACCGTTTAGCTCATTGCCTGCCGCGTGACCCTTTTCAATCCGCATGACGCCAAGCGCTTCGGTGCCGTAGGGCACGGCGTCAAATTCCTCGCCTGCCTGCATCAAAGCGCCCATCATCGCATTGCCATAACGCGCGGGAACGGCCACTTCAAAGGCCAGCTCGCCCGAGAATGAGATGCGGAAAAGCCGCGCGGGCGTGCCACCGCAGACGCTGATTTCACCGCAGGCCATGAAGGGGAAAGCCTCATTCGAGATGTCATGCATATCATCCACGATTTTGCGCAGCAGGTTACGCGCATTTGGCCCGGCCACGGCAAATTGCGCCCAGCCATCGGTGGTCGAGATCAGATGCACATCCATATCCGGCCACAGGCATTGCCGGGCAAATTCCATCCGCCGGAACACCAAAACCGCGTTGGCGGTGGTGGTGGTCATAACGAAATGATTGTCGGACATCCGCGCGGCGGTGCCATCGTCATAACAAATACCGTCCTCGCGCAGCATCAGCCCATAACGGACCTTGCCGACGGCCAGTTTGCCGAATGCGTTGGCGTAGACCTTGTTGAGAAATTCGGCGGCGTCACGCCCCTGAATGTCGATCTTGCCCAAGGTTGTCACGTCACAAATACCCACCGATGCGCGGGTCATTTCCACCTCGCGGTCAACGCTGTCACGCCAGCCTTTTTCCCCGGGCCGGGCATACCATTGCGCGCGCAGCCAGTTGCCAACCTCAACAAATGTCGCGCCATTGGCCGAGGCCCATTGATGGCTTGGCGTCAGGCGGGTGGGGCGAAACTCCTTGCCCCGCGACCGGCCACCAAGCGCACCCATGGGGATCGGCGTATAGGGCGGGCGAAAGATGGTGGTGCCAGTATCTTGCAGCGATTTACCCGTGCATTCCGCCATGATCGCCAGCGCCGGGATATTGGCGGTTTTGCCCTGATCGGTGGCCATGCCAAGGGTGGTATAGCGCTTGAGATGCTCGACCGAGCGGAACCCCTCGCGGTAGGCCTGCTTCACATCCTTGACCGTGACGTCATTTTGAAAATCCAGCCAAGCGCGGGCCTTGCTCTCGCCCACATGCCAGAACGCGGCGCAGTCTCGCGGCTCATCCTCAGCCTTTGGCGCGGCTTTGCGTGAGGGTTTAAACCCCAGATCCTTGATCTGCGCATTAGCCACAGCACGGCCTTCGGTTAAAGCGGCGGCCAGCGTCATCGCGCCACTTGCCGCCCCCGCCACGGCCATGCCGGGCGGTAAATCCTTGCCGGGAACAAAGGCGCAAATATCCTCATCCCATGTCGGGCGGCCTCGTTGATGACAGGTCAGATGCACATTCGGGCTCCAACCGCCGGATACCGCCAGGCAATCCGCCTCGATCACCTGATCATCGGTTAAGGTGATTGATTTCAACCCCTTACGCCCCGTGGTATTGACCACAGCAGCCCCCCGGATATGCCGCGCGCCGGGCACATCCACCACGGCGGGCGCATCGCGGGTGTCGATAATGGCATTGACGCTCACACCCTTGGCCACCAGATCAGCAGCGGTGCGCCAGCCATCATCGTTATTGGTAAACACCGCCACCTGTTGGCCGGGCGTCACGCCATAGCGATTGACGTATGTCCGCACAGCCCCCGCCAGCATGATGCCGGGGCGGTCGTTATTGCCAAAGGCAATCGGGCGCTCGGTGGCCCCAGCGGCCAGCACGGCGCGGCGCGCATAAATCCGCCACAGGATTTGACGCGGCTTGCCACTCGATGTGGCCAAATGATCGGTGCAGCGCTCAAGCGCGCCATAAATCCCGTGATCATAAGCGCCGTAAACCGTGGTGCGGGTCATCAGGCGGACATTGTCCATC
>CAZZKL010000153.1:0-6979 GCA_964655135.1 uncultured Roseovarius sp. | reverse complement strand
TCAAGCACATCTTGCATGAATTCCAACCCCGAGCGCGATGTCAAATCGCCCCAATCGGGCAGCTCGTCCAGTGATTTCGCGGTTTTCATCGCCATTTCAAGCGCTCCCTCTCGTGCCGCAAATTAAGACAGCACAAGAGGGAGGCTTTCAACCCACAGGGATGGGTATTTCTTGGCGGTTTACGCCACGTCCCGCAGCGCAACCCGCGATGTCACGCCCAGCGCATGACAGATGTCACGGGTCAGGTCGGGTTTGTTGAGGGTGTAAAAATGCAAATGCTCCGCGCCGCCTTCGATCAGGTCGGTGCAAAGCTCGGTCGCGACCGCCGTGGCCAGCAAATCATGGCGGCCCTCGCCGTCACGGTCGGCCTTGCCAAACGCATCATCCAGCCAGCCGGGGATGCCCGCGCCGCAACGGGCGGCAAATTTGCGCGTGCCCTGCCAGTTCTCAATCGGCAGGATGCCGGGGATGATCGGTGCGTCTATTCCGGCCTTGTCGCAGGCATCGCGGAACCTGAAAAACGTCTCGGCCTCAAAGAAAAACTGGGTGATCGCCTCGCAGGCGCCAGCGTCAATCTTGCGCTTGAGCCAATTAATATCAGCGGCAGCATTACGCGCCTCGGGGTGGACCTCGGGGTAGGCGCCCACGCGAATGCTGAATTTACCGGTCTCAGTTAGCGCCGTGATCAGCTCACAACTGTCTTTGAAGCCTTCGGCATGCGGGGTGAAGCCGTCCGTGCCCTTGGGGGGATCACCGCGCAGGGCGACGATTTCCGACACCCCAGCGGCGGCAAACTCATCCGCAATCGCCAGGGTCTCTTCGCGGCTGGCTTCTACACATGTCAAATGCGCGGCCACATTCAGGCCGGTTGATTTGTGCAACGCGCCCACCGCCTCGCGGGTCAGTTTGCGGGTGGTGCCGCCCGCGCCGTAGGTGACCGAGACAAATTTCGGCTCTAGCGGGGCCAAAGTTTGCGCCGCCTGCCACAGTTGAAACGAGCCATCCAGCGACTTGGGCGGGAAGAATTCAAAGGAAATGGTCGGCGTGTGCATGATATAATCCTAGCTTTCGGGTTGAGCTTTTGTTGCAGGTGCAGCATCATGAGGCAACTTCATAAAATTCACGATCAAAATGAGGATTGCTAATATATGCATATCGAGTTCCGCCATCTGCGCACCATCCGGGCGATCCATCAATCCGGCGGGCTGGCGCGGGCGGCTGAGGTTTTGCACATCACCCAATCGGCGCTGAGCCATCAGATCAAGGGGTTAGAGGATCAGGCCGGGGTGGAATTGTTTGTGCGCCGTTCAAAGCCGTTGAAGCTGTCGCCGGCGGGGCATCGATTGCTGGCGTTGGCCGAGAAGGTCTTGCCGGAAATTGACGCGCTTGAGGCCGAATTTGAGGGCGTGCGCGAGGGCAGTGCCGGGCGGCTGCATATGGCGATTGAATGCCACGCCTGTTTTGAATGGCTGTTGCCGGTGCTGGAACAGTTTCGCAAAAACTGGGGCGAGGTGGATGTGGATATTCGGCCCGGGCTGGCGTTTGATGCGCTGCCCGCCTTGATCAAGGAAGAGGTGGATTTGGTGGTGTCATCCGATCCGGAAAAATTGCCGGGGGTGATTTTCAAGCCGCTGTTTGATTACGAGCCGGTTTTTGTCGCCTCAAGCCTGCATCCGCTGGCCCAAAAGGAATTCATCGAAGCCAAGGATTTTCGCGATGAATTGCTGATCACCTACCCGGTGGACCGCTCGCGGCTGGATATTTTCACCGAATTGCTGACCCCTGCGAAGGTTGAGCCGAAAGCCATGCGGCAGGTTGAGCTGACAGCGGTGATTTTGCTGCTGGTGGCGTCCAATCGCGGGGTGTCGGTGCTGCCCGATTGGGTGGTGCGCGAGGTCAAAACCAGCAGTGATTTTGTCACCCGTCCGCTGACGAAAAACGGCCTGACCAAGCGGCTTTATGCGGCAATACGCGCGGCGGATGAGGATAAGCCCTATATGGCGCATCTGATCCGTCTGGCGCGTGAAATACCGGTTAAATTGCAGCGCCGCTAGGCCTGCACCGCTCATTTTGGTATTGTGGAAACGCTGAGTTTCCAGTGTAAAAATAGACAGATTTCGTGATTTTCAATATACTCAAAGTAATTTTAGAAGAATTTTAAGAATCAATAATACAAATACCGTGAAGGCTTCAAAGCGGGCCAAAGCGCAAATAACACCTCAATAACTATACTGTAACTATCTATTTTTAAATCATATTTCTTATATACGAGTGTGTTCCATGCCAACAACATTCGATGTCATATCCCTTGGCAATCTTGCCGACATAGACACTATTGAAGGCAATAACCTTGCTGAAAATGCCGCTGCATTGGTTGGATTAACCTTTGGCGGTGTAGGCAATCCGTTGCTCAATAATTTTGTTAATTTTTCGCCGGTGGGCGATCCGGGAAACTTCTATAATCAGGATAATGACCCTGCCGATCAGTTTTCGATTGATGGGGGCGCGGCGCAGACCTTTGACAGTGTCATCGCCCTCAATGCCACGATTACCTATACGGATGGCACAACCGCCACCATTTCTGCGGTTGTTTTTCAAGATACCAATGGCAACACTTATCTGGCCCCGGAATTTTCCAACAATTCCGATCAGACAGCGCTTGAAGCAGGGGCGATACGCTCAATCACGTTTGATTCCATTGCGGTTGATACCGCTTCGGGTTTGCGCGCGGATCGTGAAACCTGGGATTTCGTGACATGCTTTACCCGTGGCACCCGGATTGAAACGGAAAATGGCCCTGTGGCGGTAGAGGATTTATCCGTTGGCGATAAGATCATCACGGTTGATCGCGCCGCGCAGCCCCTGCGCTGGATTGGCTCAAGAACGGTGCCCGCGTCGGGTGCGATGGCGCCCATTCTGATCCGCAAAAATGCGCTTGGAAATACCGAAGATTTACTGGTTTCACCACAGCACCGGATGCTGCTGAGCGGCTGGCGGGCGGAATTATACATCGGCGTGTCTGAGACATTGGTGGCGGCCAAGCATCTGGTGAATGATGATACGATCCGGGTCCAAACCGGCGGTAATGTGGAATATTTCCACATCATGTTTGACCAGCACGAACTGGTTTATACTGCGGGCATTGCCTCGGAAAGTTTCAACCCCGGAAGCTGTGCCATGGATGCCTTATCAATAGCCGCGCGCGAGGAAATCCTGATCCTGTTTCCCGAGCTGCGTGTGGCCGGCATTGCCGCTTACGGCAAAACAGTGCGGCCCATAACCAAAGCTTTTGAGGCGCGGTTATTGATGGAGTGAATTACACCAAAGTTGCGGCCAATGCGGCCCCGATTGCGGGATCAGCATTGCAATGTGGTGCCCTGAGATTAAGCCAGCGTGTATCACCGGATTGATGCGCTTTAAGGCTTTTCAAACCATTGATCAGCCCGGCCTTTTGAACCGCTAACCGGTGCCGCTCTAGCCCCGGTTGCAGGGCGGATATGGCCGCCGCATCCCTCGCCCGCGCCGCATCATACATCGCCCGGATGGCTTGGGCGTTGGAATTGCAACTGGCGGAAATGCATCCCCCCGCGCCAAGGGCAATGCCCTCGGCCAGTTTGGTTTCAGACGAGGGGAACATGGTAATGCCGGGTGCCGCGCGCATCACCGCCTGCGTGTTTTCCCAATCGCCTGAGCTGTCCTTGTAGGCGGTCACAATTTCCGGGAAGGCCTTATTCAACCGCGCCGTCAGGGCGGGCGTTATCGCCACCCCGGTGTTTTGCGGGATGTTGTAAAGGATGACGGTGGGGGCCGTCGCGCCAAGGGCCTCGATCAGCCCGGCGTAATAGCGAAAAAGCCCGTCGTCACTGACAGGTTTAAAGAAAAACGGCGGTAGCAGCATGACCGCCGCCACGCCCAGATCAGCGGCATGGCGGGTCAGCTCAAGGGTTTCCTCAGATGAACACAGCCCGGTGCCCGGCAGCAGTTGCGCGGCCAAAGCCGTGCCCGATGAGATCAGCGCCTCAAGCACAGACATCCGCGCGCGCATGGAATTTGACAGCGCTTCGCCGGTGGTGCCAAACGGGGAAAGGTAATGCGAGCCCTGCGCCAGACAATCCGCCGCGTGATCCAGATATAGATCAGTGGCGATCGTCAGGTCGTTTTCATAGGGGGTCAGCAGGGGGGTGACAATTCCGCGTAAGGCGCTGGCCATCGGATTTCCTTCTCATGAACAGGGCAATCTTGCCGGACCATATTCAGAGATGCAGAAATTACCAGTGCTATAATGGCAGGGTCGTGTCACGGTTTTGGGAGGGGTCTGTTTAACCCCTCCCGCAACGCTTTAGTGAGTGCGCACGATATAATCAATATCGCCACGGTTGATGCCGATGTCGGCCAGCTCACGATCAGAAAGCTGCGACAGGGCTTTATGGGTTGCGCGGGCGTCTTTCCAGACCGAGAATTTACCGGCAAGACGGGTGAATACCTGACCAATAACGGCCAGAGGGGAGGCGTGGGAGCGGGTGCTGTCGATGACGGCCATTGTTTTCTTCCTTCAGGTTTGGGGCATAATGCCATTTGCTTCTGTTGAGGCAGATAGGCGCGGCGCGTATTTGCTACAAGCAGCTAAATTTGCATAGTCCGTATGCATTCCTTGCATAGCTCGTATATAGCTTAATGGATTGTTATTTAAGGTTAATTTACGGTAACAACCAATTAACCATACCTCATCTCAAGGCCTCAACTCCGGGATAGGCCGATGAACCTCGCGAATCTCTCATGCTGCGGGGTTTTCTTAATGTGCTTGGCGTTTGTTCCCGTTTCGTGCTAAGGCTTGGAAAACAATAATAAAGCAGGGCAAAATTCATGCGGGTGTTGGGCATTGATCCGGGATTGCGGAACATGGGCTGGGGTGTGATTGACGTGGATGGCAGCCGTCTGAGCCATGTGGGCAACGGTATCTGCAAATCTACGGGTGATGATCTGGCGGCGCGGCTTTTATCGCTGCACGAGCAGCTCACTTTGATCCTGACGCAGTATTCGCCGGATACGGCAGCGGTCGAGCAGACCTTTGTCAACAAAGACGGCGTGGCGACATTGAAGCTGGGGCAGGCGCGCGGCATTGCCATGCTGGTGCCCGCACAGTTTGGCCTTTCCGTGGGGGAATACGCGCCCAATAAGGTTAAGAAAACCGTTGTTGGCGTGGGTCATGCCGATAAGACACAGGTGGCGCATATGGTGCGGGTGCAACTGCCGGGTGTTGATCTGGCCGGGGCCGATGCGGCGGACGCGCTGGCGATTGCGATTTGTCATGCGCATCATGCCCGCACATCCGATGTGATTGCCCGCGCCACCCTGAGGGCAAGCGCATGATTGGGCGCATCGCCGGGCGGATAGATTACCGCGCTTTGGATCATGTGCTGATTGATGTGCGCGGGGTTGGCTATCTGATCTATTGCAATGAGCGCACGATGTATGCCCTGCCCGGTGTGGGCGAGCATGTGGCGCTTTATACTGATCTTCTGGTGCGTGAGGATAATCTGCAACTGTTTGGTTTCACCTCGCTGGTGGAAAAGGAATGGCACCGTTTACTGATGAGTGTGCAAGGCATTGGGGCCAAGGCCTCGATGGCCATTTTGGGTGCTTTGGGGCCGGACGGCGTGGGCCGGGCGATTGCTTTGGGCGATTGGAATTCACTGAAGGCCGCCAAGGGCGTTGGGCCAAAAACGGCGCAGCGGGTGGTGATTGAATTAAAAGACAAAGCCCCGGCGGTGATGGCGATGGGGGCCGCTCCGGTTTCGGTTTCGGCCTCGGATGAGGTGATTGAAGATAGCGCCATACCGGTGCTCATTTCTGCCGCCCCGCAACCGGGATCAAATGCACAGGCCGAGGCGCTGTCGGCGCTGGGCAATCTGGGCTATGCCCCCTCTGAGGCGGCGGGGGCCGTGGCACGGGCGGCACAGGATACGCCCGAGGCGGACATCTCGGCGCTGATCCGTGCGGCGCTGAAACTTCTGGCGCCGAAGGGGTAAGTGATGTCAGAACCTGATCCAAAACTGCGCCCTGATCCCCTGCCCGAGGACCGTGACAAAAGCCTGCGGCCGCAGTCGCTGGATGAATTCATCGGTCAGGCCGAGGCGCGGGCCAATCTGAAAATTTTCATCCAATCCGCCCGCCAACGCGGTGAGGCGATGGATCACACGCTGTTTTATGGCCCGCCGGGTTTGGGCAAAACGACGCTGGCGCAGATCATGTCAAAAGAGCTGGGTGTTGGGTTTCGCATGACCTCCGGCCCGGTGCTGGCCAAGGCGGGGGATCTGGCGGCGATTTTGACCAATCTGGAAGCCAATGACGTGCTGTTTATCGACGAAATCCACCGGCTTAATCCGGCGGTGGAGGAGGTGCTTTATCCGGCGATGGAGGATTACGAGCTTGATCTGGTGATCGGTGAAGGCCCCGCCGCGCGCACGGTGCGGATTGAATTGCAGCCGTTTACTTTGGTCGGCGCGACCACCCGGCTGGGCCTGTTGACCACACCTTTGCGGGATCGGTTTGGCATCCCCACACGGCTGGAATTTTATAATGTTGATGAGCTGGATGAGATTGTCACCCGCAACGCGCGGCTGATGCAAACCCCCGCCGATGCGCAGGGCGCGCGCGAGATTGCCAAGCGCGCGCGGGGTACGCCGCGCATTGCCGGGCGGTTGTTGCGCCGGGTGGTGGATTTTGCCGTGGTTGAAGGCGACGGGCGGGTCACGCGGGAGCTGGCGGATAATGCGCTGACCCGGCTTGGGGTTGATCCGCTGGGCTGTGATGGCGCTGACCGGCGTTATCTGCGGCTGATTGCCGAGGCCTATCAGGGCGGCCCGGTGGGGATTGAAACCATGTGCGCCGCTTTGAGCGAATCGCGCGATGCGCTGGAAGAAGTGATCGAGCCATTTTTACTGCAACAGGGCCTTATTCAGCGCACCCCGCGCGGGCG
>CAZZKL010000152.1:0-7042 GCA_964655135.1 uncultured Roseovarius sp. | reverse complement strand
ATTTCCAACACCTCATCGCGAACGGCCTTTTCCGCTTGGCTCACCGCATAGCCGGGGAAATAGCTCTCGGATGGCACCCCGCCCACCGTGATAATCTCATGGCGGGAAAACAGCAGGTGAAAATAAGTCACCGTCTTTTGCCGGTTAATATGGATTGTATCGCCATTCACCAGATGTTTGGCCTCAACCAAAACCTCATCTTCGGCAAAATACACCTCGGCCCGCCAGTCTGAGATTAGCATCCGGTGGTTGGGTGACACCATCAAATCCCGGTCATTGTCAATCGCGCCTTTGCAAAACCGCACCGGGGCGAATTTTTCCATCGCCGCCACGCTTTGCCGTCCGATCCAAAGGATGGGTTGCAGCCCGTGATCGCGGGTCGGGATCAGATCGCCAAGTTTGAGGGTCTCAATCGGGTGAACTCCGCGCGCGCATTGCACCATACTGCCAGGGGTAAAGCACACAACCCCCGGATCAGGCACCCCCGCCCCCTCAAGCACGCCGCCGGTGGTATAATTAATCGACTGCCCCGGCCCGGCAATATCCGTATAGGTGACGGATTGAATCACAGTGCCCTGAGAATTCGCCAGATTGACCGTATCGCCGCCGCTGTTATTGAGCGGCTGCCAGCCCGTTACCGGGATCAATACGGTTCCCGGTGCCGGATTATAAAGCGCTGTGAATTGGACGGCGGTGATATTGGCGTTATAAAAAATGGCAATTTCGCCGGGCTGTAGCGTCACATTCGGAAAGGTGCCAACGCTGGTATTGCCGGTTCTGCTGTCGTCCAGCGTCCAGCCGTTCAATGCAACAGGATCAGGCCCGGAATTGAAAATCTCGACCCATTCAAAATTATTATCTCGAACGCTATTTGGCGCGTCATACAGGATCTCGGTGATGACGATATCTGAATCGGCCATCGGTAATATCCTTTCGGCATCCGGGTATGAGCGAAATCTGATTCGCCGCAAAATAGAATTATTTATTAAGTAATTTCAGGGGAAATTATTTTAAGATAACGCATGTAGCCAATTTTCGCTCATTGGGTATTTCACCGTGCGATACGATCACACCAGGTTTTCTCGAACATCTTTTCATCACCCTCAAACACCTCAAGATGCTGTTCAATCACAAACGCCTCGGCCGCGCCGCGCATTTTTGTCGTCACCTTGCTACGAACAATCCATTCGCCGCGCCCAAGCGTGCGAGTCTCATTAATCTCAACCTGCGCCGATGTGGCATCCCCCTTGGTAATCTCCCACCGTTCCACCAGCGCATTTTGCGTGATCAACCCAGAGCCGACATCCTCAACCCGCCCGGTATCATCTTCAACCTGCATTAAAATTCGCCCCGAGGCCGGATCAATTTCCCAATCTTTGCTGCAACAGCCCTCGGTCAACGCCCTGACTTCCCGCGTCTCCATCGTGACCGGCGGATCAAAGGTAATCTCATTGCCGTCTGTAACGTCGCGAAACGGCAGCGTTAATTCCCCGCCGCTTATTGTCAGGGCAAAATCACCCGCTTCCGGCCAGCAATACGGCCAGTAAGAATTCGAAACCGACAGCCTCAGCCGGTGCCTCTCAGGCAGATGATACGCCGCCTGATCCAGCGGTATATCCACCTCATAAACCTCCCCTGGCACCAAATCATCGGCCGCCTCAAACCCACCCCGATACCGCAGATCAAGCATCCCCATGGTGATCAGCATAGACGTCCCATCGGGCCGCAAATCACATAACCGCACAATCACCTGCGCGCGCGGCGCATTTGCCGCCAGCCACAGTCGCAGCTTCGGTGCGCCAAGAATATCGCGCGCCTGCGCCATGGGTTCGGTTTCAAACAGCGTGGAAATTGTATCATCATAGGCCTGATTGCCCGGCAATTCCCCCGGCCATGCGCCGGTTGGAAAAAACTCGCCAGCACCCCGGCCACAGGCCAGATTTGTCTCGGTCACAATCTCAAACGGCCCGCCTTTGCCCAAGGTTCCATCCCCCAGCGCCAAAACCTCGTGGCTGATCCCTTCATCCACCGCATTTTGCTGCGCCACCCAGCGCCCCGGCCTGAAATCAAGCGATGCATCCGGCGCAATACTCTCCATCACATAAGCGCGATATGCCGGATCATCCTCAACCCCGGTCTCAATGCCCTTGAGCCAATGATCCCACCATCTGAGCGCCTCTCCAAGATAATCAATCGACGGCCCTATGGTACTGATATTAGGGTATTTATGGCTCCACGGCCCGGCAATCCCCTTGACTGGTGCCTCCAGATTTTCAATCATAGCCGCCATCGCATTGCGATAGCCATCATGCAGCCCGCCGATCACCAGAACCGGCGCTTTGATGGCGCTATACTCCTCACAGATCGAGCCATGCTTCCAATATTCATCACGGGTCTCGTGCCGCGTCCAGATACCCGCCAGAAACGGCGTGTTTTCCAGCCGGTTCAGCCATATATCGCGCCAGTTATCGCCAACAATCGCCGGATCAGGCGGCAATGAGAACCACGACAGCACCGTCGCCGCCCAGCCGATATTTTCGCCCAACTGAATGCCGCCCTTATAATGAATATCATCGTGATAGCGGTCCACCGTGGTGCCAATGGAAATCACCGCTTTCAACGCCTCAGGTGCCCGCGCCGCCAGTTGCACGCCGTTAAATCCGCCCCACGAAATCCCCTGAATGCCGACATTGCCGTCGCACCAATCCTGCGCCGCAATCCAGTTGATAATATCCACCCCGTCGCTTAGCTCAGCTTCGGAATATTCATCATCAAACAGCCCCTCACTATCGCCGCATCCCCGCCTGTCCACCCGCAGGCAGACATAGCCCGCACGGGCAAAATGCAGATGCATCCCATGATCACGCGCCGCCGTGCCATCGGATTTGCGATAAGGCAGATATTCCAGAATAGCCGGTAGCGGCCCCTTGCCTTGTGGCATCCACACCCGCGCCGACAACCTTGTGCCATCGGGCAGCGCAATGCCCATATCCGGATCAATGATCATTTGCTCAGACCTTTCAGTTCGTAAATCAGATTAAGCGCCTCTTTCGGGCTTAACTCATCCGGCAAAATCTCTGCCAGCCGGTCTTCAACCTGTGATACCTTCACTGCTACAATCGGCGCAGGCGTGGCGGAAAACAGCGGCAAATCATCAATCATCGCGGCCTTTGCCGTGCCGCCCTCACGCTCGCCCTTTTCCAGCGCATCCAACACCACCCGCGCCCGCGCCACCACCGCCTCGGGCAACCCCGCAAGCTTGGCCACCTGCACGCCATAAGACCGGTCCGCCGCCCCCTTATGCACCTCATGCATAAAGATCACCTCGCCGTCATGCTCGCGCACCGTCACGGTGGCATTATCCACCCGGTCCAGCTTATCGGAAAGCGCCGTCATCTCATGATAATGCGTCGCAAACAGCGCCCGGCAGCCGTTGACATCATGCAGATGCTCTAACGTGGCCCAGGCAATCGACAGCCCATCATAAGTGGCGGTGCCGCGGCCAATTTCATCCAATATAACAAAGGCTTGGTCATCCGCCTGATTTAAAATCGCTGCGGTTTCCACCATCTCAACCATAAAAGTTGACCGCCCCCGCGCCAGATCATCCGACGCGCCAACCCGGCTAAAAAGCTGACTGACCATGCCGATATGCGCGGCCTCGGCGGGCACAAAACTGCCGATCTGCGCCAGCAAAGCAATCAGCGCATTTTGCCTTAGAAACGTCGATTTCCCCGACATGTTCGGCCCGGTCAAAAGCCAAATATCAATGCCCTGCCCAAGGTCGCTGTCATTGGCAATAAACGGCGCGCCGCCTGCGGCCCTCAAGGCCTGCTCCACCACCGGATGCCGCCCGCCGGTGATGCAAAGCGCCCGGCTCGCATCCACCTTGGGCCGGCACCAGTTTTCGCCCGTTGCCAAATCCGCCAGCGCCGCCGTCAAATCCAACTCCGCCAGCGCGCCCGCCGCCTGCCACAGCTTATCCGCCTGCTCCAAAATTGCCGCCCTAAGGGCCTCATAAATCCGCAGCTCAATCTCAACCGCCCGCCCCCCGGCGTTGAGAATTCGGGTCTCCATCTCGCTCAGTTCTACAGTGGTAAACCGCACCTGATTGGCGGTGGTCTGACGGTGCTTGAACCGCGCATTCAGCGGCTCAGACAGCATTTTATCGGCGTGCACACTTGTCACCTCAACAAAATACCCCAGCACATTATTATGCTTGACCTTGAGCGATTGAATCCCGGCCTCACGGGCATAATCCGCCTGCATTCCGGCAATCACACTGCGCCCCTCATCGCGCAACCGGCGGCATTCATCCAGCTCCTCATCATGGCCAGGTGCGATAAATCCGCCCTCGCGCGCGAGCTGTGGCGGCTCGGCCACCAGCGCCTGATCCAGCAAGTCCAGCAACGCGTCATGGCCCACAAGCCCCCCGGCGGCCTTGGCCAACAACTCTGGCAGTTCCAGCTTTTCAAGCCGCGCCGCAATCTCCCCGGCCTGTTGCAGCCCATTTCGGATTGCCGTCAAATCCCTCGGCCCGCCGCGTTTGAGGCTGAGCCGGGACAGCGCCCGATCCAGATCCGGCACCTTGCGCAGGTCACCGCGCAGCGCCTGACATATCTGCGTATCCCCAGCGGCAAAGGCCACCGCCTCCAGCCGCGCATTAATCACCGGCAATTCCCGGCTCGGCCCGGACAATCGCCGCTCCAACAACCGCCCGCCGCCCGCCGTCACCGTCCGGTCAATCGCCGCGAGCAGTGACCCCGCGCGCCCGCCTGCAAGCCCATGGGTCAGCTCAAGATTGCGCCGCGTCGCCGCGTCAATCTGCATCGCGCGGGCATGGTCCTCTCGCACCGGCGCTTTGAGCAGCGGCAACTGCCCTTTCTGAGTGATCTCCAGATACTCAACAATCGCCCCCATCGCCGCCACTTCAGGCCGTGAAAACTGCCCAAATGCTTCTAATGTGCCGACCTCAAACAAATCACACAGCCGTGCCTCACCGCCGGTACTGTCAAACGCCGCGCGTCCCAATGGGCTTAACGCAGCACCATTTTCCTCAATAATATCAATCAGTTCCGCCTCATCCCCTTCGGCAATCACCACCTCACTTGGCCGCAATCGCGCCAGCTCCGGCCCCAGCCGTACCAGCGTCATGGGCATCACCTGAAACGCGCCCGTCGATATATCCACCCACGCCAGGGCCGAGGCCCCGCGCACCTGCGCAAACGCCGCCAGATAATTATGCCGCCGCGCCTCCAGCAGGCTATCTTCGGTCAGGGTGCCCGGCGTCACCAACCGCACAACTTCACGCTTTACAATCGCCTTATAGCCGCGCTTTTTGGCCTCGGCGGGGTCCTCCATCTGCTCACAGACGGCGACGCGAAACCCCTTGCGGATCAGTGTCTGAAAATACCCCTCAGCGGCCCTTACCGGCACGCCGCACATGGCAATATCCTCGCCCATATGTTTGCCGCGTTTGGTCAGGGCAATATCCAGCGCCTCGGCGGCGGCCACCGCATCATCAAAAAACATCTCATAAAAATCGCCCATCCGGTAGAACAACAGCGCCCCAGAATGCTGCGCCTTGATCTCCAGATATTGCACCATCATCGGCGTCACGGCTGATTTAACGGATGTCACTTATAATTCCCCCGGCTTCCTCCAAACCCTACAAACCAATTGCCCCCGGCGAAAGCCAAAAACCTGCCGTTCCGGTTGAGCATAGCCAAAAGGCCCGCTAAAGGTGGACAACCCCGGATCAAGCCAAAGGCGCGCCGCAATGTCCAAACTCAAATACACCCGTGAAGAGGCGCTTGCCTTTCATCTTGAACCGACCCCCGGAAAGTTTGAGATCACCGCAACCGTGCCCATGACCACGCAGCGCGACCTGTCACTGGCCTATTCGCCCGGCGTGGCCGTGCCGTGCCTTGCCATCGCCGAAAACCCCGAATGCGCCTATGATTACACCAACAAGGGCAATCTGGTGGCGGTCATTTCCAACGGCACCGCCGTTTTGGGCCTTGGCAATCTTGGCGCACTTGGCTCAAAGCCGGTGATGGAGGGCAAGGCCGTCCTGTTCAAACGTTTCGCCGATGTGAACGCCGTTGATATTGAGCTGGACACCGAAGACCCCGACGCCATCATTGCCGCCGTGCGCCTGATGGGGCCAACCTTTGGCGGTATCAATCTGGAAGACATCAAAGCGCCCGAGTGTTTCATCATCGAGCAAAAGCTCAAAGAGGTGATGGACATCCCGGTGTTTCACGATGATCAGCACGGCACAGCAGTGATTTGTGCCGCCGGTCTGATCAACGCGCTGTATATCTCGGGCAAAAAGATCGAGGATGTGCGCATTGTTCTCAACGGTGCCGGGGCGGCGGGCATTGCCTGTATTGAGCTTCTGAAATCTCTGGGTGCGCGCCATGATAATTGCATCGCCTGCGATACCAAAGGCGTGATCTATCAGGGCCGCAAGGCAGGCATGAACCAATGGAAATCGGCGCACGCTGCCAACACCAAACTGCGCACGCTTGAGGATGCCATGAAGGGCGCGGATGTGTTTTTGGGTGTCAGCGCCAAAGGGGCCGTGACCCCTGAAATGGTCGCCTCCATGGCCCCCGACCCGGTGATTTTCGCCATGGCCAACCCCGACCCTGAGATCACCCCAGAAGAGGTTCACGCGGTGCGCGATGACGCCATCATTGCCACTGGCCGCTCGGATTATCCCAATCAAGTCAATAACGTACTGGGTTTTCCGTATTTATTCCGTGGCGCTTTGGATGTGCACGCCCGCGCCATCAATGACGAGATGAAGATCGCCTGCGCCCATGCCCTCGCCAGCCTTGCGCGCGAAGATGTCCCCGAAGAGGTGGATATGGCATACGGTCGCAAGCTTACCTTTGGCCGCGATTATATCATCCCCGCGCCGTTTGATCCGCGCCTGATTTACACCATCCCCCCCGCCGTGGCGCGGGCCGGTATGGATACCGGTGTGGCGCGCCGCCCGATTGTGGATATGGAGGCCTACGAGGCGTCGCTCAAA
>CAZZKL010000151.1:0-7106 GCA_964655135.1 uncultured Roseovarius sp. | reverse complement strand
GATCGATAAAAACCGCTGCCGCAATTTCAAACCTGATCCCGTGTTTTTCTAGGTTATTTCGCGCCTTTTCGGCGTCCCATTCAAAATCCATCTCCGCCATAATGTAAGACAAAAAGCCTTACAAATCAATAGGCGTATATTTCTAAGCACTGGCGCAACTTTCTCTTTGGTCAGGGGCCGGAGGAATAACCGGGTCGTGGGGGATATTTTTGCAAAAGCCATCTTGAAGATAACGGGATCGTTACCCATCTTTGCTATGAGGTTCCCGAAAGACGTATGCCTATCATAGGGTGCGCCACCGGGGTAATGCTTGTAAAAAGGAGAGTTCCCATGGACTTAGAGAAGTTCACGGAGCGGTCGCGTGGTTTCATTCAAGCCGCTCAAACGATTGCGATGCGAGAAAATCATCAAAAATTATCACCCGAGCATATTCTGAAAGCTTTGCTGGATGACAGCGAAGGCTTGTCTTCGAACCTGATCAAACGCGCCGGTGGTGCGCCGGAGCGGGTGGTTGAGGCGCTGGATATTGCCATGGGCAAAATCCCGCAGGTCAGTGGCGATACCGGCCAGACTTATATGGACCGGCAGACCAGTAAAGTATTGGATGAGGCGCAAAAGCTGGCGGATAAAGCCAAGGATAGCTTTGTGCCGGTTGAGCGTATTCTGACCGCCTTGGCGGTGGTGAAATCACCGGCGAAAGACGCGCTTGAGGCCGGGGCGATTACGGCGCAGAAGCTGAATGAGGCGATCAATGATATTCGCAAAGGGCGCACCGCTGATACCGCGAGTGCCGAGGATACTTATGAGGCGCTGGATAAATACACCCATGACCTGACCAAGGCGGCGCGTGAAGGCAAGATTGACCCGATCATTGGCCGCGACGATGAAATCAGGCGCACCATGCAGGTGCTGAGCCGTCGGACCAAGAATAACCCGGTTCTGATTGGCGAACCGGGCGTGGGTAAAACCGCGATTGCCGAAGGGCTGGCCTTGCGTATTGTCAATGGCGATGTGCCCGAAAGCCTGGCCAATAAGCGGCTGCTGAGCCTCGATATGGGCGCGCTGATTGCCGGGGCGAAATACCGCGGTGAATTTGAGGAACGCCTGAAAGCGGTGCTGAATGAGGTCACGACGGCGGCCGGTGAGATCATCCTTTTCATTGATGAGATGCACACGCTTGTGGGCGCTGGCAAAGGCGACGGCGCGATGGATGCGGCCAACCTGATCAAACCGGCGCTGGCGCGGGGCGAATTGCACTGTGTAGGGGCCACCACCCTCAATGAATATCGCAAATATGTTGAGAAAGACGCGGCGTTGGCGCGGCGGTTTCAGCCGATTGTGGTAGAGGAGCCGACGGTTGAAGATACCATCAGCATTCTGCGCGGCATCAAGGAAAAATATGAGCTGCACCATGGGGTGCGGATCAGTGATGCGGCGCTGGTATCGGCGGCAACGCTCAGCCATCGCTATATCACCGACAGGTTTCTGCCGGACAAGGCGATTGACCTGATGGATGAGGCCGCGAGCCGCTTGCGCATGGAAGTGGACAGCAAGCCCGAGGAATTGGACGCGCTCGACCGTGATATCATGCAAAAGCAGATCGAGGCGGAGGCGTTGAAAAAAGAAGACGACAAGGCCAGCAAGGACCGGCTTTTGAAGTTGGAAAAAGAGCTGTCGGATTTGCAGGAACGGTCATCCGAGATGACCGCGCAATGGCAGGCCGAGCGTGATAAGCTGGCTGGTGCGCGCGACATCAAGGAACAGCTGGAACATGCGCGTTCGGAGCTGGAAATTGCCAAGCGCGACGGTGATCTGGCCAAGGCGGGTGAGCTGTCTTATGGCGTCATCCCGGGGCTTGAGAAAAAGCTGGCCGAGGCCGAAAAAGCCGAAGAAGGCGGCATGATGGTGGAAGAGGCGGTGCGGCCTGAGCAGATTGCTCAGGTGGTGGAACGCTGGACCGGTATCCCGACCTCTAAGATGCTGGAAGGTGAGCGTGAAAAGCTTCTGGGCATGGAAGATGGGCTGCATAAGCGCGTCATCGGCCAGAACAAGGCAATACATGCGGTTGCCAATGCCGTGCGCCGGGCGCGTGCGGGGCTGAATGATGAGAACCGCCCGCTTGGGTCGTTCCTGTTTTTGGGGCCGACGGGCGTGGGTAAAACCGAGCTGACCAAGGCGGTGGCCGAGTTTTTGTTTGACGATGAAAACGCCATGACCCGGGTGGACATGTCGGAATTCATGGAAAAGCATTCGGTGGCCCGTCTGATCGGCGCGCCTCCGGGCTATGTCGGTTATGACGAGGGCGGCGTGCTGACCGAAGCGATCCGGCGCAGGCCCTATCAGGTGATCTTGTTTGACGAGGTCGAAAAGGCCCACCCGGATGTGTTTAACGTACTCTTGCAGGTGCTGGATGACGGGGTGCTGACCGATGGTCAGGGCCGCAAGGTGGATTTCAAGCAGACGCTGATTATTCTAACGTCAAATCTGGGTGCGCAGGCCTTAAGCCAACTGCCCGAGGATGCCGATGCCTCTGATGCCAAGCGCGATGTGATGGATGCGGTGCGGGCGCATTTCCGGCCGGAATTCCTTAACCGCTTGGATGAGATCATCATATTTGACCGCCTGGCGCGCGAGGATATGGCTGGTATCGTGGATATTCAGCTGCGCCATCTGGCAAGGCGTCTGGAAGTTCGGGGGATTACCCTTGAGCTGGACGAGGAGGCCCGAAAATGGCTGGCGGATGAGGGCTATGACCCGGTGTTTGGCGCGCGGCCTTTGAAGCGGGTGATCCAGCGTGCTTTGCAGGATCCGCTGGCCGAGATGCTGCTGGCGGGGGATGTGCTGGATGGCAGCATATTGCCGGTTACCGCAGGGGCGGAAGGGCTGATCATTGGTGAACGCTTGGGGACGACCAAGCAGCAGCCACCAGATGATGCGGTGGTTCATTAAGCCAGATACCGCGTGGGTGCTTTGGTGCCCGCGCGGTATTTTTATAGATTTTATGCCTCCGGCGGGGATATTTATCGCCAGAAGAAACGAGGCAGCCTGTAAGGGCTGATGAGTGGGCCAGATTTTCTTGTGACCCAGATTTTCTTGTGACATTGTTGCCCGGCTCGTAATACAAACCGGGTATAACGAGTGGGGAATGGCCGGATGACATATGCAATGAATGCCCTTCAGGTGCTGGCGCTTTTGTTTGTGCTGGTGCTTGGGATTATCGTTTTGGCGGTGGTCATCTTCTATATTCTGGATAAAATCCAAACCGGCGATGCGATCAGGCGCAATTATCCGGTGATCGGGCGCTTCAGGCATTTGTTCACCGATCTGGGCGAGTTTTTCCGCCAGTATTTCTTTGCCATGGACCGCGAGGAAATGCCGTTTAACCGGGCGCAGCGTGATTGGGTGGCGCGGGCCTCGAAGGGGGCGGGAAATACGGTTGCTTTTGGCTCGACCCGTAATTTGGCGGTGGCGGGCACACCGATTTTTGTAAATGCGGTGTTTCCGCCGCTGGACGATCAGTTTGCAATGACCGCGCCGATGATCATTGGGCCGGGGGCCGCGATCCCCTATAAGGCCAAGTCAATCTTTAATATTTCTGGTATGAGCTTTGGCGCGCTGTCGCGTCCGGCGGTTGAGGCGCTAAGCCGGGGGGCGGCCAAGGCGGGCATTTGGATGAATACCGGTGAGGGGGGGATGTCACCCTATCATCTGACCGGCGGCTGTGATGTGGTTTATCAGATCGGCACCGCCAAATACGGCGTGCGCAACAAGGACGGCGGGCTGAGCGACAAGAAGCTGCGCAAGATGGCGGAAAACCCGCATGTTGTGATGTTTGAGCTGAAGCTGGCGCAAGGGGCCAAGCCGGGTAAGGGCGGTATCTTGCCGGGCAGCAAGGTGACAGCCGAGATTGCCGAAATACGCGGGATTGAGGCGGGCAAACCCAGCATTTCGCCCAACCGCCATGCGGAGATCGACAGTTACGGCGCGCTGTTGGATATGATTTGTCATATCCGCGAGGTCACCGGCAAACCTGTGGGGGTCAAGACCGTGATCGGCTCTTCCGATGCCTGGGAGGAGTTTTTTGGGCTGATCAATCAGCGCGGGTCGGAATGCGCGCCTGATTTCATCGCCATTGATGGTGGTGAGGGTGGCTCTGGGGCGGCACCGATGGCGCTGATTGATTTGGTGGGTATGCCGATCCGCGATGCCCTGCCAAGGATGGTGGATTTGCGGGATCGTCATGATCTGAAGGAGCGTATCCGGATTATTGCCGCTGGTAAGCTGGTCAACCCCGGGGATGTGGCCTGGGCCGTGTGCGCCGGCGCGGATTTTGTTACTTCGGCGCGCGGGTTCATGTTCAGTTTGGGATGCATTCAGGCGATGAAATGCGACAAGAATACCTGCCCCACCGGCATCACCACTCATAAAAGGCATCTGCAAGCCGGGCTGGTGGTTGAGGATAAGTATAAGAAAGTGGCTCATTACGCTAAATCGGTGATCAAAGATGTTGAAATGATCGCCCATTCGGTGGGCGTGACCGAGCCAAGGCTGATGCGGCGGCGGCATGTGCGGATCATGCAGGCGGATGGCTCATCCCTTCCGATGAATAAGATCCGGCCAAGTTACAATCCGGGAACGGATATGTGAGGCAAATTCATTTGTAAGCATTTGGCGATATGGCTAGGAGCGCGTATATATGAAAGACGCGCGCAACAAGCCTGGAGGGGCATATGGCCTATCGCTGGAAGAATGACCTAAGAGATTGTGATGTGACACCCGAGGCGGCGTTTTTGAACCGGCGTCAGTTGATGACCGGGGCGGTGGCCGGTCTCGGGCTGGCCGGGCTGGGGCAGCGGGCCAAGGCCGAGGTGCTGGAGCCTAATAGCTGGGAGGATATTACCAGCTATAACAATTATTACGAATTTGGCACCGGCAAGGATGATCCGGCTTATTACGCCCATACCCTGAAAACCAAACCCTGGACGGTAAAGATCGACGGGTTGGTGGACCGCCCCGGTGAGTATGCGTTTGAGGATATTATGGCCAAGATGACAGTTGAGGAGCGGCTATACCGGTTCCGCTGTGTCGAGGCGTGGTCGATGGTGGTGCCGTGGAACGGGTTTGAGCTGGCGGATTTGCTGGAGCTGGCTGGGGTGCAGTCGGGCGCGAAATATATTGCGATGGAAACCGCCAACCGCCCTGATGAGATGCCCGGCGTCAATTCCCGCACGCTCGATTGGCCCTATGTTGAGGGGCTGCGCATGGACGAGGCGATGAACCCTTTGACGATCATGGCCACCGGGATTTATGGCCGCGATATTCCCAATCAAAACGGCGCGCCGCTCAGGCTGGTGGTGCCGTGGAAATACGGCTTTAAATCAATCAAATCGGTGGTGCGGATCACCGCTGTGGCGACAGAGCCGCCAACATCATGGAATAAGGCCAACGCCCGCGAATACGGATTTTACAGCAATGTGAACCCTGAGGTGGATCATCCGCGCTGGTCACAGGCCACGGAGCGCAAAATTGGCGGCGGACTGTTTGCCAAGCGGGAGCCAACATTGAATTTCAATGGCTACGCCGATGAGGTGGCCGGGCTGTATGCGGGCATGGACCTGAAGAAATTTTTCTAATCACACATGAAGCATCAACCTAACCTGAGGTTGCCCTATATGCCGGTTATTGAGACCGTAAATAAAACCCTGCGGCTTGTGCCTGCGTGGCTGATCTATCCTGTCGCCCTGGCCTATGCCGCATGGCTGTTTTGGCTGGGTGTGACCGGCGGCCTTGGGGCCGAGCCGATCCGGGCGCTTGAACGCGCGCTGGGCAGGCCGACGCTTTATCTGCTGGTGGGCGGGCTGATGATCACGCCCTTGCGGCAATTCTCCGGCCTTAACCTGATCCGGTTTCGCCGCGCCGTCGGGCTGAGTTGTTTTTTCTTTGTCTGCCTGCATCTTTTGGTCTGGCTGGTGCTGGATGTGCAGGACCCGGGCAGGATTTGGGCCGATATTGTCAAGCGCCCCTATGTGACCGGTGGCATGGCCGGGTTTGCCCTGCTGATTCCGCTGGCGGTGACCTCAAACAACTGGTCGCTGCGCAAGCTGGGGCCGGTACGTTGGCGCAAGCTGCATCGGTTGGTCTATCTGGCGGCCATTCTGGGGGGGGTGCATTATCTGTTGCTGGTCAAGGGCTGGCAGATCAGGCCGATGGTGTTTTTGGCGGTGATTATCCTGCTTGTCGCGATGCGGTATATAAAACGGCAGCAACGGCGCGTGGCCAATGGGTGAGCGGGGGCACATGCCGGTTATTTTGGTGGATTCGGGCAATAATTACGGAATCGACCCGGAGAATTGGGGGAATCGGCGGTTTATTCCCATATGGGCGCAGGTGAGTCTGCGCTTTCTTGGGGGTAAACCGATGAGAACCCCCATATCTGGGGTATGAGATATGGTCATGGGGGTAATATTATTGCTGCATTGCCGCATGAATTGAAATTATTGGGACGTAAGCCGTTATTTTTACTGAATAAAACAGTTTTTTGCAAAAAAGATAGAGTTTCATGAAAAAAGGGCTTGCGGGTTTTGGCAACTAACCCTAGAACCCCCCTACCAGCGGCGCAGTGATGCACCAACGGGGCGCCAGACGGACCACACCAGAGACGGTAGGCAACGAGACGCAAGACGAAAAACAGAGATAATACAGGCGGGGCGCGCCAATAAGTTAGGGCGCATCCTGTTGCTTTTGTCTCTACGCTCTTTGAAATTGATAGTATCTGAAGAGATATGTGGGCGGTTTGGTTCATTCGATGGATCAACCTCTTCATATCGACTTACTAGGGGTTCGCCCCGATGATGTAAGGTCAGCTTCACTGTTTGAACGGTTTCTTGTTTTCTTATGAAAACCTGAAGCACAACAAACAGAAAAGACGCCTGTAGGGTTCAGTAATCCTTGCAGGTCGATGTGCAGAGGTTCGAACGTCAAGGATAAGCAAGCAATTGCTTTTCAACTTGAGAGTTTGATCCTGGCTCAGAACGAACGCTGGCGGCAGGCTTAACACATGCAAGTCGAGCGCATCCTTCGGGATGAGCGGCGGACGGGTTAGTAAC
>CAZZKL010000150.1:3690-7122 GCA_964655135.1 uncultured Roseovarius sp. | reverse complement strand
ATTGTTGATACAGGGGCAATATGTCGAAACGCCCACGACATATGAATGTTTTGCGCGTTTCGAATTCAAGTCGTGTCTTAACTTAAACTCGAAACGCTTTAGGGAGAAAATGAACCATGAACAAGATCACCGGACTACTGACCGCAGCGGCGCTTGGCGTTGGCATAAGCTCAGCCGCGCAGGCGCAAAACTGGGATATGCCGACGCCCTATTCAGATGCGGTTTTCCACACCGCCAACATCATCGAGTTTGCAGCGGATGTAAAAGCCGCCACCGGTGGCGCATTGGACATCACCGTGCATTCCGCCGGGTCTTTGTTCAAACATCCCGACATCAAAAACGCCGTGCGCGACCGTCAGGTACAGATTGGCGAGTTTTTCCTGTCACGGCTGTCCAACGAAGATGCCGCCTTTGGCCTTGATAGTCAGCCGTTTCTGGCCACGAGTTACGACGAGGCCGCGCGCCTTTGGCAGGTGCAAAAGCCGGTGATTACCGAGCTTCTGGCCAAGCAAAACCTGATGCCGCTTTTTGCCGTGCCATGGCCGGCGCAGGGGCTTTATACCAAGAAGGAAATCAAAACGGTTGATGATCTTTCAGGCCTGAAATTCCGCGCCTATAACGCAGCACTTGAATCCTTTGCCACGCTCGCCGGAGCCGCGCCAACCCAAGTGGAAGCGCCCGATATTCCGCAGGCCTTTGCCACCGGTCAGGTTGAGGCGATGATAACCTCGCCGTCCACCGGCGCAAGCTCTAAGGCGTGGGATTTTCTCAGCCATTACACCCCGATCAACGCCTGGGTGCCGAAAAACATCGTGGTGGTGAACAAGCAGGTGTTTGATGCCCTCGACGCCGATACCCAAGCCGCCATTCTTGCCGCTGCCGCCACCGCAGAAAAACGCGGCTGGGAGATGAGCAAAGCCGAGGCCGAGGCCAAAACCAAAATCATGCAAGACAATGGCATCATAGTGGTTGAGCCAAGCGCCGAGCTGATGTCTGGCCTGAAAGCCATCGGTGATAAGATGCTGGCCGATTTGCAAGCCAATGCCAGCGATGAGGCCAAGGCCATTATCGCCGAGTATAGCGCTAATTAAGCGGTCTGAAATGTGACACGGGCCGGGATATTTCCGGCCCGTTCCTCATCCAAGGACCAATCGAATGCGCAAATTCCTTGATACGCTTTACACTCTAAGCGGCGTGCTTGCCGCCGGATTTATCGTTTTGATTTGTCTGGTGACCGCCGCGCAGGTGCTGCTTAATCTGATCGCCAAGATCTTTGGCGCGCAGTATAGTTATACCATCCCCTCCTACGCCGATTTTGCCGGGTTTTTTCTGGCGGCGGCGTCGTTTTTGGCACTGGCCTATACGCTGACACGCGGCGGCCATATCCGGGTGACGCTGTTGATTCAGACATTTGGACGCCGGTCGCGGTTGGGTGCCGAGCTGTTCAGCCTGATTTTTGCCGCATCAATCAGCGGATTTGCCACCTATTATATGATCCGCCTCAATATCAATGCCTATGGTTACGGCGATCTTTCCTTTGGAATCATAGCCATCCCCCTATGGATCCCGCAGTTAGCCCTGAGTGCCGGGCTTGGCATTCTGACCATCGCCTTGATTGATCTGGCCTGGCAGACCCTGCGCGCACAGGCGCCGGTGCTGAAGAATTTTGAGAGCGAATAGATGTCAGACCCGATGATCATGCTCAGCCTGCTGCTGGTGCTTTTGGGATTGTTGAGCCTCGGCGTCTGGGTGGCGATTGCCCTGATGTCGGTTGGTATTTTTGCCATGGCTTTCTTTTCCTCCGCCCCGGTTGGGCAGGTGCTGGCCACAACCATCTGGGGGCAAAGCCATTCCTGGGCGCTGGCGGCGCTGCCCTTGTTTATCCTGATGGGGGAAATACTGCTGCGCAGCCGGTTGTCCGAAGATATGTTCAAAGGCCTCTCCCCGTGGCTTGGCCGCCTGCCCGGCCGGTTGCTGCATGTCAATATTCTGGGCTGTGCAATATTCGCCGCCGTGTCCGGCTCGTCCGCCGCAACCGCCGCCACCATCGGCAAGATGTCGGTGCCCGAGCTGACGCGGCGCGGCTATCCTGAGCGGCTGGTCATCGGCACCCTGGCGGGTTCGGCCACACTCGGCCTGCTGATCCCGCCGTCAATCATTCTGATTGTCTACGGCGTGGCCACGGATCAATCCATCGCGCGGCTGTTCATCGCCGGGATTTTGCCGGGGCTGATGCTGGTGATGATGTTTGGCGGCTATGTCATGGTGCGGGCGCTGATCAATCCCGGCCTGATCCCGGTTGAGCCTGATACATTCACCTTGTGGCAGAAAATCAAAGCCTCGCGGCGGCTGATCCCGATTATCGGGCTGATCGCGGCGGTTATCGGTTCGATCTATGCGGGCATTGCCTCACCCACCGATGCCGCCGCTTTGGGGGTGGTGTTTTCGGTGATCCTCGCGTGGTTTTCTGGGTCGTTCAGCCGCCGGATGCTGATCGAGGCCATCATGGGGGCGACGGTGACCTCGGCAATGATCGCCTTCATTTTGGCGGGGGCCGCGTTTTTGACCGTGTCGATGGGCTTCACCGGCATCCCGCGCAACTTGGCGGCGTGGATCGGATCGTTGGGCCTCACCCCGCTGGCGCTGTTGGCGGCGCTGACGGTGTTTTTCATCCTGCTGGGGTGCTTTCTGGATGGCATATCGGTGGTGGTGCTGACCACCTCGATCATCATGCCGATGATCACAAGTGCGGGCATTGATCCGCTGTGGTTTGGCATCTATCTGGTGATCGTGGTTGAGATGTCACAGATCACCCCGCCGGTGGGGTTTAACCTGTTTGTCATTCAAGGCCTCACGGGCATCAACATCCTGTCAATCGCGCGCTCGGCCCTGCCGTTCTTTTTGCTGCTGCTGCTGGCGGTGGGCCTGATCATCGCCTGGCCGCAGATCGTGACATACCTGCCGGGCCTGATGGGCCGTTAAAGCCCCGAATCCCTGACCCTTCCTTCACGCACCCTACGGGGGTCGTCCGGCTTGGGCTTGAGTTACAGGTGTCTTGTTAAAAAAGGTCAGACTCTCTTATGCATTTTCTGCATAGCGGCATTGCCCAAACTGCGTGTTGTGCGGTCCCGCCATAGGTATATCTAAGGCTCAAGAAACGAGACGATTTTAACCACTGACGAAACGCCAATATCCAAACAAGCCAGTGTCCAACCAAAAGGAGCCGATCATGGCATATGTAACCAAAGCACTACCCGTCACATCCGGCTTGGCCGTTGATTTCAGCGCCGCCATCTTTCACGCCTTTCAACGGCTGCAAGACCGCCGCGCTTACCGTCAAACGGTTCATGAGCTGGCCAAGCTGTCACGCGAAGAACTTAACGATCTGGGCATGAACCGCACAACCATCCGTTCCGAAGCCCGCAAAGCCGT
>CAZZKL010000150.1:0-3590 GCA_964655135.1 uncultured Roseovarius sp. | reverse complement strand
TGACCGCGAACGGCCTACTTCCTCCCCCTGAGGCCGGACGCTTACAGAAACGGTGATGCCCCCCTCCCGGGCGTCACCGTTTTTTTATGCGCCGCAGCAATCGCCCGTCGGTAAGGACAAGGCCGATGGCAATCAGGGCAAAACCGGTGGCCGCCTCGGGGCCGGGGGTTTCATTGAGAAACACCACACCAAAGCCCACGGCAAAAGGCGGGATCATCAACGTCACCAACATCAAATTCGCCGCCCCGGCACGGACAAGAATGGTGAAATAAAGCAGATAAGCCAGCACGGTTGACAGCAGCGCCAATGCAATCAGCGCCGCCCAAATCCCCGGCGAAAGCGCCATCGCAGGCGGGCCATCGACCACCCACACCACCGGGATCATCAAAACCGTGCTGCCCATCAGCATCCCCAGCGCATTCATTTGCGGCGCAATCCCCTTAAGGGCCACCTTGCCCCAAACACTGGCCAGCGCATAAGACAGCGCCGCGCCCAAAATCGCCAGTTGCGCCAGATTGCGCGGATCAAACCCTTTCACCGCCTCTGGCCCCATAATCGCCGCCACCCCGGCAAGGCCAAATCCCGCGCCAATCAGTTTGCGAGGCGTCAGCGGCTCATCTTTCAGCAACACCCCGGCCACCACCGCACCAAACACCGCCGTGGTGCCATTCAGGATCGAGGCAAGGCCGCTTTCAATCCGGGTCTGCCCCCAGAAAATCAACGAAAACGGGATGGCATTATTCAGCGCCCCCATCACCAGCCAAGCCAGCCAAATCCGCCACGCGCGGGGAAATTTCAACCCCTGCCAGCGCACCAGCGCCAAAAGCGCCAGCACCGCCCAAAACACCCGATGCAAGGTAATGGTCAGCGGCGGCACCTGTTTGAGGGCAATCCCGGCAAACAAAAATGAGCCGCCCCAAAGAGCGGCCAACATGAGTAACAAAACAGCGGATTTCAGATCAATGTGAGGGGTGTCATTCATAAATTATCAATCGCACGATGTAGCCCCTCACGCGACCCGTTTCATGCGCAACCTATGCCACTTTGCGTAGGGTGGGTGAAACCCACGCGCTACGACAAATGAGGTTGTGCGAGACTTTAATGGGGTGGCGCGTGGGTTCCACCCACCCTACGCCTATTCCCACAATAATCGCCCGACCGGGCGGATCAAAACGGAATATCCCCCGCCCCCGCAACAAATTTCGCCACAATCTTTTTCACCCCGGCCTTTTCAAAGTCGATCTCAAGCTTGTCGCCCTCAATCCCCACGATCGCCCCATAGCCAAATTTCTGATGAAACACCCGCTCGCCCATGCTGTGGCTCACCGCATGGCCCTCAATCACCGCCCCACGATTTTGCCTCGGCTCACCCACCCGCTGCCCGGCGCGCTTTTGCAGACGCTTCCAGCCCGGCGAATTATAAACATCCGCCCCCGCCGCGCGCGCTTCAATCGTGCTGTCCATGCCCACCGCGCCAAACCCGCCGCCATAAAGACCCGGCGCGGTCAAAACCTCCACATGATCGGCTGGCAACTCATCAATAAACCGCGACGGCATCGCCGCCTGCCACTGGCCAAAAATCCGCCGATTACCGGCAAATGAAATCGTGCAGACCTCCTCGGCGCGGGTGATGCCAACATAAGCCAAACGCCGCTCTTCCTCGACGCCCTTATCGCCGCTTTCATCCATCGTGCGCTGTGAGGGAAACAGCCCATCCTCCCAGCCCGGCAGAAACACGACGGGAAATTCCAGACCCTTGGCCGCGTGCAGCGTCATGATCGAGACCTTCTCGCCGCCCTCGCCACTATCGTTTTCCATGATCAGGCTGACATGCTCCAAAAACCCCTGCAGGTTCTCAAACTGCTCCAGCGCCTTCACCAGCTCTTTGAGGTTCTCCAACCGCCCCGGCGCCTCGATGGATTTATCGTTTTGCCACATGCCGGTATAGCCGCTCTCGTCCAGAATAATCCCCGCCAGTTCCACATGGCCAATCTGCGCCTCCCCCGCCATATGGCCCCAACGCGCCAACCCATCCAGTAGCTTGCCAAGTTCCGCAGCCCCCTTGCCGGTCAACCCCTGCTGATCCAGCAAAAGACGCGCGCCCTGCACCAAAGACACGCCATTTTCGCGCGCCATCACTTGAATTTTCTGCTGCGCCTTATCGCCCAGCCCGCGCTTGGGCGTGTTCACAATCCGCTCAAACGCCAGATCATCCGAGGGGCTGGTCACCAGCCGAAAATAGGCCATGGCATCACGGATTTCCATGCGCTCATAAAACCGTGGCCCGCCAATCACGCGGTACGGCAGGCCAATGGTCAAAAACCGATCCTCAAAGGCGCGCATCTGATGGCTGGCGCGCACCAGAATGGCCATCTGATCAAGGCCAAATTTGCGCAAGCCCCGCGTACCCGATTGCAGCGATTCAATTTCCTCGCCAATCCAGCGCGCCTCTTCCTCCCCATCCCAATGGCCGATCAGACGCAGCTTTTCACCCTCTTCCTCAGCCGTCCACAGCTCCTTGCCCAACCGCCCTTTATTACCGGCAATTATGCCCGAAGCCGCCGCCAGAATATGCGGGGTTGAGCGGTAATTCTGCTCCAACCTGACAACATGCGCACCGGGGAAATCCGTCTCGAATCGCAGGATATTGCCCACTTCCGCCCCGCGCCAACCATAAATCGATTGGTCATCATCGCCGACACAACAAATGTTATGATGCGCCCCGGCAAGCAGCCGCAGCCACAGATATTGCGCCACATTGGTATCCTGGTACTCATCCACCAAAATATAGCGAAACCAGCGTTGATACTGCTGCAACACATCGGCGTGCTGCTGAAATATCACCACCACATGCAGCAACAAATCGCCAAAATCCACCGCGTTCAGTTCCCGCAAGCGGGTCTGATACAAGCGGTACAAAGCCGGAGCCTTGCCATCATACGCCCCGGCCTCAGACACAGGCACATTATCCGGCGTCCAGGCGCGATTTTTCCACCCGTCAATAATCCCCGCCAGCATCCGCGCAGGCCAGCGTTTATCGTCAATATCCGCGGCCCGCACCAGTTGCTTCAACAGCCGCAACTGATCGTCCGTATCAAGTATCGTGAAATTGGATTTCAACCCCGCCAGCTCCGCATGACGGCGCAACAGCTTGACACAAATGGCATGAAAGGTGCCCAGCCACGGCATCCCCTCAACCCTTTCCCCCAACATGCCACCAACCCGGTCTTTCATCTCGCGCGCAGCTTTGTTGGTAAAGGTCACGGCCAATATTTCATTGGGCCTTGCGGTGCCAGTATTCAAAAGATGCACAATCCGCGTGGTCAGTGCCTTGGTCTTGCCGGTGCCTGCGCCTGCCAGCATCAGCACCGGGCCTTCCAATGCCTCAACCGCCGCCCGCTGCTCGGGGTTTAACCCCTCCATATAAGGCGTGTGCCGCGCCGCCATGGCCTGCGCCGCCAGCGAAGCCCCTTCAAAGGCATCAGAGTCGTCCGAGTGGTTCATGATCGCAGTCATAACGCGGCTCATCCCCAAGATAAAGCCTTGTTCACACAATGTTCCCTACCCGACAGGTCACACATTCCCGCGAG
>CAZZKL010000149.1:0-7151 GCA_964655135.1 uncultured Roseovarius sp. | reverse complement strand
CGGATGCCCATGCCGGTGGCGCTGCGGTAAGCGGTGATACGGCCATAATCAGGGATAAAATTGTTTTGCGGGTCTTCGGTGGTGATCCGGGTTTGCAGGGCATGACCGTTCAGGGTGATCTCGGATTGCGAGGCTTTGCGGGTGGCCTGTGATAATGTCTGGCCCTCGGCGATCTTGATCTGGGCTTGCACAATGTCAATGCCGGTGACCTCTTCCGTCACCGTGTGTTCCACCTGCACCCTTGGGTTTACCTCGATGAAGAAGAACTTGCCGCTGTCCATATCCATCAGGAATTCAACGGTGCCGGCGCATTCGTAATTCACATGTTTGCAGATCTTATAGCCAAGCTGGCAAATTTCATCGCGCTGGGCGTCGCTCAGATAGGGCGCGGGGGCGCGTTCAACCACCTTTTGGTTGCGGCGCTGAACCGAGCAGTCGCGCTCAAACAGGTGGTACATATTGCCATGCTGATCCCCCAGAATTTGCACCTCAACATGGCGCGCGCGCTGGATCATCTTTTCCAGATAACCTTCGTCATTGCCAAAAGCGGCCTTGGCCTCGCGTCGGCCTTCCAGCACCTTTTCTTCCAGCTCTGCCTCAGAAAATATCGGCCGCATACCGCGCCCGCCGCCGCCCCATGAGGCTTTGAGCATCAGGGGATAGCCCACCTCATTGGCCTCTTTGCGAACCGCATCCATATCATCGCCCAGAACTTCGGTGGCCGGGATCACCGGAACCCCGGCCTCAATTGCCACCCGGCGGGCGCTGGCCTTGTCGCCAAGGGCGCGCATGGTTTCCGCTTTGGGGCCAATGAAGGTGATGCCATTGGCCACGCAGGCATCGACAAAATCGGGATTTTCAGACAAGAGGCCATAGCCTGGATGGATGGCATCGGCACCGCAGTCGCGGGCCACGCGGATCACCTCATCAATCGACAGATAGGCGGCCACGGGTCCAAGCCCCTCGCCAATGCGGTAGGCCTCATCGGCCTTGAACCGGTGCAGGCTCAGCTTGTCCTCTTCGGCAAAAATCGCCACCGTGCGTTTGCCCATCTCATTGGCGGCGCGCAGGATACGGATGGCAATTTCGCCGCGATTGGCAATCAGGATTTTCTTGAATGTTGGCACCGGACCTGCCCCTTTTTGTCCCAAGGTCAATCTTATCTGGCTTGCGCGCCCCGCAGTTAAATTGCTGCGTTGCAGCGCAATCCCTGAGGTCTTGTAGGAATTCAGCAAGGTTTACGCAAGGCTGCTTGCGCCGCCTGCTACCCGTTTGCGACAGAAACCACCCGGTTGGCGGCCTCAGACAGTGATCTGATCCCCAACTGCCCCATATTGGCAATCAGGTCCGCGCGCAAAATATCCACCAGATGGGCCGGGCCATCCGCGCCTAATGCCCCAAGCGCATAATGCCAGGCCCGGCCCAGCATGATGAAATCAGCCCCCAGGGCAAGGCCGCGCAGAATATCCAAACCGCCCTCAAAGCCGCCATCAATAATCAGCGGCAAATCGCAAACCTCACGGATGCTGGGCAAGACCTCAATCGTGGCGGGGGCGGCATCAAACTGTCGCCCCGCGTGGTTGCTGATCCAGAGGGCATCGACGCCCTCGGCCTGCAATTTAACCGCATCGCCTGCGTGAAGCACACCCTTCACAATCACCGGGCCATCCCACGCCGCGCGCAGCCAGCGCAAATAATCCATGTCGGGCGAGGTGCGCAGAAGATAGCCCGCGTGGTTGGTTGAGGAAAGCCCGCTCACCCGCTCGGAATACTCATCAATTAGCCGCATCCGTGGCATGCCCATGCGCGCCTGCCCGATGGCCCAGCGCGGGCATCGCGCCACCTGTGCCAATAAGCGCGGCGTCAGGCGCGGCGGGGTGGTGAGGCCCGATCTGACCTGTCGTTCGCGGCGGCTGCCCACCGGTACATCCACCGTCAGCACCAGCGTTTTGAACCCGGCGGCTTTGGCGCGGTCCAGCATATCGCGGCGGATGTTTTCCTCGCGCGGCGGATAGAACTGAAACCAGCCGTGATTGCCCAGCACCCCGGCCACATCCTCGGGCGTGCGGGTGGCGACGGTTGACAGTGTGTAGGGGATATTGGCCTGCGCCGCCGCCCGCGCCAGCAGACGCTCGGCATCGGGCCAGATCAGGCCGGACATGCCAATGGGGGCGATGCCAAAGGGCAGGGGGAGTTTGTGGCCTAACAGATCAACGCTCAGGTCTGGTTCAAACTCGCCGTGCAGGATCGACGGCATCAGCAGGATTTTGTCCAGCTCGGTGCGGTTGCGGGTTTTGGTGGCCTCGGCCCCGGTGCCGCTGTCGAGAAACTCCCATACAAAATGCGGAATGCGCGCCCGGGCGCGGGTGCGAAGATCGGCCAATGCCGGGTATTTCATGTGCAGGTCCATCCGGGCATTTGCGGGGATTACAGCGGATTTGTCCAGCCCGGATGCGGATCATATGCTCAATCCGGCCAGCCCCCCGGATCGTTAAACAGATCAGGCCGTGCCGCCATGATGGCATCATTCAGATGGTGATAATTGTGATAGATATAACTCCATATTACCCTGCGGCCAGCCTCGTCCTGGACGTAATATGATCCGTCCGCTTTCGTGCCTGCTTCAATTATATCCATGAAAAGAAGCCGCACACGGCCCCGGCCAATGGCGGGCGCAAAATAGGAACTCGGCCCCTCAAGCCCGATCCTGTCCCAGATCACATCATAGGATTGTCGCAGATATACCAACATCAGCAATCCTATTGGCATCAGCAGCAAAAAGCCAGCCGCAGGCAGATAGGCCCGGCTGTAGCGGAATGTCATATAATTGTAATAGGCGATATATCCGGCAGCAGCGGCAAACCCAATCAGCAGAAATGAAAGAATGAAGATGAAGAACCGGTTTTGCCTGATCCGGCTATGTTTGCTATAGAGCGTCTGGATTTTGCCGCGTGAGTTGAGCCATTTGATCAGTAGTGTAAAGCCCGAAACCAACACCCAACCGAGGAGACCCCCAAGGGCAGTTTTGACATAAAAAAGGTTATCCACGGTGTTGAGCCCTTATGGCATGGCTTGATGCAAAGCCTGTTTGCCCATCAGGATGCGGGTATATTCAACCAATTTCAATCACCGAAACTGATCAGGAAGGTTGCGCCGCGCTTACGCCGCGTCGCGGTGGGGCGGGCCCCTTGCGGGACCCGCCGATGCCTCCGGCGGGGATATTTTGGGCCAGAAGAAGACGGGGGTGGTTTTCAGGCAGCATCGACCCTTGTTGGGGTTATGGGGGCAGCAAACGGCGGAGCCGGGCAGGATCGTCTACCCCACCGGCCTTGCGCACCGCTTGTCCGATCATCCGGGCGGTGACATAGACCGCTTGGGCCTCATTCCCCGCCCTATGGCCAGTGGCAGACAAGAAACGTTGTTTGAAAGCAGGCAGCGAGGGGTCGGCGGGGGTTGCCAGCAGGGCGCGGGCGGCTTTTGAGGTTAAATCCTGCGGGCCGGTTGTTATAATGTCATCTCTGTCCGGACCCCGGACCCCGGCAAGCGGCAGGGCGATGATGTCGGCGCGGGATATGTCTGAGGGGGTGAGCGTGGTGACAAAGCGGATATAGACATCAAGCCCGCCAAGATGGCCGTTGGATGTTTCATCCGCGTGGCTGTCGCGTTCTTCTGAGGCCAGCAAAAAGGCCTGCATCAGGTCATCTTGCAAGGGGTCATCCGCAAAATCGACGGGCAGGAGCATTGCCGTGTTGAAACTATGGGCCAAAGCCGGGGGAGTGACGCCAAGCATAAGAAGCATCCCCGGCATGATAAGACTGCGTGCGAGCCAGAGACCTATGTGGATGAGTGTCATCAGTTTTCCTTTGGTTTTCACCTAAAGTTCATTGCTGAAAGCGTTTCAGGGTTAACGTGTAGCATAGATTAATTTCGTAACGCCCATACCCATCAATATGGTCCGGGTGTTTCTTGCCAAACTTGAAAATCACACTTTTCTTGGGGCGCCCTAGGCGGTGTAAAATATGGGCTAGCCGTGGCCCTATAAATTCGTTAGAATCAGGCAACAGACCCCGAAAACGGGGCGGTTTTGAGCAGAATACAGGCGGTTTATATGACTGAGATGGTCTATGGGGCGGTTCCGGCCCGAAATGGCGAGCCTATTTTTCAAAAATGGTGGCGCACGCTTGATAAATGGGCGTTTTCATGCGTTTTGATCCTGTTTGGGGTGGGAATTTTGCTGGGGCTGGCGGCGTCACCGCCTTTGGCCGAGGAAAACGGGTTTCAGCCGTTTCATTATGTGCAACGGCAGGCGATTTTTGGCGGGATGGCTTTGGTGGCGATGGTGCTGACCTCGATGATGAATCCGGTCACCGTGCGGCGGCTGGCGGTTTTTGGGTTTATTGTGGCTTTTGCGGCGCTGGTGATGCTGCCGGTTTTTGGCACTGATTTTGGCAAGGGTGCGGTGCGTTGGTATTCACTGGGGTTTGCCAGCATTCAGCCGTCGGAATTTCTCAAGCCCGGGTTTGTTGTGGTGGCCGCGTGGATGATGGCAGCCAGTCAGGAAATTAACGGGCCGCCGGGGCTGAGCTGGTCTTTTGCGCTGGTGGTGGTGATTGTCGGTTTTCTGGCGTTGCAGCCTGATTTTGGTCAGGCGGCGCTGATGATGTTTGGCTGGGGGGTGATGTATTTTGTTGCGGGCGCTCCGATGATCTTTTTGCTGATCATTGCGGGCTTTATGGTTTTGGCGGGCGGTTATGCTTATTCCAATTCCGAGCATTTTGCCGGGCGCATTAATGGCTTTCTGTCGCCGGATGTGGATCCGACATCGCAGTTGGGTTATGCCGCCAATGCCATTCGTGAGGGGGGATTGTTTGGCGTGGGTGTGGGTGAGGGGCAGGTGAAATGGTCTTTGCCCGATGCGCATACGGATTTTATCATTGCGGTGGCGGCCGAGGAATACGGGCTGATTTTGGTGCTGTGCATTATTGCGCTTTATATGGTGATTGTGCTGCGCTCATTACTGCGCTTGATGCGTGAAAGTGATCCGTTTATTCGCCTTGCGGGCACCGGTCTGGCAGCGATGTTCGGGGTGCAGGCGATGATCAATATGGCGGTGGCGGTGCGGCTGTTGCCGGCCAAGGGCATGACCTTGCCGTTTGTCAGCTATGGCGGCTCATCCTTGGTGGCGGGCGGGTTGGCGCTGGGAATGCTGTTTGCTTTCACCCGCAGCAGGCCGCAAACCGGGGCCAATGATGGCCTGCGGGGGCGCAGGTGATGGATTCCGCGCAAGGCAGGTGGGTTTCACCCACCCTACATATCACCTGTAGGGTGGGTGAAACCCACCTGCCTTACACCACAAATGAAATGTTCAGGCCATGACGTCCCCGCTTCTTATCATAGCCGCGGGCGGAACCGGCGGACATATGTTTCCGGCACAGGCCTTGGCCGAGGTGATGCTGCGCCGGGGCTGGCGGGTCAAGCTTTCCACCGATGCGCGTGGCGCGCGCTATACTGGCGGTTTCCCGCATTCGATTGAGGTTGAACAAATATCAAGCGCCAGCTTTGCTAGGGGGGGCATATTGGCCAAGCTCGCCGTGCCGTTACGTATTCTGGGCGGTATCCTTTCTGCCACCCGCAGGATGCGCCGTGATAGGCCCGATGTGGTTGTGGGATTTGGCGGCTACCCCACCATTCCCGCCTTGGCGGCGGCGCGGATATTGCGTGTGCCAAACATGGTGCATGAACAAAACGGCGTGCTGGGCCGGGTCAACCGATTGTTTTCCAAACGGGTGGACAGGGTGGCCTGTGGCACATGGCCCACCGATGTGCCCGAGGGCGTTGAGGCGGTGCATGTGGGCAATCCGGTGCGCGCGGCCGTGCTGGAAAAGGCCGGGTCCGGCTATATTCCACCCGGCGATTATCCGATGTCCATTTTGGTGATTGGCGGCTCGCAGGGCGCGCGCATTCTGTCGGATATTGTACCGCCGGCGATTGCCGCTTTGCCCACTCATATTCGGCGCTTTGTCCGGGTCAGCCATCAGGCCCGCGATGAAGACGGCGCGCGGGTGAATGCCTATTACACCGAGCACGGCATCAATGCCGAGGTCGCGCCGTTCTTTCGCGATATACCGCGCCGCATGAGCGAAGCACAGTTGGTGATCAGCCGGGCCGGGGCCTCGTCGGTGGCGGACATCAGCGTGATTGGCCGCCCGTCAATTCTGATCCCCTATGCCGCGGCGGCGGGCGATCATCAGACGGCCAATGCCAAGGGACTGGCGCAGGCGGGCGCGGCGATTGTCATAGCGGAAGATAAATTTGAGGTAGATATGATGTCGGCGCATATTGCCGAGGTTCTGGGCAACAGTGCCGGGGCCGAGAAAATGGCGCAGGCGGCGCAGGGATGCGCCATGCCCGAGGCACAGGTGACATTGGCGGATATGGTTGCGGCTCTGGCCGAGAAAGGGAAAAACCCATGAATGCAGCGACCAAGCTACCCGGTGATGTCGGGCCAATTCATTTCGTGGGCATTGGCGGTATTGGCATGTCTGGCATCGCTGAGGTGCTGCTCGATCATGGCTATGTGGTGCAGGGGTCTGACCTCAAGCGCACAAAAATCACTGACCGGCTTGAGCGTCACGGCGCGACCATCTTTGAAGGGCAAACCGCCAAGAACCTTGATAATGCTGAAGTTGTGGTGATCTCATCAGCGATCAAACCGGGCAATCCCGAGCTGGACGAGGCCCGCGCGCGCGGCCTACCGGTGGTGCGCCGGGCCGAGATGCTGGCCGAGTTGATGCGGCTGAAATCCAACATCGCGGTGGCCGGCACCCACGGCAAGACCACCACCACAACCATGGTGGCGGCGCTTTTGGATCACGGCAAGTTTGACCCCACGGTGATCAATGGCGGCATCATCCACGCCTATGACAGCAATGCCCGCATGGGCGATGGCGAATGGATGGTGGTTGAGGCTGATGAGAGTGACGGCACCTTCAACCGGCTACCGGCCACGATTGCGATTGTCACCAATATCGACCCCGAGCATATGGAGCATTGGGGCACGGTTGAGGCGCTGCATCAGGGGTTTTTGGAGTTTGTCAGCAACATTCCGTTTTATGGCCTTGCGGTGTGCTGCACCGATGATGCGGATGTGC
>CAZZKL010000148.1:0-7195 GCA_964655135.1 uncultured Roseovarius sp. | reverse complement strand
TCGGCGCATAACCCCCGGCCCGGCTCGGTCTGTTATACCACCTCAAAACACGCCATTACCGGCCTCACCCGCTGCTTGTCTTTGGATGGCCGCGCGTTTGACATTGCCTGCGGTCAGATTGACATCGGCAACGCCCGCACCGAATTGGTCGAGGATTTGAACAGGCGCATTCTTGAGAAAGACCCAACCGCCGATCTGATGCCAATGATGGATGTAGAAAACGCCGCCCGCTCGGTCCTGCACATGGCGAATTTGCCGTTGCAGGCCAATGTCCAATTCATGACCGTGCTGGCCACCAAGATGCCCTATATCGGCCGCGGCTAACCCCGGCGCAGCACCTGAAACACCGCTGAGGCGCCCCAACCGGCGGCGATGGCAATCGCCAGCGACATGATCCCATACCAAAACGCATTTTCCCGCGACAGGTTGAACAACCAGCGCTCAAGCCCGACCTTTCGCACGTCAATCGTTGTGGCATAGATCGAGATAACCTCGCCGCCGCGTGTCAGGAATATCCGGGTGGAATACACCCCTTCTGTCAGGTTCGATGGCATCGCAATCGAGGTCCGAAACAACGTCTGTTGATCCACAACCACAGCATTTTCAAGGGTTTTATAAAGGTTGCTGTCCTCGCGGATACGCACCACCGCATCGGCAAAGTCTTGGGCGTTCTTGATCGACATCGCCGCCCCCACCGAGCGGATGGCGCGTTCAATCGAAATCTTATAGCGCAGATCCTCAACGTCCTTGAGCACCTCAACAAATGGCCCGCTTGTGGCCACGGCATAAAAGCTTGGCGCCGAATCTACCAGCACGGAATCGACGTTCATCCAGATGCCATAGCGCCGTTCCTTACGCCGCACCGTCACCGGCTCATCGGGGCCGGATACCGCCACGATCACTTCCAAAGGCGGGCCATCAGGCACCGGACCATCGCGTTTGATCGCGCCAAAAATCAGAATTTCCGAGCCATCATAGGTGGCCGTTATCGCCACCTTATCCTGACTTAGCCCCAGCACCACCTCTTCTGCCGCCTGTGCGGGCAGGGCCAGTATCAGCAGCAATATCAACCAGCGATACATCCCTCAATGCCCCCCGTTCGGCACGAGGGAATACAGCTCGGATGGTTCCAGCATCAGACCAAGCCCCAGCTTGAAACACACCGTCAGCACCATCAGCGACAAAGCAACACGCAGTTGCTCGGCTTTCATCTTGACGCCGATCTTGGTGCCAAACTGCGCCCCGATGACGCCGCCGACCAGCAACAGCAAAGCCAGACCAATATCGACGGTAAAGTTGGTGGTCGCGTGCAGCATGGTGGTGAAAGCGGCGACAAAAATGATCTGAAACAGCGAGGTGCCAACCACAACCTTGGTCGGCATTCCCAGCAGATAAATCATCGCCGGCACCATGATAAAGCCGCCACCAACCCCCATGACCGCCGCCAGAACGCCCACCAAAACCCCAACCATCAACGGCGGGATCACCGAAATATACAGGCCTGAGGTGCGAAACCGCATCTTGAACGGCAGCCCGTGAACCCAGCCATGTTTCTTGCGCTTGGGGGGCTTGCCTTTTCTGGTGTTGCGCAGGGCATTGACGCTTTCAATAAACATCATCCCGCCGATGACGCCAAGGAAAAGCACATAACAAAGGTTAACCAGAAGATCGACCTGCCCCAACGCCTTGAGGTAGTTGAATATCACCACCCCCACGGCCGCCCCGGCAAGGCCACCGATCAGCAACACCACCCCCATCCTCAGATCAACGGTCTTTCTGCGCAAATGCGCCAGCACACCGGAAAAGGATGAGGCCACGATCTGATTGGCCCCGGTCGCCACCGCCACCGCCGGCGGGATGCCGATAAAGAACAACAGCGGCGTCATCAAAAAGCCGCCACCAACCCCAAACATACCTGATAAAACGCCAACCAATCCGCCTAGGCCCAGTAGCAAAAACGCATTGACCGATACATCAGCTATGGGAAGGTAGATTTGCATGTGTCGTCCTACCCTCATATCCATTTCAAATGCAAGGTATCAGACGCATGAATGTTGCGCAGGTATGATCATTTTGATGCAACTGGCCTTATCTTGTTACAGAACGACAGGTTGAGCAGCCGTCCACAGGCAGCCCAACATGGGCCTAACAGGCCGGGCGGCAGCCATGGTTTTGAGCGATTCGAGACAATTGACAAAACTTTCGCACCCGAACGGCATAAGGGACGGTAATAAGACCCAACCCCGTCTTACAAATCCATTCAGAGACCCGGCTTTATATTTCAGGCTTCTTCGTAAAGGGTGGCGCTGAAAGCCCAATGATTTCAACGTGATATTGAATAACATCCCTACCGTTATGCGATAACCGGGTGGCGATATTGTTTAACGACCCATGATCGCCGCATGTTGGGTCATCGAAATTAAATATGATGAAAACATGAACATAACCAAGCGGGTCACAACTACACATAACCGGCCCAAACCCAACAGATACGGAGATACAATATGACCATTAATTTCACAAACCCCGTGGCAAAATTCGGCGCTACCCTGGCAACAGGTGCCATGTTGACGCTTTCAACTGTCACGGCCTCACATGCAGCCAATAACACCGTTTTGGTGATTGATGACATGACCGGGCTCTACACGGCCTGCTTTAACGATGCCTTCAATGGTGAGGGAAGTACCTTGAGCGAAACAGAAACATCATTTTCCTGCACCACTTCAGACGGCCAAACAACCACCTGCGAGAAAAGCGATTCAGGGTCTGCCGACGAATGTGGCACAGACGTTGCAACCAAAGGCCGCAGCACCGGCGGCAAGCCTACGCGGATCATCGACCGCGTCATGGCCCCCCTCACCACAGGCAAGAGCCAGTCCAACGGCTCAACACCTCGACCCGGGAATTATATCATGCAATACTCAGTGCAGCACTCGGTGCAGAATTGATATTTTACCCAAATTAATCACAAATCTAAAAGGAGCTAAAACAATGAAACATTTCTCATTTTTCTCAGGTCTGAAACTGGCCGCCAAAGCCGCCAGTCTGGCCCTCATCGCGGGGATATTTTCCACCCCTGCCTCGGCTGAGATTTTCGATGGTGAATATACCATCCAACAACAAAGCACCGGCCGCTATCTGGATGCCTACGAAAATGCATCATATGATTTCAAAGTCGGGGCATGGCCACGGCAGAATAACGACACCCAAGTTTGGATATTTACCCCGGTAGGGGGCAGTAACTATACCATCCGGCAAAAAAGCAATGGCCGGTTTTTGGATGGCTATTATGACGGCAGCAATGGCTTTTCGGTCATGACCCGCCCCCACGAGGGGAATGACACACAGGTCTGGAGACTGATCCAAGCCGCCAGTGGCAGTTTTATATTACAGCAGAAATTAGGCGGGGCGGTGATCCATGCAAATGATGCCGTAGGCGGGACGAATGCCGTGCTTAAAACAATGCAAAACATCCCGCAGCAACGCTGGATCATCAAACCGGCCACATCTGGATCTGGCCCAATTATCCCCCCTGTCGTTATCATCCCCCCTGTTGTTGTGGTGCCCCCAGTCGTCATCCCGCTCGCGCCGCTTTCCGGCACCTACTACATCCGGCAAAGAAGCAACATGCGGTTCATGGATGCCCATGAAGGCACCCGCGATAATTCCGTTGTTACCCGTCCGTTCCAGAACAATGCAACGCAACGGTGGATCATCAGCCCCCAAGGCAGCAATGTCTATACCATCCGCCAGCGCAGCAGCATGATGTTCTTGGATGCGCATGAAGGTATCAATGACAATGATGTTGTGACCCGCAACGCGCAAAACAACACAACCCAGCAATGGATCATCAAGCGGGTCGGGAACAATCTCTATACCGTGCAACAGCGCAGCAACGGCCGCTATCTTGATGCTCACGAAGCTGCCAATAACGATTTCCGGGTCGTGACCCGCAATCGTCAGAACAATACAACCCAGCAATGGATTATCACGCTGGTGCCTTGATCGGCGACCACAACCAATAAGAAAGGCAGCGCAGGCTCTCTGCGCTGCCTTTTATTTTGTGATCATCCGCTCCGGCTGATGGCCAATCTGAAGGCCGCATAGGTAAAAAATACCCCCAGCGCTGCATCAATCCTCCGCCGCGCACGGCGATAGAATGCAATAACCGGTTGGGTTGAAAAGGTCACAGCATAAGCCAGATGCCCCAGAACCGACAGGCCGCAGGCCGTCGCGGCCAACACCAGCCCCAGCCAAAGCGGCGCATTTGGCCCCAGCCCGATACTGACAATCGCGATCCAGTGCAGCGCCGCCTTGGGGTTGGTCATCTGAATAATCAGCCCCTGCCAGAAAAGCCCCCGCCCCTTTGCCGCGCGCACAATCATCTTATCGCCGGGGGTCGCGGCGGATCGAAAGGCTTTGAATGCCAGCCACAGCAAATAAACCGCCCCCAGTGTTTTCAGCAGGATCATCGCCCCGGCCCAGGCACTCATCAACGCTGACAGCCCCGCCACCGTGATCAACGCCCACAGGCCCGACCCAATGCCGATGCCCATCGCCAATGCCGCCCCCTGCGCGCGCCCGCGCTGCATTGAGGTGCCAATCACCGCCAAAATATTGGGGCCGATGCTGATAAACCCAACGCTGAAAATCCCCAAGGCCAATAACAGGCTGCTCAAATGCTGCATTATTCAATCCTTTTTGCCCAAACGATGCCGCTCTAATATGCGTACATACTGACACCTGACGTCAGCTTATGGCAAATGCCTTACGCATCACCAGAGCATCCACCGGGGCCGTGCCTACACGCTTGTAATACCCGGCCCGCACCGCCGCCCGCGCGTATCCCGCCGACAGGTAAAGCCCAAGTGCCGCCGCATTATCCGCCGCCACTTCCAGAAATGAGATTTTAGCCCCCCGGGCCTGAGCTTCGGCCTCATACCCGGCCAGACAGGCGCGCGCCAAGCCCTGCCGTTGATAATCCGGGTGCGTCGCCAAAGTCAGCAATTCCGCCTCGCCGGCAATCACCCGGCCCAAGGCAAAACCATGCGGGCCATGGCTGGCAAAAACCAGATCACTTTGCAGCAACCCGGCAAATTCGCGCGCCGTCCACGCCCGCCCCTGCCCGGCAAAGGCACGAGCATAGAGCGTGGCCATTTCCTCAGGCGTCATCATCCAGCATCACCGGAGCCGCCACCCGCGACGGTGCCGCATCGGCAGATTTCACATATAACGGCACTGGTGCCTTTAACCCGTCACGGGGCCGCGCCGCCGCAATCTGCGCTATGCCTTCCGCCATCGCCTGCCCCGAGGCCACAGCCACCAGCGGCAGCCCCAACGCCTCCGCCTCATCGCGGGTTACAATCCGGGGCGCACCCTTCAAAGCCATCACATAAATCTGATCTCTCGGGCCGGGCACCATCGGCAAATGCGCCTCCGCGTGGTCCAGTGAGGCCACCTCAAACCCCGAAACCCCAACCGCCGGAATATCCAGCGCCAGCGCCAGCCCCCGCGCCGCCGACACCGCAATGCGGATACCGGTGAAATTCCCCGGCCCAATGCCCACGCCAATGCGCGTCAGATCACCCCAGCTTACTCCGGCATTCTCCAGCATCTCCTGCATCAGCGGCATCAGGCGCTCCACCTGCCCCTTGCGCATTTCCTCGGCCTTTGCCGCGATAATCCGGTCACCACACAGCAAAGCGGCCGCGCAATAGGCGGCCGATGTGTCAAATCCCAAAACCAGCGGTTCAGACACCAACAGGGCGCACCTCGGTCACTTCCGGGATATAATGGCGCAACAGGTTCTCAATGCCCATTTTCAGGGTGATTGTGGATGAAGGACACCCGGCACAAGCGCCTTGCATATGCAGGTAAACCACACCCTTTTCAAACCCATGGAATGTAATATCACCGCCATCCTGCGCCACCGCAGGGCGCACACGGGTATCCAGTAACTCTTTGATCTGGTTGACGATTTCCGCGTCTTCCCCGCTATGATCCGCGTGACCAGAGGAGGCCGAGGCCTCGCCCGTCATCACCGGCTGACCGGATTGGAAATGCTCCATCACTGCGCCAAGAATGGCGGGTTTGATATGGTCCCATTCCACGTCATCGGCCTTGGTCACGGTGACAAAATCAGTGCCAAAAAACACCCCGTTCACGCCCTTGACCGCAAAAATCCGCGCCGCCAGCGGCGATTTATCCGCCCCCTCGGCTGAGGGAAAATCAGCCGTGCCAGTGGCCAGAACCGTCTGTCCCGGCAGAAATTTCAACGTCGCCGGATTTGGCGTGGATTCGGTTTGAATGAACATGCGCGCGCACCTCTCTTGATCACTCCTTGATATGCGCGCCAAGGCCGCCCCTGTCAAGGTTTGGAATGATTCTAAACCGGGGCAGAGCGACTCAGGTAATCGCTTCAAGCCGCTCTTTTGACATATCACCAGGCACAATCGTGATCGGGACCGGCAACGAGCCAGAGTTTTTGCTAAGCTGCGTCACCAGCGGCCCGGGGCCTTTCTTATCGGTGCCCGCCCCCAGTACCAGCACGCCAATTTCGGAGTCTTCCATCACCTGAGCAATAATCTCATCCACCGGCACGCCCTCACGGATCACCAGCTCGGGATCAATGCCTTGCTTGTCGCGCATCCATTTGGCGAACACCTCAAAATGCGCCTCAATACGTTCACGGCTTTCCTCGCGCATCAGATCGCCTACGCCAATCCAGTGATTAAACTCCTCGGGCGATATTACCGCCAGAACCTCAACCCCACCTTTGGTATGAGCGGCGCGCAACGCGGCAAACCGCATGGCATTCAGGCATTCCGTGCTGTCATCCAGAACAACTAGAAACTTACGCATGTTTTGATCCTCCTCGGCGCATCATCATGGCGTCATTTCATAGTCATCGCAATAGGGCTTGCTGACAAAAGCTCAGCCCCCAGTTTCCGCCCCCAGTTTCCGCCCCCAGTCTCAGCCCCCAGTCTCAGCCCCCGATTTCCGTCTCAATCTGTCGCTTGGATTTGCGCGCCCGTTCGGTGGCGGATTTAAGCTGTCCGCAGGCGGCCATAATATCCTCACCGCGCGGCCTTCGCACCGGGCTGGCATAGCCCGCACGATAGACGATCTCGGCAAAGGCCTCAATCCGCGCCTTGTCACTGCGCTGATGCGGCGCACCGGGCCATTCGTTGAACGG
>CAZZKL010000147.1:0-7378 GCA_964655135.1 uncultured Roseovarius sp. | reverse complement strand
AAACGCCCGCATCTTGCACATCTCAGTAACAAACCGAATGCCTGCATTCACAAAGAACGAAATCCGCCCCACCAGCTTGGGAAAGTCCTGCGCCGGCACGCGGGTCTTTAGCTCATCCAGCACCGCAATCGCCGTGGCCAGCGCAAAGGCCAGCTCTTGTTCCGGCGTCGCTCCGGCCTCTTGCAGGTGATAGGAACACACATTCATCGGGTTCCATTTCGGCAGGTGTTCATAGCAATATTCGGCCACATCCCCGATCATCTTCAGGCTTGGCTTCGGCGGGCAAATATAGGTGCCGCGTGACAGATATTCCTTGATCAGATCATTTTGCACCGTGCCCTGAAGGTCCGCGACCGTCGCGCCCTGCTCCTCAGCCACGGCAATATATAATGCCAACAACCAAGGCGCCGTGGCATTGATCGTCATCGAGGTGTTCATCTGATCCAGCGGAATATCGGCAAACAGGCTGCGCATATCGCCCAGATGACAGACCGGCACACCCACTTTGCCAACCTCACCGCGCGCCAAAATATGATCGCTGTCATAGCCGGTCTGCGTCGGCAGATCGAACGCCACGGAAAGCCCGGTCTGCCCCTTGGCCAGATTGGCGCGATAAAGCGCATTTGACGCCTCGGCGGTGGAATGCCCGGCATAAGTTCGGATCAGCCACGGACGATCGACTTGACGATCGGACCCACTCACCAGACGATCAGCGTGATGGTCTTTTTGCATCTGCGGCATAAATGTCCCTCATGGCTCAACAGCGTAACTTTGTTACGTCAGCCCTTTGGTATCCGGAATATAATATCATTGTCAATTCGCCGCAGCGCAGCGAGAGGACCGCCGCATCGTAAAACCCGCTGCCACAAACCTTCCACAATCCCGTCATAAATTAACGTATTGGCGATGATTAACTGTATTTGGTATAAATAAGGAGATTTTTAATGCTTATACGCTTCACATATTCAACTTTTCTTGCCATTACCCTGATATTCCTGACAACCGTTCAGGTTGCGGCGCAAAACCGGTGGGTGACCATTATTAACAACACCGGCTATGATATTGTCCGGTTTTATGGCTCACACAGGGATGCAAAAACCTGGCAGGAGGACATTCTGGGAAAACGGATTTTGCCCAGCGGCAGCTCAATCAACATCAATTTTGACGACGGGAGCGGCTATTGCATCTTCGATTTCAAGGCTGTGTTCGAGGATGATGATGTGCTGATCCGCAAGGGGTTGAATATCTGTGAGATCAGCAATTTCACCTATAATTGACGTTGCCGGGGCGTTTGCTTCTGTGATGAAGTTTGACATTTATTCCCGCCGTAAATTCCTGTAACCCTTGTCGGTATGTTTAACACCATCGAAATGCCGCTTTGGCTGCTTGTGCTTATTTTGCTGTTTGCGGCGGTCACATTCGCCTCGCATTTCCTGTTTCCATCGGTGCGCTGGTTCTTCCGCCGCCGGATGGAGCGGGTCGTGGCCAAGCTCAACACCCGGCTGCAGCGCCCGATTGAACCGTTCAAGCTGGCGCGCCGCCATGACATGATCCAGCGGCTGATTTACGACCCCGAGGTCACCCGGGCCGTGGCCGAACATGCACGCGCTGAAAACATCCCTGAAAACGTGGCCTTTGAACAGGCCAAACGCTATGCCCGTGAGATCGTGCCGGGGTTTTCCGCCACCGCCTATTTCGGCTTTGCCATCCGCTTTGCCAAATGGCTGTCGCGCTCGCTTTATCGGGTGCGTCTTGGCCATTATGATGAAAACGCCCTTAGTAAAGTTGATAAAGATGCCACCGTTGTGTTTGTGATGAATCACCGCTCGAACATGGATTATGTGCTGGTCACATGGCTGGCGGCGGAACGTTCGGCGCTGTCTTATGCGGTTGGCGAATGGGCACGGGTCTGGCCGCTCAGCCGGTTGATCAAGGCGATGGGGGCTTATTTTATCCGCCGCAAATCGCGCAATGATCTCTATCGCCGGGTGCTGGCGCGCTATGTCGGCCTTGCCACCGATGGCGGCGTGACGCAGGCGATGTTCCCCGAAGGCGGGTTAAGCCTTGACGGCAAACTGGCCCCGCCCAAGCTGGGATTGCTGAAATATATCGTTGAGGGCCGCTCCAAGAAAGACGGGCACGATGTGGTGTTTGTGCCGGTGGCGATTAACTATGACCGGGTGTTTGAGGATCGCATCCTTGTGGCCGCCGGGCAAAATGGCAGCCGACGTTTCCATGCCCGGATCAGCGTTGTCATGGGGTTTATCTTCAAACAATTCTGGCTGCGCATCACCGGGCGGTATCATCGCCACGGCTATGCCGCCGCCAGTTTTGGCGCGCCGGTCTCCCTCAATAAATTCGAGGCCGCGAATAAGCGCGGGGATGTCAAAGACCTTGGCCGCCTGCTGATGAAACGCATCGGTGAGGAAATCCCGGTTCTGCCCGTGCCCTTGGTTGCCCGCGCGCTTCTCGATGCCGATGGGCCAATGACGAAACCCGATCTTGAACAGGCGGTGGTGGACCTGATGCAGGCCCTGCCCAACGCCCATGTGCACCTGCCGCGTGACGATAAATCTTATGCCACCGAAGTGGGCCTGCGCAATTTGGTCAAACGCAAGCTTGTCCGCGATGAGGATGGCCAGATCACCCTGATTGAGGATGAACGCCCGATTGTGGCCTATTACGCCGCCTCAATCGCGCATCTTTTCAAAAAATAACCCGATTTTTCTGCACCTGCGCGGTTATATAATTACAAAATACCCATCTCAGGCATTGCATTGTTGCGCGCCCGGCGCTACGACCATCCCAAATACAGCGATTCTGCATCGCGGCATAATCAGCGCAACGGAGGCCCCCATGGCTCTGGATCATGACACTGGCATCACCCCCTATGACGCCCCCGAAAAAGACCTGTATGAGATCGGTGAAATGCCCCCTCTAGGCTATGTGCCGAAACAAATGTACGCTTGGGCCATCCGCCGCGAGCGCCACGGCGAGCCGGATAAATCCTTTCAGGTCGAGGTGGTGGATACCCCCATTCTGGACAGTCACGAGGTGCTGGTTCTGGTGATGGCAGCGGGCGTCAATTACAACGGCGTCTGGGCCGGGCTTGGGGTGCCAATTAGCCCGTTTGACGGCCACGGCGCGGATTATCACATCGCCGGATCAGACGCGGCTGGCATCGTCTGGGCGGTTGGCGACAAGGTCAAATCCTGGCGTGTCGGCGACGAAGTTGTGGTGCATTGCAATCAAGATGACGGCGATGACGAGGAATGCAACGGCGGTGATCCGATGTTTTCCCCATCGCAGCGCATCTGGGGCTATGAGACGCCAAACGGCTCTTTCGCGCAGTTCACCAACGTGCAGGCGCAACAGCTTTTGCCCCGCCCCAAGCACCTGACATGGGAGGAAAGTGCCTGCTACACCCTGACATTGGCCACCGCTTACCGGATGCTGTTTGGCCATCACCCGCATGAGCTGAAACCCGGCCAGAATGTGCTGGTTTGGGGCGCGTCTGGCGGGCTTGGCTCCTTTGCCATCCAACTGATCAATGCCGCAGGCGGCAACGCCATCGGGGTGATTTCCGATGAGGCCAAACGGGATTTTGTGATGGACCTTGGTGCCAAGGGCGTGATCAACCGCAAGGAATTCAGCTGCTGGGGGCAACTGCCCACCGTCAACACCGCTGAATACGGCGCGTGGTTCAAGGAAGTGCGCAAATTCGGCAAGGCGATATGGGATATCACCGGCAAGGGCAACAACGTCGACATCGTGTTTGAACACCCCGGCGAGGCCACCTTTCCGGTGTCCAGTTTTGTCTGCAAAAAGGGCGGCATGGTGGTGATTTGTGCCGGCACTTCCGGCTTTAACTGCACCTTTGATGTGCGCTATATCTGGATGCATCAAAAGCGCCTGCAAGGCTCGCATTTCGCCCATCTCAAACAGGCCGCGGCGGCCAACAGACTGATGCTTGAGCGGCGGATTGATCCATGCATGTCCGAGGTGTTTCCCTGGGCCGACATCCCAAGCGCCCATCTCAAGATGCTGCGTAATGAGCACCGCCCCGGCAACATGGCGGTTCTGGTGCAGGCCCCCAAAACCGGGCTGCGCACGGTCGAGGATGTGGTGGAAGCCGGAAAGTAACCCTAGATTGTTTATTTGATAACGCCCCGTCACCTGAGAGCCACACCATCTGGTGACCGGTGAGGGTGCATTAAAATACCTAATTCTTTTAGATTCAAATACTTACCAAATTTGACTCCCCTATTTCTGGGGGGGTGAAATTTGCGAATACTGAAAAATATTTACACATGCTATAGTTGTGTTAACCTTTCATTAACCTGCGTTAACGAGGCTGGACATGCAAAACGAATGGATTCTCGACGTCCTGACAGATCTGCGGGCTTTTGCCTGCCGTAACGGGTTGGGCGCTTTGGCCAAACAGTTGGAAGATACCCGGCTGGTGGCCGCACGGGAGCTGGCGTCGAACAGTGAAGGATGCGCAGGACATGAAAGCAGCCCCGCCCTCGCGGCTGGAAAAAATATTGGAGGCCTTGGAAGGCGCTACTGAGCTGAGTGGCCTGCAATCGGCGATCGAGGATTTACGCGACCACTTTAAAATTGATCATATGGTGTATCACTGGGTCAGCGCAGCCGGGGATCAATATGGCTGTGGCACTTATTCTGCGCAATGGGTGCAGCGATACCTCGAGCGCGAATACCTGCGGATTGATCCGGTGATTCAGGGCTGTTACCAGCGCTTTCACCCGGTTGACTGGAAACGTTTCGACTGGTCCAGCAAAGCCGCCCGCGCGTTTCAGCGTGAAGCGATAGAATACGGCGTCGGCAATCAGGGGTTTTCAGTGCCGATACGCGGCCCCAACGGGCAGTTTGCCCTGTTTACCGTCAGTCATAATTGCGATGATGACGCCTGGAGCCGGTTCACCGAAACCCACCGCCGCGATCTGATCCTGATTGCGCATTATTTCAACCAAAAAGCGCTGGATTTTGAACCTGACCGCACCCCCGAACCGGCGCAACCCCTGTCGCCGCGTGAGGTTGACGCCATGACCCTTTTGGCGATGGGATATAACCGCGCGCAGGTGGCACAAACCCTGACCATCTCTGAGCACACCCTGCGCGCCTATATCGAAAGCGCGCGGTTTAAACTCGGCGCGCTCAACACCGTGCACGCGGTCGCCCGCGCCCTCAGCCGGGGGTTGATCGTAATTTAGAGCGTTTCCAATCCAACAGGAGTCCAGAATTCATCCGGCACTCCGAGGCAGCGTTTGCTTACCACAACGCGTTCGGGGTGCCGGGTGAATGCAATTTGATTGGAAACGCTCTGGACCGTGCGGTGCTCTGACGGCGCGTTAACCATACCGGCCCTACCCCTTTTGAGCGGCAATCAAAAAGGGGACACTGATGTTACGCTACATTTACGCAGATGATCTGCACCAATTTCCGGACCTGCAAAAATCCATGTTTCTTGATCGCGCCGATCAGTTCAAAACCCGGCTTGGCTGGGATGTGACGGTGAACGACGCGGGCGAAGAGCGCGATGCTTACGACGATCTCAACCCGCTTTATGTGATCTGGCAAAACCCGGACGGGCACCATGGTGGCTCAATGCGGTTTTTGCCCACCACCGGGCCAACCATGGTTAACGATCATTTCAGCCACCTGACCGGTGGCGGGCCAATTACCAGCCCGTTGATCTGGGAATGCACCCGCTTTTGCCTGGCTCGCGATGCCGGGCCGCATGTGGCCGCCGGGCTGATGCTGGCGGGCGGTGAGATCATGCGCAATTTCGGGATCGAACATTTTGTTGGGGTGTTTGACGCCAGAATGCAGCGCATCTACCGGATGATCGGCGCCTCGCCTGAGGTTATCGCCATGCGCGGCACCGGGCGCAACCGGATCAGCGTCGGCCTGTGGCAATTCTCGGCAAATGCCCGGCACAAAGTGGCCCTGCGGGCGGGCGTCTCGGCGGCGCTTTCTGATCAATGGTTCCGCCAAAGCTTTGGCGGTGGCCCATCCGCCCTTACAGGCGGCCACGCGCGGCACGCCCAAAAGGGGCAAACAAGCGGCGCTTTCGCTGGTGCCTGAGCGCGCGGCTCTGTAGGGTTGTGCCATGGCAGGCACGACCCTAGAATTTTCCCATGATCAGGCCGAAGCGCATGACCGCATCACCGAGGCCTTGCGCGCGGCAGGCATTGATCTTGACGCGGGCCTGCTCACGCCGCCGCGCGATGGCAAGCAATGCGTCATGGCGGTAACCGGCAAGGCGGGCTCAGGCAAAACCGTGCTTTTGGCCGCGCTTTACCGCGCCATGGAAGAGGCCGGGGTTGACGTGGTTTCAGCCGACTTTGAGCCCCGCCGCCGCAAAGACCGCCGCACCCTCGCCATCCTCGCGCCTACGAATAAAGCCGCCAGCGTTCTGCGCTCTCACGGTGTGCCCGCCACCACCATTCACCGCATCCTCTACACCCCGATGTACGACCCGGAGTATGAGAAAATCGCCGAATGGCTGGCCGGGCACGGTGAGAGGCCCGAAGTCGAAGGCATTACCGAACTGGCGCTTGACCGAGCACATGCCTTCTACCAGACCAACAAATCCATGCCCGGTGCCTTGGCCGCCGCTGGCCTGCGCGGCTCGGATTTCATCACCGGCTGGAAACGCCGGGAAGAGCCGCTTGATGTGGGCTTTGTTGACGAAAGCTCAATGCTCGACGACAAGCAATTCGAAGACCTCAAGGATATATTCCCCACCCTGCTGCTGTTTGGTGATCCCGCGCAACTTGCCCCGGTCAAGCAATCCGGCTCGATGGTGTTTGATGCATTCCCCGCCTCCGATAAGCTGGAATTGCACCGGGTCCACCGGCAAGAGGCCGATAATCCGATCCTTGATCTGGCCCATGCGCTGTCTGATCCGGCGCTCGAATTCAGCGATTTTGAGGCCATGATCCAAGACGCGGCCAAACGTGACGACCGCGTCAAATGGGCCGGGAGGGTTGAGGTTGATCTGATGGCGCGCTCGCCGGTTCTGGTCTGGCGCAATGCCACCCGCATCCGCCTGATCAACGCCTTTCGTGCGGTGCACGGCGCGCCTGATACTGAACTTCTGGAAGGCGAGCCGCTGATCTGTGACGGGATTGAATTACCCCTCAAACACCGCAAAAAACGGCTTGATCTTGAGGCACGAGGCCTGATCAAAGGCGCGCAGGTGATCTATCTCGGCATGGGCCGCAAGCCCGGTTTTTCACGCCTGCATGTGTTTGGTGCCGAAGACCCGCAAGTCAGCGCCGCCTCGATCGTCAAGATCGAAAAACCCGGCGAGGAAGAGCCATTTATCCCCTTCGCCGCCCGCATGGGGGCC
>CAZZKL010000146.1:0-7385 GCA_964655135.1 uncultured Roseovarius sp. | reverse complement strand
TTATAAAGGTTCTTCAAGTCCGGATTGCGCAGAAACCCCGCACCAGTAAACGGTCCAATCAGCGGGAAATCCGCCTCGGTGGCAATCGGCTGCAACACCTTGTTGGTGGGCGTGCCCACCGTGCCGATCAGCGCGAAATATTTACGCTCGGCGATCATCTTGTTGATCTGCCGGATTGACCGGTCAGGCTCATAGCCGTCATCACGGCTATCAAGTGTCAGTTGCCGCCCGGCAACTCCACCTGCGTCATTGACCTCTTTGAAGGCTGCCAGAATGCCCTTTTGCATCCCCAGTCCCAGCCGCGCCGCCGGTCCGTCCAAGGCCGCGATCTGTACAAAATCGACCCGGTCATCCGAGACGCCCACATCCTGCGCCCCGGCGATCGTCGCCACCGATAATAGCGCAGCAGTGAACCCAAATACTCGTGTAAATATCATCCCATATCTCCTACATTCGAGGGGAATGACATCCGGCTTCCCGGCCCATATGAGAGCTGCAGCAGCATGGTCATGTTATCTCCTCCCGAAATTATTCTCCGGCGTTTATTCAACGCCTTTGGTGTTCCAGGAGAGCGTTGTCACCCCTGACTACACTCTCCTACGATCAAAATCTATTGTCTTCGGATCCACACCTCAACCCGGCGGTTTGTCCGCTTGCCTTCAAGCGATGAATTGCACGCCGCCGGCGATAATTCCCCATACCCCTTGGAGGTAAACGTCACGCCGTTACTAACCCGGCCTGCGGCATAAGCGGCCACAGTTTCAGCCACCCTTTGCGCCCGGCCGATTGACAGCGCCTGATTGGCCTCAAAGCTGCCATCGCTATCAGAAAAGCCAACAAAGGAAACTTCCACATCACCAGGCAGTTGATTGACAAAATCAATCAGTCGATCAAGATCCGCCAGCGCTTTGGTTTCCAGCGTTGATGAACCCGAGGCAAAACGGAAAGTTGTCGATAGCCGGTCATATTGCAAAATCTCAACAACCATCTCCCGCATTAACAGAATTTCCTCAGGATTAACGGTGTTGTGGATCAGGTCAAACGCGCGGTCGCCCTGAAATTTTCTTGGGTCCCGTTCCACGGCCAAACTGATGAAACCTGATTTTGAAATCACGTCATCGGCGCTGGCCGAGGTGGCAAAATCAAGGAATTCCTGAGTGGCCTCAGTGACATTATCGGCCCGGTTATAAAAATACAGCCGCCGTTGCAGCGGGTATTCCTCGGCCTTGACGGTAAAGGGATCAGGATCAACCGTTATCCCGCAGGCACTGGCAAGCCGCAGCGCCTTGGCACCACGCTGAAACGCATAGCCGACAAACCCGATGGCATTCTCATCGGAATTCACCGCCGATGACATATCGGCGTTGCTTGAGACCCGCGTGATCCCCGGTGCCATGCGTCGGCCACTTGCGGCAAAAACCGTCTCGGTGAAAATTTCACCCGTGCCCGACCCTTGCGCCCAGCCAAAGGCGTTGATCGGCGCATCATTGCCACCCAGCAATGACCAGTTGGTAATCTGGCCGCTGTATATCCGGTCAAGATCATCCATCGACAACTGCGAGACCGGATTGTTCGGGTTAACGATGGCAACAATCGCGTCCACCGCGATCACATGTTCCTGCGACGGGTCGATCATATTGCCGCCCCCCACTCGGGCAATCTGGCGCGCTTCTGCCGGTTCAATCCGGCGCGATGACATGCCAATCTGTGTGGCCGTTTCCAGCAATCCCGAGAAGGCATCGGTTGATGTCGTGGAACTGATGGTAAACTCAGCAACCGAATCGCCAAACCCACCATTGCCGATCAGGCTGGCGGCAAACACATCCTGCCGGTCGCGGTCGACTTCGACAGCCGCCTGCTTGGTATCGGCAAAACCCGCCAAGAGCAGCGGCATAACACCCGTACCGATTGTTTCCGATCCCACCATAAAGATGCCCGCATCCTCAATCACCGGGCATCCTGGCCCTTCACAGCTCACCCCCGAGGCGGCAACACTCAAGCGCCCCATGATTGTATCAATGGTGTATATCCCACCCTCAAACCCAATCAGATCCCCGGCAATTTTGTTAATGCCATCATTGCCCGTCAGGATCACCTGATCGGCAAATGCTGATGTGCTCAACCCGACCGCAAGCGCCAACGCGCTTACAACCGTGCGTAATTGTCCCTTATTAAACCTCACCCTTGGTCCTCCGTTTTTATTGGTATTTAGCAACAATAAGGCCAAACTGACTGTGACTGTCAATTCCAGCGCAATCTTGGTTAACGATTTAATGAACGAACCCCCGTGGCTTTTATTTGTCTGAAATATGGCGCTTTTTTGACAATACAGACACAGTTTCAGCTATTGCTCATGATTGTTCGCGGCGCGCGCACCAGTTAATGTAGCCTGTGGAAAACTCTCCACAACATGTACCACTTTTGCACCGATTTTTCAGGCAGGCCTGACGCAGCCCCATTGCTGCATTATCTCCGTTACCGCAGTTAAAAAATGTGACCCGCTCAAAATACAACCCTTAAGTGATATTTACCACACAGGTAAAAACTATCATCCGGGCCCCCGTGACATCTTTGAAAGCTGTATCAGCCGTCAAAATTCGCGGCCTTTACAAGTGCTCAACCGGCAAGTGACAGCGAATGGCGTGCCCCTCGCCCGGCGCGCGCCAGGGCGGTGTTTCCCGGTCACATATATCCCCCAGCTTTCGCGGGCACCGGCGCTGAAACGGACAGCCCTTGGCGGGGGGCGACAACTCCACCACATCCGCCGCCATCAGCTTTGGCGCCACATCCGGGTCCGGCTCCAGCACCGCATTCAACAGCACCTCAGTATAAGGGTGCGAGTGCGGCCCATAAACCGCCTCAACCGGGCCAATTTCACACAGCCGCCCCTGATACAAAACCGCCACCCGGTCCGACAGCGCCCGCACCACCGCCAGATCATGACTGACAAAAACATAGGTCGTGCCCTTGAGGCGCTTGAACTCATTCAGTAATTCCAGCATCGCCGCCTGCACTGACACATCCAACGCCGAGGTGATCTCATCGCACAGCACCACCTCAGGTTCGGCGGCAAACGCCCGCGCAATCGCCACGCGCTGCTTTTCCCCGCCAGATAACTGCCCCGGCAGCCGGTCCATATAATGCGCGCCCAGCCGCACGGTTTCCAGAATTTCAACCGAGCGGCTATATAATTCCACCCCCTTCAGCCCATAATACAGGCTCAAAGGCTGCGCCAGAATATCGGCCACCGAATGGCGCGGATTAAGGCTTTCATCGGGGTTTTGAAAGATCAACTGCACCCGGCGCAACTGATCCGGGGCGCGCTGCTCGACCTTCACAGGCAGCACCTCATCACACAGGCTTATCTTGCCCGCCACCGGCGGCAGCAACCCCGCCACCGTTTTCAAAATCGTCGACTTACCTGAACCGCTCTCGCCCACCAGCCCAACGGTTTCGCCTTGCTTTATTGCAACGGAAATCCCTTCAACCGTCGGCACCATTGCCGCGTGGCCCAGCATCCGCTCAAACCAGCCTTGCGAGGTATAGCTGATCGAAACCGCCCCCAGATCAAGCGCCACACCACTGCCCTTCTTGCAGCGCACCGGCACGGGTCCATGGCCCATGGCATCCAGACCCGCCACATCCGCCGAGCGATAGCACCGCACCAGATTACCCGCGCCGTCCCCGGCCAGCGGCGGGGCCTTGGCGCGGCAGTCCGCCACCGCCAGCCCACAGCGCGGCGCAAAGGCACAGCCCTGCCCGGCCTCCCCAGGTGCCGGCGGTCGGCCTTCAAGTGCTGCCGGCAAATGCCGCTCGCCCAATCGCGGGATCGACGCCAACAGCCCGCGCGCATAAGGATGCACCGGGTCTTGCAACACCTGCCGCACCGGGCCTTGCAGCACCACCTCACCGGCATACATCACCATCACTTCTTCGCAGACCCGCGCAATCACCCCCAGATCATGGCTGACATAAACCATCGCCATATTCCGTTCCGCCGCCAGATCGCGCAACAGCTCCAGAATATGCGCCTGCGTCGTCACATCCAGCCCGGTAGTTGGCTCATCCAGCAGCAACGCATCCGGCTCGCCTGCCAAGGCCATGGCAATCGCCACCCTTTGCTGTTGCCCGCCGGATAATTCATGGGGAAACCGCCGCAGGATCACCTCCGGGTCCGGCAACCGCACCTGCCCCAGCAAATCCAGCACCCGCGCTTCATGCGCGCCCTCCGGCATCTTGCAATGCAGCCTCAGCGCCTCGATCATCTGCCGACCAATCCGCATCGTCGGCGTCAGCGACTGCCCCGAATTTTGCGGGATCAACCCCAACTGCCCGCCGCGAATAGCCTCCAACTCAACCCGCGAGCGCGCAAACATATCCGCGCCATTAAAGCACACCTCGCCCGACAAACGCCGCAGCCCGCGCTTAAGATACCCCATCGCCGCCAGCGCCACCGTGCTTTTGCCCGAGCCACTTTCCCCCACAATCCCAAGGCTTTGCCCCCGGCACACCGCCATATCCACGCCGCGCAGCACCGGCACGGTGTTGCCCGAGCGGCCGGTAAACCCAACCGACAAATCCCGGATGGAAATCAGCGGCGGCGCGCCCATCTACACCACCGCCTTGCGGGCGCGATCAATCCCCATCGCCTTGGCCAAAGCGTCCGCGCTCAGGTTGATGCCAATGATCAGCGACGACAAAGCCACCATCGGCCCCAGCACCCCCCACGGCGACAGCGGCATATAAACCCTTGATTCCGCGATCATCAGCCCCCAATCGGGGGTGGGCGGCGACACCCCAAAGCCCAGAAATGACAGTGACGAGAACGCGAGCAGCATCCAAGACCAGCGCATCGCGCCCTCCACCATCATTGTATCCAGCACATTGGGCAGCAATTCGCGCTTGATAATACTAAACCGGCCATGCCCCCGCGCCTTGGCGGCCGAGACAAAATCACGCGCCACCACATCATGGGTCGCCGCCCGTGCCACCCGAATGACCGGAATGCCATAGAAAAACGCCAGCGTCGGGATGATCACCATCATGCCATTGCCAAAGGTCATCACCAGCACCAAAAGCTTCAAAATCCACGGCAGCGACAGGAACGCATCCACCACCCGCATCATCACCTCATCCAGCCGACCACCGGCCAGCCCCAGCAAAATCCCCAGCATCGCGCCCCAAACCACCGCAATGGGCGTGGCAATCCCCGTCACCACCAGCGCCTCACGCCCGCCCATCAGCACACGGGTGAAAATATCGCGGCCAAACTCATCAGTGCCCAGCCAATGCGCCGCCGATGGCCCGGTCAGCACCAGCGCCGAATTCATCGCCTTGAAATCATACGGCACGATCCACGGGCTGATCAGCGCCATCCCCAAATGCGCCGCCACCAGCGTCAGCCCAATTGCGCCCGACGGGCTTGCCGCCATATCCCTGAGCACCGTGAGTATCCGCCGGATCACCCCGGCGCGGGCAGTTTGGGGCGCGGCGATGTCGCTCATTTCGCCCTCATATACAAAGTGCGCAAACGCGGGTTCAGGATCATGGTCATCACATCCGCCGTGAGGTTCACACAAACATAAGTCGTCGCCACAATCATCGCGATGGCCTGCACCACCGGCAGATCGCGGTCCGATATGGCATCCACCATCATCCGCCCCAGACCGGGGTAATTGAACACCATCTCCACCACCACAACCCCGCCCAGCAGCCACGCCACCGTCAGCGCCACCACATTGATCGCAGGCAGCAGCGCATTGGGCAGCACATGACGCCGAATAATCTGCCAAAACGGCACGCCTTTAAGGGTGGCCATCTGCACATAATCGCTGGCCATCACCTCAATCACCGAGGTCCGCACCATGCGCATGATATGCGCCGTCATCACCATGCCCAAGACCACAATCGGCAGGATAAACTCCGGGAAAAAATCCAGCACCGGCGCATCCGCAGGCGTGATCACAATCCCCGGCACCCAGCCCAGCCAGATTGAGAAAATCAGGATCAAAATGGTGGCCGAGATAAACTCAGGAATGGTCATGGCAAATATCGCCGCCGTCGACAGGATCACATCCAGCGGCCTGTCGCGCCATATCCCGGTGACAACCCCCAGAAATATCGCCAGCGGCACGCCGCCAATCAGCGCCCCCATCGCCAGCATCAGCGATAGCTTCACCCGCTGACCCACCATTTCCGATATGCTTTGATCGCCGCTCATCGAGGTGCCAAAATCGCCGTGTATCGCGCCTGCGGCCCAGTTCAGATAACGCGCCATCGCAGGCTGGTTCAGCCCCTGCGCCTCACGGCAATGCATCAGCATCTCACCCTTGGCATCACGCTCCAGAAACGCAGTACAGGCATCCCCGGGCAGCATCTCAACACCGGCGAAAATGATCACCGACACAATCCAAACGGTCACAGCCCCCAGCAGCAAACGTCGGATCAGCATTGAAATCATCTGTCAAACCCTGATCATGAGTGAAAGGCCCGCCCCCCCGCGAGACCCCTTTGGCCGATAGTGGCCGGTGATGGTTAGCCCATTCTGTTATGGATCATACTGGCCGGACCGGGATATTAAATCAATGCCCGGCCCCTGAAATCAGGCACCTCTTGGGGGCTGCACCGCCAAAACGCCAATGAATTTCCAACACGATGTTGTGAGAAGCCGAATATTTTCTCCCCGCAAGTGTTCAAACCGGTGAAACTTGGTGAAAAGAAAAAGGAAGCCCGACATGCCCAATCTCCTGCCCCTGCGCAATCTAGCCCTGACGATCCTCACAGCCACAAGTCTGATGACCACCTCGGCCATGGCCTCAGGTTCCAGCAGCACCACCCCGCCCAAGCCGACGCAAACCACCGAAGACTGCACCAATGGTCAGGTCTGGGACGACAAAACCAAGGCCTGCGTCGACCCGCAAAGTGGCGCGCTTGATGATGACACGCTCTACGGCGCGGTGCGTGAATTTGCCTATGCCGGGCAATACGAAAATGCCCAGAATGTGCTGCGAGCGATGTCCAACCAAAACGACGACCGCGTCCTGACCTATTGGGGTTTTACAGCCCGCAAAATGGGCGATGTGCCCGGCGGCATGGCATTTTATGCCCGCGCGATTGAGAAAAACCCCGATAACATTCTGGTGCGCTCCTATATGGGGCAGGCCTTGGTCGAGCAAGGCAAGCTCAAAGCCGCCCGCCTCCAGCTTGCTGAAATCCGCGCCCGTGGCGGCAAAGGCACATGGCCCGAGACCGCCCTGAATGAGGCCCTCACAACCGGCAAAACCCGCGATTATTAAGGGGAGACCGTAGCAAAACTCAAAACTCTTGGAATTCCGGCGTTTCGTTAAAAATGCCAGTACGCCATGGTATCCCGTAGGCCGGGCTTA
>CAZZKL010000145.1:0-7418 GCA_964655135.1 uncultured Roseovarius sp. | reverse complement strand
CCGTGTATTGGGCAATGTGATAGTGCGCCCGCGGCGACGGTTGGCAAACGCTGCCTGAAACGGGCCTCTGTGCCTGATCTATTGTCGGCGGCCACCGGGGATACTGGGCCTCAAATGCCCGATTATGAGGATTTTGAGGCCTATAAGGCCAAGGGCGGCTATGGCGTTCTGGCCAAGGTGATTGCCGGAGAGATCAGTGCCGACGACGCCGTGACCACCATGTCAGACGCAGGTTTGCGCGGCCTTGGCGGGGCGGGGTTTCCGGCGGGGATGAAATGGGGGTTTGTGCGTGGCTACGACGGCCCGCGCCTGATGACGGTCAATGGCGACGAGGGCGAGCCGGGCACGTTCAAAGATCGCTGGTGGCTGGAAACCCAACCGCACCGGATGATTGAAGGCGCATTGATCGCCGCGCATGTGGTGGGGTGCGAGAAAATTTACGTTTATATGCGCGATGAATATGCCCATATCTTGCAACTTTTGCTGGTTGAATTTGCCAAGGTGAATGCCTCGGGATTGGCCGATCATGCGCCGCTCAGGTTGCGACGCGGGGCGGGGGCGTATATTTGCGGCGAAGAAAGTGCGATGATTGAAAGCATCGAAGGCAAACGCGGGATGCCGCGCCATCGCCCTCCCTTTATTGCTGAAGTGGGTCTGTTTGGCCGTCCGACGCTGAACCATAATATTGAAACGGTGAGCTGGATTGCTGACATTCTTGAGCACGGGCCGAAATGGTTTGCCGATCAGGGCTGGGGCGAGGGTAATAACGGGTTGCGCTCCTTTAGCGTCTCGGGCCGGGTCAAGGAACCGGGCGTGAAACTGGCCCCGGCGGGCATTCCGCTCAATAAACTGATTGAGGATTATTGCGGCGGCATGGCCGAGGGGCATGAGTTTAAAGCGTTCCTGCCCGGCGGCGCGTCGGGCGGGATATTTCCGGCGGATATGGCTGATCTGGCGATGGAATTTGGCACCTTTGAGGCTTTTGGCGGGCTAATCGGTAGCCATGCTGTGGTGATCTTGTCGGATAAGGACAGCGTTAAGGATGCCGCGCTTAATACCATGCGGTTTTTCAAGCATGAAAGCTGTGGGCAGTGTACGCCCTGCCGCGTGGGCACCGATAAAATGGTGACAATGCTGCAAGACCCGGCCACCGATCATCAGCTTTATGAGGACCTGATGATGGTGATGGGCGACAGCTCAATCTGCGGTTTGGGCCAAGCGGCGGCGAATTGTGTTAAACATCTGATGAAATACTTCCCCGAGGAAATGGCATGAGCCTTGATGATACACCGGTAAAAACCATCACCTTCACGCTGGATGGCAAGGAAATCACTGCGGATGCAGCCGATAGCATTTGGGAAGTGGCCCATGGCAAGGGCATTAAAATTCCGCATCTGTGCTTCAAAAATGATGCCGAATACCGCGCCGATGGCAACTGCCGCGCCTGTATGGTTGAGATCGAAGGCGAGCGGGTTTTGGCCGCCTCGTGCATCCGCAAACCGGCCCAAGGCATGGTGGTCAACACAACAGGCGCGCGGGTTGAGGGCAGCCGCAAAATGGTGTTTGAGCTGTTGGCCTCGGACATGCCCAAGCAAGATCAAAGCCCTGACCCTGAGGCGCATTTCTGGGCGCAGGCCGGGGTTGCGGGGGCAACCGGCTCGCGTTTTCCCGGCGGTCGTCCCGGTGCGCAAAAGGACATTCCGGTTGATAGTATTTTCCATGATGCCTCGCACCCGTCCATAGCGGTCAATCTGGACGCCTGCATTTCCTGCGGTCTGTGCGAGCGCGCCTGCCGTGAGGTACAGGTCAATGATGTGATTGGAATGGGCAGCCGGGGCATGGGCATGATGCCGGTGTTTGATTTGGATGATCCGATGGGAACCTCATCCTGTGTCGGCTGTGGCGAATGTGTGCAGGCCTGCCCGACAGGGGCGTTGATGGAGAAAACCCTGCTCGATGCCAGCGCCACCAAGCGCGAGGTCACGGCGGACCGGGTGGTTGATGGCCTGTGTCCGTTTTGCGGGGTTGGGTGCCTGACCTCGGTGCATATGTTGGGCAATGACATACTCAAGGTCGATGGCAGGCACGGCGTGGCCAATCGTGGCAAGCTCTGTATCAAAGGCCGGTTTGGCATGGATTATGTGATGTCAGAGGAGCGCCTGACCAAACCCATGGTGCGGCGCGATGATGCGCCGAAATCGGCGGATGCCAGCCTGACACTGGCGAATATCCATGAGGTGTTTCGTGAAGTGAGCTGGGACGAGGCGCTGGAGCGTGCCGCCGCAGGGTTCCGTAAAATTCTGGACGCCAAAGGCGGTCAGGCGCTGGCCGGGTTTGGCTCGGCCAAGGGCAGCAATGAAGAGGCGTATTTGTTTCAAAAGCTGATCCGGCAGGGCTTTGGCACCAATAACGTCGATCATTGCACCCGGTTGTGCCATGCCTCATCGGTGGCGGCGTTGATGGAGGGTATCGGTTCCGGCGCGGTCTCAGCACCGTTTACTGCCGCTGATGACAGCGATTGCATCATCGTTATCGGCGCGCGGCCCGAGCAGAACCATCCGGTGGCGGCGACCTATCTTAAACAGGCGGCGAAACGCGGCGCGAAACTGATTGTGATGGACCCGCGCAGGCAGCGGCTGATGCGCCATGCCACCCATCCGGTGGTGTTCAATCCGGGGCGCGATGTGGCGATGATCAATGCCATGCTCAACGTGATTATTGATGAAAACCTCTATGACGAGCAATATATTCAAGCCAATGTCGATGGCTTTGAGGCGCTGCGTGACAAGGTCAAGGATTTCACCCCCGAGGCGATGGCCGAGGTTAGCGGCGTTGAGGCGGAATACCTGCGCGAGATTGCCCGCACCTATGCCAAGGCCGAACGTGCGATCATTTTCTGGGGCATGGGGATAAGCCAGCATGTGCATGGCACCGATAATGCCCGGGGGCTGATTGCGCTGGCGCTGATCACCGGTCAGATTGGCCGTCCGGGCACGGGGCTGCATCCACTGCGGGGGCAAAACAATGTGCAGGGCGCGTCCGATGCCGGGCTGATCCCGATTGTTTACCCGAATTATCAATCGGTCACCGATGACGAGGTGCGCCTGAAATTCGAAGACCTCTGGGGCCGCAAGCTTGATCCCGCGACCGGGCTGACGGTGGTTGAGATCATGCACGCAATCAATGCGGGCGACATCAACGGCATGTATTGCCAAGGCGAAAACCCGGCAATGTCGGACCCGGATCAAAACCACGCCCGCGCGGCGCTGGCGGCGTTGGATCATCTGGTGGTGCAGGATATTTTTCTGACTGAAACCGCGTGGTTTGCCGATGTCATTCTGCCCGCCTCGGCGCACCCTGAAAAAGCTGGCACCTTCACCAATTCCAACCGTCAGGTGCAGCTTAACCTGCCCGCGCGCACGCCGCCCGGTGAGGCGCGCCAGGACTGGAAGCTGATCATGGAAGTGGCCAATCGCATCGGCTGCGGTTGGGACTATACCTGCGTGGCTGACATCTACCGCGAAATGGCCAGCGTGATGAAAAGCCTCGACAATATCAGTTGGGAGCGGCTGGAGCGCGAAGGCACGGTGTGTTATCCGGCCAAATCCGAAGACGGCCCCGGCGATGAGATCATCTTCTACGATGGCTTCCCCACGGCGAACGGCAAAGGCAGGCTTGTGCCCACCGATCTGATTGCCCCGGATGAATTGCCCGACGCGGAATTCCCCATGGTGTTGACCACCGGGCGGATGCTGGAGCATTGGCATACGGGCGCCATGACCCGGCGGGCCTCGGCGCTGGACGCGCAAGAGCCTGTGCCGGTGGTGTCGATGCATCCGCGCGATATTGGCCGGCAGGGGCTGACGCGGGGCCAGCAGGTGACGGTGGAAACAAGGCGCGGGGCGGTTACGCTGACGCTCAGGGCCGACCGGGATGTAACCGAAGGCATGCTGTTCATCCCGTTTTGTTTTACCGAGGCCCCGGCGAATTTTCTGACCAATCCGCAGCTTGATCCTTATGGCAAAATCCCTGAGTTCAAGTTTTCAGCGGCACGGATAAAGACCGCCTGATCCGGAGCTGGGTTTCAAAAGTTGATTGACGCTGTGATTATGAGTATGCTTTTGAAAACGTGCGACATAACAACTGATACGGCGTTTCTATGGACTGTTTGCTTTGATAATATGCCAAACGTCATAGGGGGCTGAAGGCGTGGTGAAATGGGTTTTCGATCATATTTTATAACCGCACTGGTTTTTGTTTTGTTGATCGCGGCGGTCCCGCTCAGGGCGCAAACGCTGAATTGCGATACCCTTGAAGAACTTCAGGGCAACCGGCGTGACAGATCCATTAGGGATAATCAGGAATGTATTTTGTGGTCACAAAGTACTGAAGCTCTGAAAATCTACTACCCGGTTCCCAATGGCGGTGATCAGGACGTAACCGAGGATGATTTGCAAGCCATCAAATCGGCGGTTGAAAAATCAATGCAAACCTATGGTGACAACGGCTTTTTATCGGTTCAGGAACAACCACCGGTATATTTATGGGTGTCAAATGGGGGCGCGGCGATAGAATTGGTAACGGCCATTGCGCGGGTTTATAACAATACATCCCCTTGTGTGGTGAATGTTTACTGGAGTGCCGTCAAAAATGGCGCACTGATTCCGGAAAAACTCAAACAGGATTTGGCGCATGAAATTTTTCATTGCGTGCAATATGCTCAGTTGGACATGTATGTGGGCAGAACCGGGATAACCGCATGGTGGTCGGAAGGGTCGGCCGATTGGGCATCGGGCATTGTGTATCCTCGGGTGAACGGTGAACAGGGTTGGTCGCCATCATTTGAGCAGGACAAGTCGCTGATAGATCAGTGCGATCCGGGTACAAACAGTGCCTGTGGCGAAAGGTATGCCACCTATGCCACCTCGCTGTTTTTTCAGGATATGGCCAATCAAAAGGGTAACGGGGCGGTTTTTGAGCTGTTGAAAAATGTCGCTGTTCGCAGCCGTACCCCGCAAATGCAGGCCATCGCCGAAACCCCGGCTATGGATCATATTTTTGAGAAATTTGCGCAGGACTATATCGACAAAAAAATAATGGACCCTGATGGCAGCCCCATGGCCCAGCCCGATGTGATCATAAGTGATAGCTTTGAGATTGATCACGACATGGATATGCAGGTGCGCGGGCAATCGCTGACTGTTCGTACCTACAAGCTGAATTTTGCCAAAGGTAAAATCTATGAACTCTCAGGGCTGGAAAGACAGGACGATTATTTGTTTTCTTCCAAGCTGGCGGACGACCCTTGGGTAGACGGGGAAAATGCCGAGCCGACGGTCGTGATCGACGCCAGTTGTCTGGCTAAAACCCTGACTGTTTCGCTAACATCGGTCGAGGCCAGTACCGACAGTCAGGAATTCACCTTGCGCGCAAAAGTGACCGACCCGGATGCAAAATGTGTTTGCCAATGTGCCGCGCCAGTGCCGGCCTGCGTCGTGGGCAACTGGCGCAGCAATACCGCCCCGCAGCTTGATCTGTTCATCAACAATCTGATGAATGTGCGCAAATCCGGCCAGAACGGGGCCGCCTTTGAAAACGGCCAGGCCCAGGTTGATAGTGCCGATTTGCAGCTCAATGTAAGTCAAGGCGGCGGTTTTGATCATAGCACCGCAATCAGTTATCACGGCAATGGCACAGTGAACGGACAGGCAATATCGATGTCCGGGGGGATCAGAAGCAGCTCTGAGGGGTCGGTCTGCCTGACACAGGAAAATCAATTATGTATGCAATACGACTCCCAAACCCTGCCGGTTCCGATGCAGATCACGGCGATGGGCATGACGATTCCGATTGCTGGTAAGGCGGGGACATATTCGGGCACGATAACCATGCCCTATATCTGTACGGCCACGGACCTGACCCTGAAACCGACACTTCCGGGGGAAGGCCCGGTTGCCACTCAGGAAGTGACGATTACCTATCATAAATAAGGCGCGTGAAATGCCACAGCCCTTGTTTTATCTTTTGAATGCGCAAATGATGCCGTTTTGGCAGGCATCAGGAATAAAGGCATAGCGCGGCATGAACATTAAGGACGGTACGGCAGATCAGCCATTGAGCAAGGCTTTGAGGCCCAAGACAAGCGCGCAGATCATCGCCCGGCATTTGGCCGGGGTGGGCTGTAGACATGCCTTTGGGATGCCCGGCGGTGAGGTTTTGGTTTTGCTGGATGCCCTGCGCGAGGTGGGGATTGAATTTACCCTGTGCAAACATGAAAACGCCGCCGGATACATGGCCGAGGGCAGTTGGCACGCCACTGGCGCGCCGGGGATATTGCTGACCACCATCGGGCCGGGGCTGTCTAATGCGATCAATTCGGTAGCTAACGCGCTGCAAGAGCAGGTGCCGCTGATCGTGCTGTCGGGCTGCATAGATGCGGCTGAGGCCGAGCAGTTTACCCATCAGGTGATGGATCAATCGGCGTTGATGAAGCCGGTGACCAAGGCGCAATACCGGGTTGCGGATGGCACCGCCGCGCAGGTGATCCAAAAGGCGCTGGCGCGGGCTGTGGCCGATCCGCCGGGGCCGGTGCATGTTGATCTGCCGGTTGGGCTGGCGGCGGCTCTGGCGGAGGATATTGCCATTTCCGCGCGGGCTTCGGGCGGTGGTGGCTGGCCGGATGGGACAACCCTCAAAGGGGCCGCCGCACATCTTGGCCGGGCCAAAAAGCCGATTATTCTGGCCGGGCTTGGGGCGTTGCACCATGGTGCAGGTGCGGCAATAACGGCGCTGGCGCAGGCGCGTGATATTCCGGTGATCACCACCTACAAGGCCAAGGGTGTGATGGATGAGATGGGTCCGCTTTGTCTTGGTGGCCACGGGCTTTCGCCGTTGTCCGATATGCGGATTTTGCCGCTGCTTGCAGCCTCGGATTGCGTGTTGCTGGCGGGGTATGACCCGATTGAAATGCGCTCGGGCTGGATCAGGCCCTGGGCGGCGGAGGCGGCGATTGAGCTGAGCCATGCGGATTGTGATCACGGTATGTTTGGCAGCTCTGTGCGGGTGGTGGGCAATATTGCTACTTTGGTGGCCGAGCTTGATGCGGCCCTACCCAAGCCCACCCCAATCTGGCCCGATGGCGCGCCGCAAGCCGCGCGGCTTGCTTTGAAAGCGGATTTTGCCGGGCCGGATTACAGGCTGGATAACTGGGGGCCGCACGCGGTGTTTCGCACGCTTCAGGCGGCGGTGCCCGAAGGCGCGGTGATCACCGCCGATAGTGGCGCGCACCGGATTTTGTTGACGCAGATGTGGCAATGCTCGCGTCCGCGCGAATTGCTGCAATCCACAGGGTTTTGCACCATGGGCGTGGCCGTGCCCTTGGCCATCGGCCATGCCATTGCCGCGCCCCAAACGCCGGT
>CAZZKL010000144.1:0-7461 GCA_964655135.1 uncultured Roseovarius sp. | reverse complement strand
CCCGCCATGCCCGCCACATGGCCCGCGTGACCGGCCACAACCATGCCCAGTTTATCGCAGTCAATCGCGCCTCGGGTGGTATCGACGCCGACAACTTTACCGGCCTCTTGGCGCACGCCGGTGACCTCACATTGTTGAATGATATGCATGCCCATGCCTGAGCACGCCCGGGCAAAGCCCCACGCCACCGCGTCATGGCGTGCGGTGCCGCCACGCGCCTGCCACAAGGCCCCCAGCACCGGATAGCGTGGGCCATCAATGTTGATGATCGGCACCAGTTGTTTGACCCGCTCCGGGCCGATGAATTCGGTTTTCACGCCCTGAAGCGCATTGGCATGAACCGTGCGCTCATAGCCCCTGATCTCGTGCTGGGTCTGGGCCAGCATCATCACGCCACGCGGGCTGAACATCACGTTATAATTGAGGTCTTGGCTCAGGGTTTCATAAAGCCCGCGCGCTTTTTCATAAATCGCCGCCGACGGGTCTTGCAGATAATTCGAGCGAATAATCGTCGTGTTGCGCCCGGTATTGCCACCACCAAGCCAGCCCTTTTCAAGCACTGCCACATTGGTAATGCCAAAATTCTTGCCCAGATAATACGCGGTGGCCAGCCCATGCCCACCAGCGCCAATAATGATCACATCGTATTTTTTCTTTGGCTCGGGCGAGGCCCAGGCCCGCTCCCATCCCATATGGTTGCGAAAGGCTTCACGAGCGACGGCAAAGGCGGAATATCGTTTCATAGGGGCGGCTCTCAAACCATGGGTTGGGTGGCAAGCGGATTGCCTGACACGGGTTTTGCGATACCTGATGGCCAAAGGGGATGCTCCCGGCGGCAAAAAACATCACATTCGCGACATTGCGGCATCATCACGCAGGGGGCAATCGCAGAATTCACCCGTTGGGCCTTTTTTCCCCGGTGCCGCAAGGTTACATGAGGGGCAACAAACCCGGAGACATCATGCTGTTTTGGATCATCATATCGACCCTTGCCATCGGTGCCGCGGCGCTGCTTGGCCTGACCTTGATACGCGGCCGGGTGGGGGATGCGCCACCTGCGGCCTATGATTTACAGGTCTACCGAGATCAGTTGCGCGAGGTTGAACGCGATCTTGCCCGGGGTGTGATTGGCGCAGGCGACGCCGAGCGTATCCGGGCCGAGGTCTCGCGCCGGGTGCTGACGGCGGATACGCAACTGAAAAAGGGCGGTGAAACCGGCGGGCAGCCGCGTTGGGCGGGGCGGGTCATGGCGGCCATTTGCGCGCTGATTGTGGTCGGCGGATCGGTGTCTCTTTATGCCTATACCGGCCGGCCCGGCTTTGGCGATCAGCCGCAGGCCGCCCGCATTGCCGCCTCGGAAAAGGCCCGCGCCAATCGCCTTTCACAGACCGAGGCCGAAGAATTAGCCCCGCCTCAGGCCCCCGCGCCGCAAGTGAGCGAAGACTTCCTTAATCTGATGGACCGGCTGCGCAGAACCGTCAAAGCCCGGCCGGATGACCTGCAGGGCCTGACCCTTTTGGTCCGCAATGAGGCCGCCTTGGGCAACATCACCGCCGCCTATCAGGCGCAGGCACAGTTGATTGACGTCAAAGGCGCACAGGCCACGGCGGATGATTACGCTTTTTTGACTGATCTGATGGTCACGGCGGCCAGTGGCTATGTCTCAACCGGGGCGGAAACCGCCCTGCGTGCGGCGCTGGCACGCGCGCCCGACCAACCCACTGCACGCTATTATCTGGGGCTATATTTGTGGCAGGTTGACCGCCCCGATGCGGCCTTTCGCATCTGGGAAAAACTGCTGCGCGATGGCCCGGCGGATGCGCCATGGACGTTATTGATACGCGCACAGATTGAAGAACTCGCCTGGCGGGCCGGGGTAAGATACACACTTCCCCCGACAGAAGGTCAGCCCGGCCCCACCGCTGATCAGGTTGCAGCGGCGCAAGACATGTCGGCAGAAGACCGGGTCAAGATGATCCGGGGCATGGTATCAAACCTCTCTGAGCGGCTTACAACCGAAGGCGGCAGCGCGGCGGAATGGGCGCGCCTGATCGGGGCCTACGGCGTTTTGGGTGAGACCGACAAGGCGCGCACCGCTTGGCAGAAGGCGCAACAGGTGTTTGCCGAACAGCCCGAGGATTTGGCCCAGATCCGGAGCAATGCCGAACAGGCCGGAGTGGCCGAATGATCTTTGACCAGATCGAGGCGTTCAGCACCGCCCTGCCGCCCTTGCGCGGTCTGATGGGGCTTGATCTGGGCAGCAAAACCATCGGCGTGGCGATCTCGGACAGCCTGCTTTCCGTGGCCAGCCCGCATGAGACGGTGCAGCGCAAAAAATTTGGCGTTGATGCGGCGCGTCTGCTGGAGATTACAGCCGAGCGGCAGCTTGGCGGCATCATCCTTGGCCTGCCGCTGAATATGGATGGCTCGGAAGGGCCGCGTTGCCAATCGACCCGCGCCTTTGCCCGTAACCTGATGCGACTCACCGATTTGCCCATCGGTTTTTGGGACGAGCGTTTATCGACCGTCGCCGCCGAAAAAGCGCTGTTAGAGGCAGATGCGTCACGAAAACGTCGCGCCGGGGTGATCGACAACATCGCGGCCTCCTATATTCTGCAAGGTGTATTGGACCGTCTGAGCCATATAAGGGCCGCGTTATGACTGAAGAAAACCCCGTCTGGACCCGCGATGAGATCGACAGCCCCTGCGTGCGCGTCTGCGTCGTGCATCCCGAGGCGCGGATTTGCATGGGGTGCCACCGCACCACCGATGAAATTCGCCTGTGGTCAAAGATGAGCCCCAATGAGCGCCGTGACATCATGCGCACCCTGCCCGAGCGCGCGCCGCTTTTGCGCCCCCGCCGCCGGGGCGGACGGGCGGCGCGACTGAAAGGTTAAAAAAGCCACGGCCCCGAAATTAAAATGCGGCCGGGACGTGGGGGGTTATCCTTTCCCAAGGCGCGCCAGTATCGCACTGAAATCCACCCCGGATATGGCCCCGGCAACGCGGCCCCGCTCGCCGGTCAGCCGGGTCGCTACATAGGCATCCGACACTGGCGTGGGCGCGTGCCGGATCAGCACAGAAGCCGTCAGCAACGTGGCCAGACTTTCGGCATACCACCGCGCTTCAGCCTCGTCGGGCAATTTGGGAAAGCGCTGCATATGCGCCTTCAAACCCGCATCATACTGCCTGTTTTCCCCGCCGGCCTGACCCAGTTCATCGCTCAGCACCTCGCCCGCCAGCGGCTCACGCCGCAGCGTGCGCAAAATATCCAGACAGATGACATTGCCCGAGCCTTCCCAGATCGAATTCAGCGGGGCCTCACGATACAAAAGTGGCAGGCCGGTATCCTCGACATAGCCCATGCCGCCCATCGCCTCCATCGCCTCATACACCAGATTGGGGCACAGTTTGTTGCTTAGAAACTTAGCCAAAGCCACGCCCAGCCGGGCAAAGGCGCGCGCACTTTCAGATCTGCCATCGAACGCCCGGGCCACATGCAGGCCAAGCGCCAGCGCCCCCTCCCAATCCAGCGCCAGATCGACCAGCACCGCGCGCATCAGCGGCTGATCAATCAGCCGTTTTTGAAAGGCCGAGCGGTGCCGCGCCCAGTAATGTGCACGCTCAAGCGCCGCCCGCATCAGCCCCGCCGGGGCCATCGCCGTATCCAGCCTTGTGTGATGCACCATCTCGATAATGGTGCTGATCCCGGCCCCTTCCTCGCCCAGCCGCTGCGCTATCGCGCCTTTGTACTCAATCTCGGCCGAGGCATTGGCGTGATTGCCCAGCTTGTCTTTCAACCGCTGAATATGAATGCCATTGCGCCCGCCCTCCAGCCAACGCGGCACCAAAAAACAGGTCAGCCCGCCGGGGGCCTGCGCCAAGGTCAAAAACCCGTCTGACATCGGGGCCGAGCAAAACCATTTATGCCCCTCAAGCCGATACTGATCCCCGTCCGGCGTGGCCGTGGTGCTGTTGGTGCGCAAATCCGAGCCGCCCTGTTTTTCCGTCATCGCCATGCCCAATGTCGCCCCAGGTTTACGGCCCAGCGGCTTGACCCCAGGGTCATAAACCCGCGCCGTCAGCTTGGGCACCCATTGATCAAACATCTTCTTATCGGCACGCAAGCTCGGCACGGCGGCATAGGTCATCGTCATCGGGCAACACACCCCCGGCTCGACCTGTGAGGTCAGATAAACCATCGCCGCATGGGTCGCGTGCCCGCCTTTGTGGCCCTCCCAGGCAACCGCCGCATAGCCCGCGCTAATGCCCGCCTGCATCAGTTGATGATAGCTGGGATGAAACCGCACCTCATCCAACCGCCGCCCGCCAGCATCAAACAGCAGCAATTCCGGCTTGTTGCGATTGGCCAGCCAACCGGCCTCGCGCATCTCTGCCGTGCCGATTTTTGCGCCATAAGACGCTAAAGCCCCCGCCTCCGCCCCCGAGGCGGTGACATGGGTCTGCAAAGCCGGATCATCCTGCCAAAGATCAACATCCCCCCGGATCGCGGGCTGATTGATCTCTTGATTGGTTTCAGGCCCGCGCGGTGGCTCTGACTGTGACATAAGCGACTCTCCTTAGGACATAAGCCTAGCTTGCACCGGCACTTCTGCAAAAGGGAATTCACAAAGCGCAAAAACTATGACATGGTATGGATCAACGCCCAAAAGAGGCGGATGAATGAGGTAAAAACGATGACATCCCGCAAAAAACCCGCCTTTGGTGCATTGGTCTATTTTGCTCTGGCTTTCAGCCTTGGCTTGTATTTTACATTTGCCGCCGTGCAGGGCGATTATGGCCTGTTTCGCCGCGCCGAGATCGAAGCCGAAGGTCAGGCGCTTCAGGCCCGGCTTGACGATCTGCAAACACAGGTTGCGCGCATGGAAAACCTCACCCACCGCCTGTCAGACAATTATCTTGATCTGGATTTGCTCGATCAGCAGGCGCGTGATGTGCTTGGCCTGTTGCGCAGCGATGAGATCGTGATCAGGTAATCCCCGCTCAGTTTTCGCACCCGATGCGAGGCCGCCTGTAAGAGCGGATGAGCGCCCCCCGGACCTTGATATTTCAAAACAAAAAAATCATCTCGTCAGGGTGGGTTGAATAGTGTATAAAGTAGTTTAACGCTAAACTACTTTTCTTAAAGGAGATTCCACCACCATGGCCGCCAAGAAAAGCACAAAGAAATCAGATGGTTCCGTCGATGAGCTGAAAAAATTCTACTATGACATGCTCCTGATCCGCCGATTCGAGGAAAAGGCCGGGCAGCTTTACGGCATGGGCCTGATCGGTGGGTTTTGCCATTTATATATCGGTCAGGAAGCGGTTGTTGTGGGGCTTGAGGCCACCGCCAAAGAGGGTGACAAACGCATCACCACCTACCGCGACCACGGCCATATGCTGGCCTGCGGCATGGATCCCAACGGCGTCATGGCCGAGCTGGCGGGGCGTCAGGATGGCTATTCCCATGGCAAGGGCGGCTCGATGCATATGTTCTCAAAGGAAAAGCATTTTTATGGTGGCCACGGCATTGTGGGGGCCAATGTGCCGCTGGGTGCGGGGCTGGCGTTTTCCGATAAGTATCGCGGCAATGACAATGTCACCTTCACCTATTTCGGCGATGGTGCGTCCAATCAGGGGCAGGTGTATGAGACCTTCAACATGGCCGCCCTGTGGCAGTTGCCGGTGATCTTTGTGATTGAAAACAATCATTATGCCATGGGCACGGCGCAAAGCCGCTCAACCTCCACGCCTGACATCTACACCCGGGGCGAGGCCTTTGGCATCCCCGGCGAAACCGTCGATGGGATGAAGGTTGAGGCGGTTAAAGCCGCCGGGCTCAAGGCCACCGCCCATTGTCGTGCGGGCAAAGGCCCTTATATTCTTGAGATCAAAACCTACCGTTATCGCGGCCATTCGATGTCGGACCCGGCAAAATACCGCACCCGCGAAGAGGTGCAGAAAATGCGCGACGAAAAAGACGCGATTGAGCATGTGCGTGAATTGCTTCTCAAGGGCAAACACGCCTCCGAGGCCGATCTCAAAGCGATAGACAAAGACATCAAACAGATCGTCAACGCCTCGGCTGAGTTCGCCAAGGCCAGCCCCGAGCCCGCCCCGGCGGAGCTTTGGACAGACATCTACGCAGAAGCATAAGCCTCAGATATTTCAGGAGAAATAAGCATGCCAATAGAAATTCTGATGCCTGCCCTGTCGCCAACGATGGAAGAAGGCACCTTGGCCAAATGGCTGGTGAAAGAGGGCGATAGCGTCGCCTCTGGCGATATTCTGGCCGAGATTGAAACCGATAAAGCCACGATGGAATTTGAAGCCGTCGACGAAGGCACCATCGGCAAAATTCTGGTGGCGGATGGCACCGAGGGCGTCAAGGTGAACACGCCTATCGCGGTGCTGCTGGAAGAGGGCGAAAGCGTGGATGACATTGGCAACATCCCGGCGGCAGCCCCGGCCGAAGACGCGCCAGCGCCTATAGCCCCCACCGCGACTGCGTCAGCAGGCGCAAAACTTACACCCACGCCGCAAACCACATCCGGCCCGCGCATCTTCGCCTCACCTCTGGCACGCCGGATTGCCGCCGACAAAGGTCTGGACCTCACTCAAATCACCGGCTCAGGCCCCCATGGGCGGATTGTCAAAGCCGACGTAACCGGTGCCGCCCCTGTGGCTACCGCACCAAAAGCTCAGGCTACCGCCCCGGCCCTCTCCGGGCCATCCTCTGGCGCAATCGCCGCGATGTATGAGGGCCGCGAGTACCAAGAGGTTGCCCTCGACGGTATGCGCAAAATCATCGCCGCGCGCCTGACAGAAGCCAAACAAACCGTGCCGCATTTCTACCTGCGCCGGGATATAAAACTGGATGCACTGCTGAAATTCCGCAGCCAGCTCAACAAGCAGCTTGAGACGCGCGGGGTGAAGCTCAGTGTCAATGATTTCATCATCAAAGCCTGCGCCTTGGCCTTGCAATCGGTGCCCGCCGCCAATGCCGTCTGGGCCGGGGACAAGGTATTGCAATTCAAGCACTCGGATGTGGCTGTGGCTGTGGCCATCGAAGGCGGCCTGTTCACGCCAGTCTTGCAAGATGCTGAAATGAAAACCCTTTCCGCGCTTTCGGCTGAGATGAAAGACCTCGCCACCCGCGCCCGCGCGCGCAAACTTGCCCCGCATGAATACCAGGGCGGTAGCTTTGCCATTTCCAATCTTGGCATGATGGGCATTGACAATTTTGACGCCGTGATCAACCCGCCACACGGGGCCATTCTGGCCGTCGGAGCCGGTAAAAAACGCCCCATCGTGGGTGAGGACGGCGAATTGGCGGTGGCCACGGTAATGTCGGTCACGCTTTCAGTGGATCACCGGGTTATCGACGGCGCGCTTGGCGCTGAGCTGTTGCAGGCCATCGTCGACAACCTTGAAAACCCGATTGCCATGCTGGCTTGA
>CAZZKL010000143.1:0-7474 GCA_964655135.1 uncultured Roseovarius sp. | reverse complement strand
TCATCGCCATCATACTCAATCTGATCCTGCCGCAGGATTTGGCGGATGACGTGATAGAAGAGCCGCTCGAAGGCTTGGGCGATCACGGTCAGCCTTAGAGTGAAACCAACGAAACGCACTCCCCCCACCCGGACGCATTAAACGACGCAAATGTTGCCTCGGGGTGGGGGGAATACCTGAAGCCAATTGCATTGGTTTCGCTCTAATTAGCTTTTAAAATGACAGGCCCCGGCAACACAGGCCCCGGCAACACAGGCCCCGGCAACCTGGACCTGACAAAACATGGAATATCCAAAGCGCTGCCCGCCTTATTACCCCGTAGGGTGGGTGAAACCCACCCCCGACAGGGGCATATGCCGGTTCACATCCTTGTATAGCAGATACCGAAACGGCCCCGGTCCCCCGGCGTAACAGGCCTGCGGGCAGAACGCGCGCAGCCACATGTAATCGCCCGCTTCGACCTCAACCCAATCCTGATTGAGCCGGTAAACCGCCTTGCCCTCCAGCACATAAAGCCCGTGTTCCATCACATGGGTTTCGGCAAACGGGATCACCCCGCCGGGCTGAAATGTCACCACCGTCACATGCATGTCATGGCGCAAATCACCCGGATCAATAAACCGCGTCGTGGCCCAGACACCGCCGCAATCGGGCATCACCACCGGCGCGACATCCTTATCATTGGCAATCACAACATCCGGCGCATCCAACCCGTCCACCGCCACATAGGCCTTGCGAAACCAATGGAAACTGGCATTGGCCTGCCCCCGGTTGCGCAGGCTCCAATCGGCGCCGGGAGGGATATAGGCAAACCCGCCTTCCGACAATTCATGCGTATCCCCATCAATGGTCACATGGATCACGCCCGCCACCACAAACAATACCGCCTGCACGCCCGCCTCGGTTTCCGGCCGGTCACTGCCGCCACCAGGCTCAACCTCGGCAATATACTGTGAAAACGTCTCAGCAAACCCCGACAGAGGCCGCGCCAGCACCCAAAACCGCGCCCCTTGCCAGAACGGCAGCAGGCTGGTCACGATGTCTTGCATCGTGCCTTTGGGAATGACCGCATAGCTGTTGGTAAAAACCGCCCGGTCGGTCAGAAGCTGCGTTTGCGACGGCAACCCGCCTGTCGGCGCATAATATGAGCGTTTGGGCATTTTGATCCCTTAAACAACCATGAAACTATCAGATAAGGTTTAGCAAAACCGAACACCAGCCCCTTGCCAAGCCTTTATTCACCCCCCTTTGGCTGAAGGAACAACTTGGCAAAATTGAAGATTCTCTGCCCCATCGCGCGGCGCAATGCAAACCGGGCGGAGCAAACCGGGCGGATTTTCATTATATGCCTGCACCCTAAAATTGAAGCACTATCAAGTAATTTTTGGCAAACCGCATAGCAGATTTTCAAAACCAAGAATTAAGCATTTCAAAACAGTGCCTTATAAATACCCCCAAAAATAGCAATCACGGGAATGTGTTCGTCCCGGGCGGCGTCGAAAAACCTTATGCTTGCCCAATCTCAAACCACAGGTCACGATCAAACGGCATAAAACAGTCGGTTTCAAGACGCTTGAATACCGCCCAACCCGGGCAACACACTTGGTGCTGGCATAACAAAAAAGGACAGGGAAACTATGATAAAACGATTCCGAAATCTATGCGCCGGTCTGGCGCTTGCCGGTGGCCTTGCCATCGGCGCACCCGCCTTCGCGGGCTTCTCCACCACCGAGGTGCAGCTGCACTATGGCACCAAATACAAGTTTGGTTCAAATTCCACATTTGGCGGCGGCTTTGCCGAAAATACCGACCGGGAAACCATCACACTCGAGCATTTCTCAGCCGGCAAATACGGCACGCTGTTCTTCTTCGTCGATTTTTTCCATGACGAAGCAACCCGGGCGCCGGGCAACGTTAAAAGCGATCAATACGGTGAAATTTATGGCTTCCTGAGCGCCAAAACCCTGGGGCTCAGCTTTGGCGATGGCAGTTTCATCAAGGATGTGGGCGTTGAGGTTGGCATCAACGAGGGCACCGATTTTCTGGTTGGTCTGATCGGGCCAAAAGTTGAATTCAACGTGCCGGGTGTGCAGGTGCTGACATTTGCGCTTTATGCTTATGACAACTGGAACGATCCGGTTGTGGGGCGCAATCCCGACCTGACCTATCAGGCCACTATTGTCTGGGGCATTCCGTTTGATCTTGGTACGCAGAAATTCCGCTTTCAGGGCTTTGTCGATTTCATCGGCGCACAAAGCAATGGCGGGTTCAAGATTGCAAATCAGATTGTATTCTCGCCGCAAATTCGCTGGGATATAGGCAATGCTCTGGGAGGGGCGGAAAATCGGTTTACCCTTGGGATCGAATACACCCACTTTCAAAACAAGTTTGGCGCCAAAACGGCTGATGAAAATTCCGCCTCGCTTTTCGTAGCCATGCGGTTCTGAGCAAACGCAGGACTTAAAATAACCCGCGCCGCATCCACGCCATCCCGGCAGGTGCGGCGCGCCATAAAACACCGCCTGTATTTTATCTGTGATACGCATTGCATTAAAGCAGGCCCTGCCATTTTAGGGCGTGACCATGGTGCCAAGGCTCGGGTCTTACATACCCTGTTTCAAACAGCGGCCAATGCGCAGTAGAGTCTGATCAAGATAACCGGCAATTCCGGGGGGAACTGGAAATGACTGAACCACTGCTGACAATATCGGGCCTGACCAAGGCCTATCCCGGTGTTGTAGCCAATGATAACGTCTCGTTTGAAATTGGGACGGGCGAAGTCCACGCGCTTCTGGGCGAAAACGGTGCGGGCAAATCCACGCTTGTTAAGATGATCTATGGATTGGTCAAGCCTGACAGCGGCACCATGACCTTCCGGGGGCAGCCCTTCGCCCCGCCCGAGCCGCGCATCGCCCGGCAGCTTGGCGTCGCCATGGTGTTTCAGCATTTCTCGCTGTTCAACGCTTTGAACGTGGCCGAAAACATCTCGCTTGGCATGGAAGACCCGCCAAATCAGCGCGATCTTGCGACGCGCATTCGCGACGTATCCGAAACCTACGGCCTGCCGCTTGATCCTTTCCGCACGGTTGGCGATCTGTCGGCTGGCGAGCGTCAGCGGGTTGAGATCATCCGTTGTCTTTTGCAAGACCCCAAGCTGCTGATCATGGACGAGCCGACCTCGGTCCTGACCCCGCAGGAGGTTGAAATTCTGTTTGAAACCCTGCGCAAGCTCACCACCGAGGGCGTGGCGATCCTTTATATCTCGCACAAGCTTGAGGAAATTCGCAGCCTTTGCCATCACGCCACCATCCTGCGATTGGGCAAAAATGTCGGCACCTGTATCCCGCGTGAGACCTCAGCCCGCGATATGGCCGTACAGATGGTCGGCAGCGCGTTCGAGGCCCCTGCCCGCCCGGATCGTAATCTTGGCGCGGTGGCGATTGATGTCACGGGGCTTTCGGTCACCTCACCCGGTGCCTTTGGCACATCATTGAAAAACATCCACTTCACCGTGCAGCAGGGCGAAATCCTTGGCATTGGCGGGGTCGCGGGCAACGGTCAGGATGAATTGCTCGCGGCACTCTCGGGCGAGCTGACCACCGATGCCAACGCAATCAAACTGCATGGGGCACCGGTGGGCGATTTTGGCCCCACCGCGCGGCGTGATCTGGGCCTGCTCACCGCCCCGGAAGAGCGCCTCGGCCATGCCGCCGCACCCGATATGAGCCTCACGGAAAATGCCCTTCTTACTGGTGCGAGCCGCGAGAAGCTGATGAACAAAGGCATGATCAACTGGGCCAAGACCCGGGTTTTTGCGACCAAGATCATCGAAGAGTTTGACGTCCGCACGCCGGGGCCGGAAAATGCCGCCCGCGCGCTTTCGGGCGGCAACCTGCAAAAGTTCGTGATCGGCCGCGAGGTGCTGCAACGCCCCGAAGTTCTGGTGGTCAACCAACCCACATGGGGCGTTGACGCCGCCGCCGCCGCCGCAATCCGGCAGGCGCTGCTTGACCTCGCCGCTGGCGGGGCCGCGATTATCTGCATTAGTCAGGATTTGGATGAACTGATGGAAATATCCGATCGTTTCTGCGCTTTGAACGAAGGCCGCCTGTCGGACATCCGGCCCGCTCTGGGCCTGAGCGTCGATGAAATAGGTCTGATGATGGGCGGTGCCCACGGCATGGAGGTCGCACATGTTAACGCTTGAAAAACGCCCGCAGCCGTCGAAATTCTGGATATATATGACGCCGCTTGTGGCCGTCATCATCACCATGATTGCCGGCGGCCTGTTGTTTGCCGCTTTGGGCAAAAACCCATTCACCGCCATCGGCACGATCTTTTGGGAGCCGCTGTTTGGCGAGTTTTCCTTCTATTACCGGCCGCAACTTCTGGTCAAAGGCGGGCCGCTCATTCTGATTGCCATCGGCCTTTCCTTGGGCTTTCGCGCCGGTATCTGGAACATCGGTGCCGAGGGGCAATATATCATGGGGGCCATATGCGGTGCCGCTGTCGGCCTCGCATTCTACCCGATGGAGGCCTGGTATATCTTCCCCCTGATGATCCTCGCAGGCGCGCTTGGCGGGCTTTTATGGGCGATGATTCCGGCGCTTCTAAGGGTGCGGTTTGGCACCAATGAAATCCTTGTGTCTTTAATGCTGGTCTATGTGGCTGAAAAGATTTTGGCCTCAATGGCACTTGGATTGCTGAAAAATCCCGAGGGCTTTGGCTTTCCCGGCAGCCGTAATTTCAAGGATTACCCAAGCGGCTTCAACGCCGAGCTGATCACCAACAGCGGGATGCATTGGGGCGTGGTCACCGCCTTCATTGCGGTGATTTTCGCCTATATCCTGCTCAATCGTCATATCCTTGGCTTTCACATCCGCCTCACCGGGCAGGCCCCGCGCGCGGCCAAGTTTGCAGGCGTCAATCCCAAACTTCTGGTGGTGTTCTGCCTTGGCGCGTCCGGGGCCTTGGCCGGGCTGGCGGGATTGTTTGAGGTCTCCGGCCCCTCTGGCCAGATCAGCATTGATTTTGGCTCGGGCTATGGCTTTACCGCCATCATCGTGGCCTTTCTGGGCCGCCTTCACCCCATCGGCATCCTGCTGGCCGGGCTTTTATTGGCTCTAACTTATATCGGCGGCGAAATAGCCCAATCCAACCTCGGGCTTCCCGCCGCCGCCATTCAGGTATTTCAGGGAATGCTTTTGTTTTTCCTGCTGGCGATTGATCTGCTGACAAACTACCGCATCAAATTCACCAACCGGAGGGCCGCCTAATGGATCTCAGCTCAATCAGCCCGACGCTTTTGCTGGCCTCCCTGATGGTTGCCGCCACCCCGATCATGATCGCCGCCTTGGGTGAGCTGGTGGTGGAACGCGCCGGCGTGCTTAATCTCGGCATCGAAGGCATGATGATTACCGGGGCAATCTGCGGTTTTGCTGTCGCGGTTGAAACCGGCTCGCCCTTACTGGGCTTCATCGCCGCCGCCCTTGGGGGCGCGCTGCTATCGCTGCTCTTTGTGTTGCTGACACAGTTTGCCTTGGCCAATCAGGTTGCCAGCGGTCTGGCGCTCACCCTCTTTGGTCTTGGGTTCAGCGCGCTCTTGGGGCAGAAATATGTTGGTGTGAAACCGCCGCCCATCGCCAAGCTGCATATCCCGGTGCTCAGTGATATTCCGTTTTTCGGCCCGGTGGTGTTTTCCCATGACATCGTTGTCTATCTCGGCTTGGCGCTGGTTGTCGGCGTCTGGTACATGCTCAAATACACCCGCGCCGGGCTGATCCTGCGCGGGGTCGGCGAAAACCACGATGCCGCCCACGCGCTTGGCTATAAGGTGGTGCGGGTGCGCATCATGGCGATTTTGTTTGGCGGGGCCTGCGCCGGGGTCGGCGGGGCCTATATCAGCCTCATCCGGGTGCCGCAATGGACCGAAGGCATGACCGCAGGTGCCGGCTGGATTGCTCTGGCGCTGGTGGTGTTTGCCAGTTGGAAAGCGGGCCGGGTGATGCTGGGCGCTTATCTTTTTGGCGGCGTCACCGTGTTACAGCTCAATCTACAGGCGGCGGGGGTTTCCATTCCGGTGGAATATCTTTCAATGTCGCCCTATGTCATTACCATCATCGTGCTGGTCATCATGTCCGCCGATAAAAGCGGCGCGCCCGCCTCGCTTGGGCGCACATTCCATGCCTCACAATGAGGCCACTTATATAAACTTAGGGAGAAAACCATGAAACTAACCAAACTTCTGACAAGCGCCGTTTTGGCGCTCGGGCTGGCCACCACGGCCATGGCCGGGGAGAAAACCAAGGTCGGCTTTATCTATGTCGGCCCCGTTGGTGACGGCGGCTGGACCTATCAGCATGATCAGGGCCGCAAGGCGCTGGAAGAGTATTTCGGCGATAAGGTTGAAACCGTGTTTCAAGAAAGCGTGCCCGAGGGTGCCGACGCCGAACGCGCCATTACTCAGATGGCCCTGCAAGGCGCTGATCTGATCTTTACCACCTCGTTTGGCTATATGGATTCCACCCTGGCCGTGGCTGGCAAGTTCCCAAATGTGAAGTTTGAGCACGCTACCGGTTATAAAACCGCTGATAATGTCTCGGTCTATTCCGCGCGATTTTATGAAGGCCGCGCCATTCAGGGCCATATCGCGGGCTCCATGACCAAGACCAACGTCATCGGCTATATTGCGTCGTTTCCGATCCCCGAAGTGATCCGGGGCATCAACTCGGCCTATATCCATGCCAAAAAGGTCAACCCCGATGTGCAGTTCAAAGTGGTCTGGGCCTTCACCTGGTTTGACCCGGCGAAAGAGGCCGATGCGGCAACCGCCCTGATCGAACAGGGGGCCGATGTGATCTTGCAACACACCGATTCCAAAGCGCCTCAGGCAGCGGCGGAAAAAGCGGGCGGCGTGATCACCTTTGGTCAGGCCTCGGATATGAGTGAATACGCGCCAATGCCGCGCGTCAGCTCAATCATCGACAACTGGGGGCCATATTATATTGAGCGCACTCAGGCGATGATGGATGGCACATGGTCCAGCGTCAACACCTGGGATGGTATCGCGTCCGGCATGGTCGAAATTGGTGAAATCAGCGATGCGGTGCCTGCCGATGTCAAAGCCTCGGCACTGGCATTGAAGGCGTCCATTGCCTCGGGTGAATACCACCCCTTCACCGGCCCGTTGAACAAACAAGACGGCTCGGTCTGGCTGGCAGATGGCGAAGTGGCGGATGATGGCACACTGGCCGGCATGGGCTTTTTCGTCGAAGGGATTACAGGCGACATTCCGAACTAATCTCATCGGGAAAACAATCTAACCGGGGCGGCATTCTTTGCCGCCCTTTTTTATGCCTCCCCCAAAGCCGGTGGATTTATCGCGTAGGGTGGGTAAAACCCACCTTCGCCCAAGGGGGGGGTGGGTTTCCCGGGCTGACGCCGTTCTCGCCTGAAACGCTCCCCCGGAGCGTTT
>CAZZKL010000142.1:0-7626 GCA_964655135.1 uncultured Roseovarius sp. | reverse complement strand
GGCCATAGCCGGTTTCAAACAACACATAACCCTTTTCCGGCGGGGCCTTGGCAAAGCGTTTGAGCAACCGGCGCGCCTCTTCAAAAGGCCAGGCTTTTGAGTGCAGGGCAGCATCGCGCAGATCAGACATCGGGGAAACTCCAGTATATGCCGGCATATTTTCCGCCGGTTCAAAGCTTCCTATTGCCCAAGGGGCTAACAGTCAATATTCTGCACTGCAACAACGCTGCCATGAAGGAGCATAAGATGTCTGAACCCACCCCGCACCCGCTCAGCCCGCAAGACTGTCTTGTTGCGGTGATGATCGCAATTTCGGCATCGGATGAAAACATCCGCACCTCGGAACTGGTCAAGATTGAAAGCGCTGTGAACAACCTGCCGGTTTTTGCCACCTATGATCTTGATCGGATGCATGTCATGGCGCAAACCGTGTTTGACCTCTTTAGCGTCGAAGACGGGCTGGATGCACTTTTTGGCCTGATCCGCGACAACCTGCCCGAGCGGCTTTTTGAAACCGCTTATGCGTTGGCTTGTGATGTGGCCGTGGCCGATGGCACCCTGGCGGAAAGTGAGCTGCGCCTGCTTGAGGAAATCCGCTATGAATTGAATATTGATCGACTACATGCTGCCGCGATTGAGCGCGGATCGCGGGCGCGGCATATGACGGCCTGATGGCTTGTTCATGTTTTACTAGTCAAATTGCCATCGTCAATGGTATTAACCAGCTTGCCACGGCAAACTGGCTTCGTATGATGGGCTATCGCCTTTTGCGTTTTACCTGAATCGGGTAAAATGGAGACGGACCATAGTATATTTAGCGTAGTGAGCGTTTTACATCTAATCCGTGTCACAGATTATATGCAAAGCGTTTTAAACATGGGTAACTGATAAAATGGGAATTCTTTTTACTATATTGCTGACACTGGCCTGGGGATTTGTCGGGTTTTTCATTACTTTTCTTTTCATTACCAGATTGTTAGGCCTTACCACGATTTGGGAAAACAATGGCTATCGCAATCAAATTATCAGCTGCCTGAGAGAAGCTGAGCCCTGGCGAAATTACTCGCGGATCACAAAGGACATTCTGGATTGGGCCGACTGGACCCTGTCGGATGTCGAACAATCGCGTGGCCTGTCGCCGCGCCGCGTGGCCTTTAGCCATGATTTGTTGCAGCTTTCAATGCTGCTGGCGGTGGCCTATCCCTTCATGGTCATGGGCGCGCAGTGGATAATGGGAACGCCGATGGTGCTGGGCGGCACTGAAATCGCCGCCGCAGGAACCGCTGAGCAACGCACCTATGCGGGGCTTTGGATGGCGTCAATATTTGTGCTGGCCGCCCTGATTGTCGGAAATCCCGGCTGGCGGCTGATCTTGTTTGTTATTGCCACCGGGGTCTTGTTTGGCGGGCCTTATGGCGCGGCGCAGCTTGATTTACCAATCCAGATGATTGGCGCGGGGGCGGGTGTGTTTGCCTTTGCCGTGGCCTTTGCCGTGGCCGGAACGGGTGCGGGCGCAATCACGGTGATCGGCGCTGTGGCCGGGACAATCGTTTTTGCCGGGTCGGGTAATTTTGCCGTGGCTTTTGCCTTCATCGGGGCCTTCGCGGGCGCGGTTGCGATGGCGGTCACCGGTGTTATCGCCGGTTCAATCGCCCTTTCCGTGGCTTTTGCCGTGGCCATCGCCGTGGCCGGGGCAAGTGCGGGTGTTGTGGCTTTTTCGGCGGCCGTCGCCGGGGCTGTGGCGATTGATTACCTGCAATTTCGCACCTCGCGCAATCCGATCTGGTGGCTGTTTTATCTGGCCTTGCTTCTGGTCGCCCTTTCCGGGGCAATCATCTTTAGCAATCAGGTGCAGGAAATACCGCCCAACCCATCAATCAGATATTTGATTCTGTTCTTGGGGGTGATCCCAATGATGGGCACAGTTGCCGGGTACATCTCAATCGGGTTGTCGCGGCTTTATATCCGGCAGGGCCTGTCAGGTGAGCCATGGGCCAATGCGATGAAGGGGCTTGTCTGTGGTATTTTGATCCTCATCATCCTTGGGATTGCGCTGCTCACATGGCTGCATCTGGTGCGGTATCCGGATGGGTCTTCTATTGTAGACATCCCCGGTCTGTTCAAGGATCTGGCCGACCCTGAGATGCGCGTCAATTACGTCTGGCTGGCCATCGTGATGGGGGCCGCCTTGGTGCCAACATTGCTGCACGCGATGGTGGGGATGTTCACCTTGATCATGCATTACCCTTCAACGCTTGGGGATTGGGTTGCTGAAAAACTGACCCAAGGGGGCAAAGGCTCGTCCGTCAATGGGTTTCAGGGGGCGATCACCTATTGCGCGATGGTGACTTTTTCGATCTGGTCACCGATCTTCATCACATATGTGATTTTCAGTCTGGGCAATGCGGTCATCCTGCGCGGGTTAATCATCGGCTTCAAGTGGTACGCCGGGATGATTGGCGCGCTTTAGGCGGTGTCTTCATAAACACCGCCCAGAATTAAATCTGTCCCGATCCTAGTTGTATCGCTAAATATAATTGGCTAGGGTCGGCCACAATCTAATAGGGAGATACCACATGACTTTTTCACTCAAAGCCTTCAAAACCATGGCCCTTGGTGCCGCTATGGTTGTCGGGTTTGGCCTTTCCGCCACCGCCCAAGACCTTAAATTCTTTACCATCGGCACCGGCGGCACCGCGTATACATATTACCCCATTGGCGGGGTGATCGCGAACGCGATTTCCAAACCACCCGGGTCGCGTGAATGCGATGCGGGCGGTAGCTGTGGTGTTGATGGGCTGATCGCATCCGCCGTATCCTCGCGCGGGTCCGTCGATAACGTGAACGCCATCATTTCCGGCCTGCGCGACTCTGGTTTTGCCCAATCCGATGTTGCCTATTGGGCCTATACCGGCACCGGCACCATGGAAGGCAAGCCCCCGGCAAAAGACCTGCGCACGATTGCGGCATTGTTTGAAGAGCACATCCATCTGGTTGCCTTGGCTGACAGTGGCATCAACTCGGTTGCTGATCTGAAAGGCAAGCGCGTTTCATTGGACGAGCCAGGATCCGGCACTTACGTTGATGCCAACATGATCCTTGAGGCCAGCGGCCTGACATCAGACGATGTAACCGCCGAAGCCCTTAAGGGTGGCGCGGCATCAGAAGCCCTGCGCAACGGTAAAATCGACGCATTTTTTGTTGTGGCCGGCTATCCAACTGGCTCGCTTGTTGAACTGGCCTCGGCTGCCGATATAAAACTGGTTCCAATTGATGGCGCTGCTGCGGCTGCATTGACCGATAAATACGGCTTCTTTGCTGCCAGCGTCATTCCCGATGGCACCTATGAAGGTGTGGCCGCGACCTCGACCGTGGCTGTTGGTGCGCAGTGGTTCACCAATGCAAATATAGACGACGAGCTGATTTATCAAATCACCAAAGCCCTGTGGAACGATCAGACGCGCAAACTGTTGGACGTGGGTCATGCCAAAGGTAAAACCATCACATTGGACACGGCCCTGAATGGTATTGGTGTGCCACTGCACGCTGGTGCAGAACGCTTCTACAAAGAAGTTGGCCTGATCAAATAAGCCTGCATTAATCAAAAAAATCAGACCCGGGCGCATCACTGTGTCCGGGTTTTTTTTAGATACGGCCGGAGCCGATAAATGCCATCAGACACCCCCCCCGAGCGAACGCCTGATTTAATGCCTGAACTCACGCCCGAGCAGCTTGCTGAAATTGAGCGGAAATTTGACCCTGAATTGGCGTTTAGGCAGACCGGTAAAACCTTTACCATCATCATTTCAACCGCGTTGGTTGCGATGTCTGCCTATCATTTCTACGCTTCGGGATTTGGTTTGATTCGCGAACTTTTACACCGTGGTATCTATTTGTCGTTTGTCCTTGGGTTGGTATTTCTGCTATTTTCATGGCGCAAACCCGTTGAGGGCGTGGTGGCAGGCCCTGCTTGGTATCGGTTCAGCGGTATCCCGATCCCCGATATTATCTTGTCGATCCTTGCGGTTGTTGCATCGCTTTACTTGCCGCTGTTGCCACCAGAAATAGTATCCGAGCGGGTCGGCAACCCATCGCAAAGCGACGTTATGATGGGCACCGCCCTGCTGGTTTTGGTGCTAGAGGCCGCGCGCCGCTCGATCGGGCCGACCCTGCCAATCATCGCCATGATCTTTATCGCCTTTGCCATATTTGGCCCTTACGCACCCGGGGCGCTAAAGCACGGCGGCACCAGTTGGCTGGGGCTGATCAACCACCTGTATATGACCAATCAGGGCATTTACGGCGTCGCCATCGGTGTGATGGCACAATATGTGTTCCTGTTTATCCTGTTTGGTGTGCTGGCTACGCGGATCGGGCTGGGGCAGTTATTCATTGATCTGGCGATGGTCATTGCGGGGCGGTATTCCGGCGGGCCTGCCAAGGTGGCAATATTCTCGTCGGCGTTCATGGGCACGATCTCGGGGTCGTCGATCGCCAATACGGTGACAACCGGTGCGCTGACAATTCCGGCGATGAAAAAGATCGGCTACCCGGCGCATTTCGCGGCCGCGGTCGAGGCCACATCCTCCACTGGTGGCCAGATCACCCCGCCAATCCTTGGGGCGGCGGCGTTTATCATGGTTGAGTATCTTGAAATTCCGCTGCGCGATGTGCTGGCGGCGGCACTGTTTCCTGCGCTGCTGCATTATTTTGGCATCTTTATAATGGTGCATCTTGAAGCCAAAAAACTGGGCCTGCGCGGATTGCGCGCCGAAGAACTGCCTAAAATGGGTATCGTATTGCGCCAGCACTGGCTGTCGGTCATCCCGCTGGGTATATTGGTTTATCTGATCCTGTCCGGCAGAACCCCCGATTTTGCCGCCGTTTACGGCATCATTGCCTGCGTTGTGGTCGGGTTTCTGAACCCCACAAACCGCCTGACGATTACGGACCTGTGGAAGGCCTTGTCGGCGGGTGCGAAAAACACCCTGGCGGTGGGGGCCGCTGCGGCCTGTGTTGGCATCATCGTTGGTGTTGTTACCCTGACAGGGGTTGGTTTCCGGTTGGGCTATGTTGTGGTGCAAACCGCCACCGATATTGGCAGCACAATCAGCACAATCTTTCCGTTCAGCTATTTTTCAATAGGGCAATGGGCGCTGTTTGTGTCACTGGTTTTGATTGCAATTTCGTGCATCATCATGGGCGCTGGCATCCCGACCACCGCGACCTATATCATCCTTGTGGCGGTTGCCGCACCCGCGCTGGCACAGTTGCAGGTGCAGCCGCTGGTGTCGCATTTCTTTGTCTTCTACTACGGCGTGCTGGCGGACATCACCCCGCCGGTGGCACTGGCCGCTTATGCGGCGGCGGGCATTGCGGGGTCAAACCCGTTCAAGACAGGGAACACCGCGTTCAGGTTGGGCATTGCCAAGGCGCTGGTGCCGTTTGTGTTTGTTTACTCACCCGCCTTGCTGCTGGTTGCGGACGGGTTCACCTGGGCCGCCTTCACCGTCACGCTGATCGGAGCAATGCTTGGAATCGCTGGCATGGGCACAGCTTTTGCCGGTTACTTCATCGCGCCCCTAAACAAATGGGAGCGCTGTTGGATTGGGCTGGTGTCGTTATTGTTCATCGCCCCTGGTTTGATCACTATGGGCATTGGTCTTGTATTGATGGCACCAATAGCCGCCCTGCAAATCAAACGCCGGGCAGCCCAGAGGAGAGACCCCGCCAATTAGGGTCTGGCCCAAGGGTGGCATGTTCTGAACGGGTCTGAAAGTGGTCACTTTTTAGGTTTGGGGTTTTGCCCCACCTTGTATTCCTCGGGGATCGGCATCCGGTTGAAGGCATCCAACCCGGCGATTTTATAGGCCTCAGCCAAGGTCGGGTAATTGAAGGTGTTTTGCACGAAATAATCCACCGTGCCTTTCAAATTCATCACCGCCTGTCCGATATGTACCAGCTCGGTCGCCCCTTCACCAACGATCTGCACCCCCAGAACCCGGCGGGTTTTCAGGCTAAAGAGCATCTTCAACAGCCCGTGATCCAAGCCCATGATATGCCCGCGTGAGGTTTCACGAAACCGCGCCACGCCGACCTCATAGGGAATGCCGCGCTCCTGCATTTCCTCTTCCGACATGCCGCAGGTGGAAATTTCGGGCACCGAATAGATGCCGTAAGGATACCACGGGCTTTCTTCCAGTGTCGGCACTTCCAGCGCGTGACACGCCGCCACCCGGCCCTGTTGAATAGCGGTTGAGGCAAGGCTTGGATGCCCGATCACATCGCCCGCCGCATAGATATGCGGCACCGCTGTCTGATAGGTCTTGCGGTCCACCTCCAGCCGCCCGCGATGATCGGTTTTCAACCCCGCCGCGTCCAGACCAAGGCGGTCCGTCGCCCCCATCCGCCCAGCGGCAAACAACAGCATATCACAGCGCACATGACGGCCATTGCCCATGGTCACCTCAACATGCCCGCGCGCATCCTCGATCCGCTCGATCTTTGAGCCAAGCCGCAGATCAACGCCGTTTTCACGGATCTGATGGGTAAACTCATGGATCAAGGTGCGGTCAATGAAATCGAGAAAACTATCCCGAGGCTCGATCAATGTCACCCGCACATCCAAGGCGGCAAACATGGTGGCATATTCCACCCCGATCACGCCTGCACCCACAACCACCAAAGAACGCGGGATTTGTGTCAGCTCAAGAAACTCGTCACTGTCGACAATCGTGCGGCCGTTGAATGGCACATCATCAGGCCGGTAGGTTTTTGTCCCGACCGAGATCAGAAACCTGTCTGCGCTAAGCTTGGTCGTCTCGCCGCCCTCGGTGGCGACCTCAACACTATTCGGCCCAATAAACCGGGCAAAGCCGTTCAGGGTATCCACATGGTTGCGGTTAAACTGATGCTCAAGCACGTCAACCTCATGATCCAGCGTTTTGTGCAGCCGGGCCTTCAGATCATCGGCCCCAATCGCCTCTTTCACCCGGTAGGCACGGCCATAAAAGCTGCGCTCGCGCCAGCCTGAAAGATTCAGCACCGTCTCACGCAGGGTTTTGGAGGGGATCGTGCCGGTATGCACCGACACCCCGCCAAGGCGGTCGCGGCGGTCAATCACCAGCACCCGGCGTTTGAGCTTGCCGGCTTGGATTGCGGCCGAGCGCCCCGACGGGCCGGAGCCGATGACAATCAGATCGTAATGGCTCATGATTTACCCCGCATAAAGCGCCTCGGCATGAAAGGCGATATGCTCTTCCATGAAGCTGGAGACAAAGAAATAACTGTGATCATAACCGGGCTGAAGCCGGATAGTGGCCTGTTGACGGCGGGCACTTATCGCTTCGGCCAGCGCCTCGGGGCGCAACAGATCAAGAAACTGATCGTCAGTGCCGGTATCCAGCAACATCGGCCCGTCAAAGCCGTTCTCGCGCATCAAGTGCGTGGCGTCATGGGCGGCCCATTTGGCCTCATCCGGGCCAAGATACGCCCCCAGTTGTTTGCGGCCCCAATCGCTGTTGGCCGGGTTGCATATTGGCGCGAAAGCCGAGACCGAGCGGAACCGCCCCGGCAAAGACATCGCCAGCGTCAGCGCGCCGTGCCCGCCCATGGAATGGCCGGTGA
>CAZZKL010000141.1:0-7662 GCA_964655135.1 uncultured Roseovarius sp. | reverse complement strand
CCTTTGCGCTAGGTGCAGATGGCAGGTAAGATGGCATGGTTTTCACTATTTGGCCCCATCCCCATAACAGGGCTTGCATTAAATACATATCCGGCGTATTGCGCGCATTCATCATGAACTCCACTGGAATCAGGGTGACGCTTTTAAGCGGCCTGCTGGTGATGTTGAAAGGAATAGGCGCATGAACGCCCAAGAACTACGTGACAAAACACTTGATCAGCTCAAAGATGAGCTGGTGAGCCTGAAGAAAGAGCAGTTTAACCTGCGCTTTCAGGCCGCGACCGGCCAGATTGAAAACCCCGCGCGGATGAAAACCGCCCGCCGTGATGCGGCGCGGGTAAAGACGATTTTGAATGAAAAAGCCGCCTCTGCGGCATCCGAAGAATAAGGAGAGCACTTATGCCCAAGCGTATTTTGCAAGGCGTCGTGACCTCTGACGCAAATCAACAAACCATCACTGTATCCGTGGAGCGCCGTTTCAAGCACCCGGTTTTGCAGAAGACCATTCGTAAGTCGAAAAAATACCGGGCGCATGATGAAAAGAATGCGTTCAAAGTCGGCGATCAGGTGCGGATCATTGAATGCGCGCCAAGATCGAAAACCAAACGCTGGGAGGTTCTTGAGGCGTAACGCCGCAAAGAAAACCTTCAGTTTAATCGAAACCCTGAGGTTGTTACCTCAAAGGTCGGGAGACACCTAATGATCCAGATGCAGACCAACCTTGAAGTTGCTGACAACAGCGGCGCGCGCCGTGTTCAGTGCATCAAGGTTTTGGGAGGCTCAAAGCGCAGATATGCAAGCGTCGGTGACGTGATTGTCGTATCGGTGAAAGAAGCCATCCCACGCGGCCGTGTGAAGAAAGGCGACGTGCGCAAAGCCGTTGTCGTGCGCACCGCCAAGGCCGTTCGTCGTGAAGATGGCACCGCCATTCGCTTTGACAGCAACGCCGCCGTGATCCTGAGCAATTCAGGTGAGCCGCTTGGCACCCGTATTTTCGGGCCGGTTGTCCGTGAATTGCGCGCCAAGAAATTCATGAAAATCATCTCGCTCGCGCCGGAGGTGCTGTGATATGGCTGCAAAGTTGAAAAAAGGCGATAAGGTTCGCGTGCTTGCCGGTAAGGACAAGGGCAAGGACGGCACCATCGCATCGATCAATCCCAAGGCTGGCAAGGCCGTGGTTGACGGTATCAACATGGCCATTCGCCATACCAAACAATCCCAGACTGATCAGGGCGGTCGCATCCCAAAAGCGATGCCGATTGAGCTGAGCAATCTGGCGATGCTGGACAAAAACGGCAAACCCACCCGTGTTGGCTTCAAACTTGAAGACGGCAAGAAGGTGCGGATCGCCAAAACCACGGGGGATGTGATCGATGCTTGATACGGCCAACTATACCCCGCGCCTGAAGGCGCTTTTTGCCGACAGCATTAAGCCCGCGATGATGGAAGAGTTTGGATACAAGAACGCGATGCAAATCCCGCGTCTTGATAAGATCGTTCTCAACATCGGCTGCGGTGCGGCGGCAGTGCGCGATTCCAAGAAAGCCAAGTCGGCGCAGGAAGATCTGAGCACTATTGCCGGTCAACATGCGATTATGACCCGGGCCAAAAACTCAATCGCGGGTTTTCGGGTGCGGGAAGACATGCCGATGGGCGCGAAAGTCACCCTGCGCGGCGACCGGATGTATGATTTTCTCGATCGTCTGGTCACCGTTGCCATGCCCCGTATCCGCGATTTTCGCGGCATTTCGGACAAAAGCTTTGACGGGCGCGGCAATTATGGGTTTGGCATCAAAGAGCACATCATTTTCCCCGAAATCAACTTTGATAAGGTTGATGAAATGTGGGGCATGGATGTTGTCATCGTAACAACGGCGCAATCCGACGCTGAAGCCAAGGCGCTGTTGAAGCATTTCAACATGCCCTTCGACAGCTAAAGCGGGAGAGATATAAAATGGCTAAAAAATCAATGATTGCACGCGAAGTGAAGCGTCAGAAGCTGGTGGACAAATATGCCGCCAAGCGGGCCGCACTGAAGGCGATTGTAAGTGACCAGGAAAAGCCGATGGAAGAGCGTTTTCGCGCCTCCCTGAAGCTGGCGAAACTGCCGCGCAACAGCTCGGCCACACGGCTGCACAGCCGGTGCCAACTGACCGGTCGCCCGCATGCGTATTATCGTAAATTCAAAGTGTCGCGGATCGCGCTGCGCGAGCTGGCCTCGAATGGTCAGGCTCCGGGCGTTGTGAAGTCAAGCTGGTAAGGAGATAAGATATGAATGATCCTATCGGCGATATGCTGACCCGTATCCGCAACAGCCAGTTGCGTGGGAAATCCACTGTCGAGGTTCCGGCGTCTAAAATGCGCGTGCGTGTGCTTAATGTGCTGGCGGATGAAGGTTATATCCGTGGCTTTGAGGATACCACTGGCAAAGACGGCCATCCGGCCATCGAGGTCAGCCTCAAATATTACGAAGGCGAGCCGGTTATTCGCGAAATGAAGCGGGTGTCAAAACCCGGTCGTCGCGTTTACCTGAGCGTCAAGGACATACCGGTGGTTCGTCAGGGCCTCGGGGTGTCGATTGTCTCCACCTCTAAGGGTGTGATGTCGGATGCAAGTGCGCGCAGCCAGAATATTGGCGGCGAAGTTCTTTGCACCGTATTCTAAGGAGCGATTGAAATGTCTCGAATCGGAAAACAACCTGTGGCGCTCCCTGATGGGGTGACGGCCACGCTTTCAGGCCAGACTATTGAGATCAAAGGCCCGAAAGACACGCAATCCTTTACCGCCACGGATGATGTGACGCTGACCATTGAAGATGGTCAGGTGCGCATCACCCCGCGCGGCTCGTCCAAGCGCGCCCGGCAACAGTGGGGCATGAGCCGCACAGTTGTGGCGAACATGGTTGAAGGGTGTAATTCAACATTCAAAAAAGAGCTGGAAATTCGCGGTGTTGGTTACCGGGCGCAGATGCAGGGCAATGTCCTGAAGCTGAACCTCGGGCTGAGCCACGATGTGGAATATCATGTGCCCGACGGCGTGACTGTGACGGCCCCCAAGCCTACCATACTGATAGTTGAGGGGACCAATAAGCAGCAGGTCGGTCAGGTCGCGGCCAATATCCGCGATTGGCGTAAGCCCGAGCCTTATAAGGGCAAGGGTATTCGCTATAAGGGTGAATATGTCTTCCAGAAAGAAGGCAAGAAGAAGTAAAGGACGCAAAATTATGGCAAACAGTAAAAGACAACTGTTCCTTAAACGCCGCATGCGCGTTCGGAACAAACTTCGTAAGGTTAATGCCGGGCGTGTACGCCTGAGCGTTCACCGTTCAAACAAAAACATCAGTGCGCAACTGATTGATGACGTCAACGGCGTGACGCTTGCCGCTGCATCCACTTTGGAAAAAGATCTGGGTGTTGTGGGTAAGAACAACGTTGAAGCGGCCGCTAAAGTGGGTGCTGAGATCGCCAAACGGGCCAAGAAGGCCGGCGTTTCCGAGGCTTATTTTGACCGGGGCGGTTTCTTGTTTCATGGCAAGGTTAAAGCCGTGGCAGATGCAGCCCGCGAAGGTGGTTTGAAAATTTAAACAGCGAAGGCGGGCTATACTGGCCCGTCTCGATGATCCGGGGGCGTTTTGCCCACTTGGATTGGATAAATGGCGTTTTAAGCGCTGCTTTGAAAGGGATGCCAAATGGCAAGAGATAGTAACCGTCGTGGGGGTCGCGGACGCGATGAAACCCCGGAATTCGCAGACCGTTTGGTTGCAATCAACCGGGTCAGCAAAACCGTCAAAGGCGGTAAGCGCTTTGGCTTTGCTGCTTTGGTTGTCGTTGGCGATCAAAAGGGCCGGGTTGGATTTGGCAAAGGTAAAGCCAAAGAAGTGCCTGAGGCAATCCGCAAGGGAACTGAAGCTGCCAAACGCAATATGATCCGCGTGCCGCTGCGCGAAGGCCGCACATTGCACCACGATATGGAAGGCCGCCACGGCGCTGGTAAAGTGATCATGCGCGCGGCGCCTCAGGGGACTGGTATTATTGCCGGTGGTCCGATGCGGGCGGTATTTGAGATGCTGGGCGTGCAGGATGTTGTGGCCAAATCCAACGGCTCGCAAAACCCTTATAACATGATCCGCGCCACGATGGACGGTCTGCAAAAAGAAAGCAGCCCCCGGATGGTGGCGCAGCGTCGTGGTAAGAAGGTGGCGGATATCCTCAAAAAGGACGACGCCCCGGCGGCTGCTCCTGAAGCAACTGAAGCGTAAGGGATTAGCACAATGGCAAAAACAATCGTCATCAAGCAGATCGGCAGCCCGATCCGCCGCCCGGCCAAACAGCGCGCGACGCTGGTGGGTTTGGGCCTGAACAAAATGCATAAAGTGCGCGAGTTGGAAGACACGCCTGCGATACGCGGCATGATCCGCAAGATCTCGCATATGGTTGAGATTATCGAAGAAAAAGGCTGAACGGAGCGTGGGTTTCACCCACCCTACAATTTGAAAGCGCCCTCGGTTATGCCGGGGGCGTTTTATGTTGGAGGGATAACAAAATTAGCGTGTTGATTGAAAAGTTTAGAGTAACTTGTTATCTACACTAATCCGTATGGATATATGGGGTCGCTGAAATTTAGGTTTGGACCCTAGTTTCAGCGACCGCCAGTGCGGGCTTGCGCCCAAGTATTGAGTATGGACCCCAACACTATTCAGAAGCCACGAATGCCCTTATTACCGTGGAAATCTTGTTTGCTTCATTCTCTGTTAAATCGAATGGCAGGCCTTGGACCCTAACAATCAAATCAGCACGTAGTGGGATTGGTAATATATCTACGGATGACATTGAGGGTTTCACGATAGGTCCTGTTGGTGGTGAAGTAGAGCTTGAGCTTTGAGTCGAATCTTCAGAAAGCTGTACGGCTGATTTAGTACTTGGTTTACGTGTGCGGATGGAAATTGCAGGCCTGAACCCCATTGGATTCTCGCGATAGGCTTTATAATCTTCAAGAGCTGATTTTATGCGGCTCTGATAGGTTCGGACTGTATCCGGTGTATAATTATTTCCAACTTTATTATGAAAGCGTTTCATTGCGTCTTCTAGGTCAATAGAAAGAACATCCGCACGGTCAACGTCATCCAACTCTTGGAACAATTTATTTGCGGCTGCCTTGCGTGCTGCCACTGTAGCCTGTTTCATTAAGCCCTTGTTTGCAGTGTAATCGAGAAATTTTATCAAGTCCTCGAATGTTGCCTCCGTTACCATGATTCGCTCCTTTCCCTATTTCGCATTAGATATACGTGTCTTTCTGTCTAATGTCTAGTGGACAGTTTTAGATAATAATATGTCATCTCGTTTTGTTCTTTTTGCGCCGTATTCTCAACCTTCCCGCCCGGCTTGCCCGGGCAGCGCCCGACCGCCCCCATGGGCGGGCGCTTTTGCAACGGGGGGACATTGAACTGAGGTTTGATTGTTTGGGGTGTGCGGTGCCAATATCAAATGTTGTGTGCGCCCACCCGCGGTCGGGCGCTGCCCTCTGGTTGGTGGGGGAGTTGGGCGGTATGCTGGCCCTCAAAGTGGAAAATGGAGGTTCAATATGATTGTGAAAACGCTGGGGCAGGTTCTTGGAACGCAGGCCCATATCAAAGGCGAGGGGTTTGAAAGCCGCAGGTTGTTGCTGGCCAATGATGGCGTGGGGTATTCGCTGCATGATACGGTGGTGAAGCAGGGCAGTGAGCAGCGCTTGCAGTATAAGAACCATATTGAGAGCAATTATTGCATTGAAGGCGAGGGCGAGGTGGAGGATGTGGCCTCGGGTCAGGTTCATGCCATTGGGCCGGGGAGCCTTTATGTGCTGGACAGCCATGATGCGCATATTGTGCGGGCGACTAAGTCTGATTTGCGGTTTATTTGTATTTTTACGCCCGCGTTGAGCGGTCATGAGACGCATGATGCGGAGGGGAGTTATGCGGTGGAGGAATAAGGCAGGCGCGTGGGTTTCACCCACCCTACGTATTGGTCTTGATCGTGTGCCGCATCGCGGCTATACGCGCCCGGTGGTGAGTCTTTTACCACGGATATAGCAATTTAAGCCGCGTTTGGCCGCTCCCGTCGCTGGGGGTCACATCCGGCAAAGGAGAAGCGACATGAAACTGCATGAATTACAAGATAATCCCGGTGCAACCAAGAAACGCAAGCGTATTGGGCGTGGTGTTGGCTCGGGCATGGGTAAGACCGGTGGGCGCGGCATTAAAGGCCAAAAAGCACGCTCGGGTGTGGCGATTAAAGGCTTTGAAGGCGGGCAAATGCCGCTTTATCAACGGCTGCCAAAGCGGGGCTTTACCAAGCCGAACCGGAAGAAATTTGCCGTGGTTAATCTGGGCCTGATCCAGAAATTCATCGATGATAAGAAGCTGGATGCCAAAAAGGCCATCTCGGAAGATGTGCTGGTGGCAAGCGGGCTGGTGCGGCGCAAGCTGGACGGGGTGCGTATTCTGGCGAAGGGCGATATCAAGGCCAAGGTGACGCTGGAAGTCACGGGCGCGTCAAAATCGGCGGTTGCGGCGGTCGAGAAGGCGGGTGGCACGTTGACGGTGGCGGCGGCTGCGGCCCCTGCGGCTGAATAAAGCCTTGTGAGCGGGTCTTGAGCCGCTTACATATAATCTCGAGTTTTCCGTTAAACGCGCCGCCCGGGCTGGGAAAAACTGCCCTAGGGCGGCGTTGTCATATGAAAGAGACCAAACATGGTATCTGCAGCAGAGCAAATGGCCGCCAACACATCCTGGGCCGCCCTTGGCAAGGCCACTGATCTACGAAACCGCATTTTCTTTACGCTGGGATTGCTGATCATCTATCGGCTGGGCACCTATATTCCGGTGCCGGGGATTGATGGCGGCGCGTTGAGGGATTTCATGGAGGCCGCAGGGCAGGGCATTGGCGGTATTCTGTCGATGTTCACCGGTGGCGCGCTGGGGCGGATGGGGATATTTGCCCTTGGGATCATGCCTTATATCAGCGCCTCGATCATTATTCAGTTGATGACGTCGATGTATCCGCCCTTGGCGCAGTTGAAGAAAGAAGGCGAGCAGGGGCGCAAGAAGATCAACCAATATACCCGCTATGGCACCGTGGGGCTGGCGACGCTGCAATCTTATGGTCTGGCGGTATCGCTGCAATCGGGCGATCTGGTTACAAGCCCTGGCGGATTTTTCATCATCTCGTGCATGGTCACGCTGGTGGGTGGTACGATGTTTTTGATGTGGCTGGGTGAGCAGATCACCGCGCGCGGCATCGGCAATGGTGTGTCCTTGATCATTTTTGTTGGTATCGTTGCCGAAGTGCCCGCCGCATTGGCACGGTTCTTTGCGCAGGGGCGCTCGGGCGCTGTAAGCCCGGCAGTGATCATCGGGGTGATGATCATGGTGGTGATCGTCATTGCCTTTGTGGTGTTCATGGAGCGCGCCTTGCGCAAAATCCACATTCAGTATCCGCGCCGTCAGGTGGGGATGAAGGTCTATGATGGCGGCTCCAGCCATTTGCCGGTGAAGGTCAACCCCGCCGGCGTGATCCCGGCGATCTTTGCCAGCTCGCTTTTGCTGCTGCCAACCACCATCAGCGCATTTTCGGGCGCGCAAACCGGGCCGGTCATGCCAATCCTTCTGGCGTATTTCGGCCCCGG
>CAZZKL010000140.1:0-7807 GCA_964655135.1 uncultured Roseovarius sp. | reverse complement strand
GTTGCATCGTTGGCGTGAGGGGCCAGCCCCTCACACTCCCCGGGATATTTTTGGCCAGAAGAAACGGAGGGGACGATAATGGGGCGTGAACGGCTTTATATCTACGACACCACCCTGCGCGACGGGCAGCAAACCCAAGGTGTGCAATTCTCCACTGAGGAAAAGATGCAGATCGCCAAGGCGCTGGATAAGCTTGGCGTCGATTATATCGAAGGCGGCTGGCCGGGGGCGAACCCGACCGACAGTGCGTTTTTTGACGATGCGCCCAAGACCAAAGCCACGATGACGGCGTTTGGCATGACCAAGCGCTCGGGTCGCTCAGCCGAGAATGATGATGTGCTGGCGGCGGTGATCAATGCGGGCACGGGGGCCGTGTGTCTGGTGGGTAAAAGCCACGAATTTCATGTCGCCAAGGCACTGGGGATTTCCAAGGCGGAAAACACCGAAAACATTGCTAAATCTATGGCTTATATTGTCAGTCAAGGCCGTGAAGCGCTGTTTGATGCTGAGCATTTCTTTGATGGTTTCAAATCTGACCCGGATTATGCGCTGGAAACGGTGAAGGCCGCCTATGATGCCGGCGCGCGCTGGATTGTGCTGTGTGATACCAATGGCGGCACCCTGCCACATGAGATTGGAGAGATCACCACAGAGGTGACCCAAGCGGGCATTCCCGGCGCAAATCTGGGCATTCACACCCATAATGATACCGAAAATGCCGTGGCCGGGTCTCTGGCCGCGATTGATGCAGGCGCGCGGCAGGTGCAGGGCACGCTCAACGGGTTGGGCGAGCGCTGTGGCAATGCCAATCTGATCACGCTGATCCCGACGCTGTTGCTAAAACAGCCCTATGCCAGCCGGTTTGAGACCGGGATCAGCCGCGATGCGCTGGAGGGGCTGACGCAGGTGAGCCGTCAGTTGGATGATATTCTCAACCGGGTGCCGCTGCGGCAGGCGGCCTATGTGGGCGCGTCGGCGTTTGCCCATAAGGCGGGGCTGCATGCCAGTGCGATCCTCAAGGACCCTGCGACGTATGAGCATATCGAGCCGGAACTGGTGGGCAATGCCCGGATCATTCCGATGTCAAATCAGGCCGGGCAATCCAATTTGCGCCGCCGTCTGGCCGAGGCCGGGCTGGAGGTGGAAAAGGATAACCCGGCGCTGGGGCGCATTCTTGAGCAGATCAAAGAACGTGAGGACCGGGGCTATACCTATGACAGCGCGCAGGCCTCGTTCGAGCTGCTGGCGCGGGCCGAGCTGGGGCAAAGCCGCGAGTTTTTTGAGGTCAAGCGCTATAAGGTCACGGTGGAGCGGCGCAAGAATAAATACAACAAGATGATTTCACTGTCCGAGGCGGTTGTGGTGGTCAAGGTGGACGGCGTGAAAAAGCTGTCGGTGTCGGAATCGGTGGATGCCGATGGCACAGATCGCGGCCCGGTGAATGCGCTGGCCACGGCTTTGGCCAAGGATTTGGGCGGCTATCAGGCGCAGATTGCGGATATGCGGCTGGTGGATTTCAAGGTGCGGATCACCCAGGGCGGCACCGAGGCGGTGACGCGGGTGATCATCGACAGCGAGGATGCGCAGGGGCGCAGGTGGTCGACCGTGGGGGTCAGTCCGAACATCGTGGATGCGTCATTTGAGGCGTTGCTGGACGCGATAAACTGGAAGCTGTTGCGTGAACAGTGACGACCTGAACGCTTGCGCCGGTCTGGTGCGGCGGGGTGACCCCGAGCGGTTTATGGCGGCGATGGCGGCACCGGTGGAAGCGCGTGAAATACTGTTTCCGATCTATGCTTTCAACGTCGAGGTGGCCCGCGCGCCGTGGGTGACGGCCGAGCCGATGATTGCCGAGATGCGCCTGCAATGGTGGCGCGATGCCTTGGGGGAAATCCGCGAAGGTGGCCCGGTGCGGCGGCATGAGGTGGTGACGCCATTAGCGGCGGTACTCGATGCCGAGGGGGCGGGCCTTCTGGATCAACTGATCGAGGCACGGCGCTGGGATATAACCCGTGATCCGTTTGAGGATGACGCGCATTTCACCCGGCATCTTGAGCATACGGCGGGCCATTTGATGCTGGTCGCAGCGCGCGCTTTAGGCACGGTGGATACAGCAACATTGATGAATGCGGGCTATGCCCATGGTCTTGCGGGGTGGCTGCGAGCGGTGCCAGCGCTGGAACAGGCCGGGCGGGTGCCGATGGTGGATGGCCGGGCTGAGGCGGTGAAAACATTGGCCGCAGAGGGCCTGACGCGATTGAAACGCGCGCGGGCAAAGCGGGGCCAAATTGCCGCCGCCGCCCGGCCTGCATTGCTGCCGCTGTGGCAGACCAGGACCATTTTGAAACGCGCTAAAAATGATCCGGCACGGGTGGCCGAAGGCAAGCTGGACAGCGCCCCGGCCCTCAGCCGGTTGCGCCTGATGGCGCGCGCGGCAACGGGGCGCTGGTAGGGCCATTGGTTTATTGATTGACGAGTCAATCAAAGATTATTAGACCTGTCTGGTATCAACAGACGGGGGGGTAAGACATGCCAAAACTGGGAATGGAGCCAATCCGGCGCTCGGCACTGGTCGAGGCCACGATCTCGGAAATAGGCGAGCGCGGGACATTGGATGTCACCGTTAGCCAGATTGCCAAACGGGCGGGCATGTCAAGCGGGCTGGCGCATCACTATTTCGGCTCAAAAGAACAGATGTTTGCCGCCGCCATGCGCCATATTCTGACGCTATATGGCGCTGAGGTGCGCGGTGCGCTGGCGATGGCGAAATCCCCAAGGGAGCGGATTGAGGCGATTATTCGCGCCAGTTTTGGCGTGGCGCAATTCCGCCCTGAGATGGTTTCGGCGTGGCTGAATTTCTACGTTCAGGCGCAAAAATCCGAGCCTGCCCGGCGGCTTTTGCACATTTACCAATGGCGGGTGCGCTCAAACCTGCGCCATGAGTTTCGCCAGATTGCCGGGGATGAAGCGTTGACGCTGACCCGGGGTTTGGCGGCGATGATTGACGGGCTTTATATCCGGCAGGCCCTGCGCGCCGATCTGATGTCACCGGGGGCGGCGGTGGATGTCTTGATGCATTACCTCGATACCAGCCTGGCCAAAAGCACCCCCGGATGACATCCCCTAACATACTGATATTTATGGTGGATCAGTTGAATGGCACATTGTTCCCCGATGGCCCGGCAAAATGGCTTCATGCGCCAAATCTGAGGCGGTTGGCGGCGCGCTCCACCCGGTTTACCAATGCCTATACCGCCTCACCTTTATGTGCGCCGGGGCGGGCGAGTTTCATGTCGGGGTTGCTGCCGTCACAAACCCGCGTCTATGACAATGCCTCTGAATTTGCCGCCGATATTCCCACCTATGCGCATCATTTGCGCCGCGCGGGCTATCAGACCTGCCTGAGTGGCAAGATGCATTTTGTTGGACCCGATCAGTTGCACGGGTTTGAAACCCGCCTGACCACGGATATTTACCCGGCTGATTTTGGCTGGACGCCGGATTATGGCAAACCGGGTGAGCGGATTAAATGGTGGTATCACAATCTGGGATCAGTGACCGGCGCGGGCGTGGCCGAGATCAGCAATCAGATGGAATATGATGATGAGGTGGCGCATTATGCCCGCGCTAAGGTTTACGATCTGGCGCGGGGGCGGGATGCCCGGCCTTGGTGCCTGACCGTCAGCTTTACCCATCCGCATGACCCTTATGTGGCGCGGCGGAAGTATTGGGATTTATATGCCGATTGCGCGCATTTGCTGCCGGAGGTTCCGGCGATGGATTATGATGATCACGACGCGCATTCGCAGCGGATTTTTGACGCCAATGACTGGCGCGCGTTTGAGATCACGGACGAGGATATTCGCCGGTCGCGGCGGGCGTATTTTGCCAACATCAGCTATCTCGATGACAAAATCGGCGAGGTGATGGACGCGCTTGAGGCCACCGGCCAAGAAGCCATTATTATGTTTGTCTCGGACCACGGAGATATGCTGGGCGCACGCGGGCTTTGGTTTAAGATGTCGTTTTATGAGGGCGCCTCAAAGGTGCCGCTGATGATATTCGCGCCGGGGATGAAGCCGGGGATGGTGAACGCGCCGGTAAGCACCTTGGATGTCTGCCCCACCTTATGCGATCTGGCCGGGGTCAGCATGGAAGAGGTGGCCCCGTGGGTGAGTGGCGAAAGCCTTGTTTATCTGGGGCAGGGGGGGAAACGCAGCAATCCGGTGATGATGGAATATGCCGCCGAGGCGTCTTATGCGCCGCTGGTTAGCTTGCGCTATGGCAAGTGGAAATTTAACCGCTGCGCGCTTGATCCCGATCAGTTGTTTAATCTTGAGGCGGACCCGCATGAGTTGGTCAATCTGGCACCGGAGCCAAAGCACGCCGGAACGCTGGCGCAGTTGCAGGCGAAATGCGAGGCGCGTTGGGATTTGGCCGCGTTTGATGCGGCTGTGCGGCAAAGTCAGGCCCGGCGGCGGGTGGTTTATGAGGCCTTGCGCAAGGGCGGCTATTACCCGTGGGATTATCAGCCGCTGCAAAAAGCATCAGAGCGGTACATGCGCAATCATATGGATTTGAATGATCTGGAAGAAAGCCAACGCTTTCCGAGGGGGGCGTGATGCTGACGGTTTTGGGGCGCGCGACGTCATCCAATGTGCAGGCAGTGATCTGGGGGCTGGAAGAGCTGGGGTTGCAATACGAGCGGCTGGATTATGGTGAAAACCATGGCGGGTTGGACAGCCCTGAGTTTTTGGCGATGAACCCGCATGGCAAAATTCCGGTGTTGAAAGTGGGGGGCAGGGCGCTGTTTGAGACTTCGGCAATCCTGCGCTATCTGGCGACCGCGCATGGCGATGAGGGGTTTTGGCCTCGTGATCCGCTGGCGCGGGCCGAGGTGGATATGTGGGCCGAATGGGCCAAGCATGATGTGGCGGAAGGTTTTACCGGACCGGTGTTCTGGCGGGTTGTGCGCACCCCGCGCGCGCACTGGAATGTCGCGGCCATTGGCAAGGCGGTGGATAAGCTGGAGCATCATCTGGCGATTGCCGAGAAACGGCTAGGGCAACATGAATTTTTATGCGGTGAGGTGCTGAGCCTTGCGGATATTATGCTGGGTCATGTGCTCTATCGGTATTTTGACATTGAGATTGAGCGCCGCGAATCTCCGGCGCTGCGGGCGTATTATGATCGGTTGGCAAAGCGCCCGGCTTATCAAAAATCGGTAATGGTTTCTTATGAGGTGCTGCGTGACACACTCTGATTTTCCTGTGGCAAACCGCCGCCTTGGCGCGCCGCCCACCCGCCCTCCCCGTCGCGCCAAGGCGGCGGTACTCATTGGGGGTGATGATGGAAGCTGATTATGTGATCATTGGTGCGGGCAGTGCCGGATGTGCCATGGCCTACCGTCTGGCCGAAGCGGGGCGAAGCGTGTTGGTGGTCGAGCATGGCGGCACTGATGCGGGGCCATTTATTCAGATGCCCGGTGCGCTGAGCTATCCGATGAATATGAGCCGATATGACTGGGGCTATAGCAGCGAGCCAGAGCCGCATTTGGGCGGGCGCAGGCTGGTATGTCCGCGTGGCAAGGTGATTGGTGGATCCTCAAGCATCAACGGCATGGTTTATGTGCGCGGCCATGCCCATGATTTTGATCATTGGCGCGATCAGGGCGCGGAGGGCTGGGGATATTCCGATGTGCTGCCCTATTATCGCCGGATGGAAAATTGGCATTCGGGCAGCCATGGCGGTGATCCGGCGTGGCGCGGCAAGGATGGCCCGCTGCATGTCTCGCGCGGGACGATGGGAAACCCGTTGGTGCGGGCCTTTATCAAAGCTGGCGGGCAGGCGGGGTATGAGCTGACCGGCGATTATAACGGCGCACAGCAGGAGGGTTTTGGCCCGTTTGACATGACCGTCTGGAAGGGGCGGCGCTGGTCGGCGGCGAATGCTTATTTGCGCCCGGCATTGCGGCGCGCGAATTGTGATTTGGTGCGTGGGTTGGTCACCCGTGTGATCATTGAAGAGGGCCGCGCGGTTGGGATCGAGGCGACCTGCAAGGGGCGGCGAGAGGTGATCCGCGCCCGCGCTGAGGTGATTGTTGCCGCCTCGGCGATTAATTCGCCCAAGCTGTTGATGTTGTCGGGCGTAGGCCCCGGCGCGCATCTGGCAGAGCACGGCATTGATGTTGTGGCCGACCGGCCCGGTGTGGGCGGGAATTTGCAGGACCATCTTGAGCTTTATGTGCAGATGGCTGCTAGCCAGCCTGTAAGCCTATATAAATATTGGAATTTATTTGGTAAGGCCTATGTTGGCGCGCGCTGGTTGATGGGTCTCAAAGGGCCGGGGGCCAGCAATCAGTTTGAAAGCTGCGGCTTTATCAGGTCGCGCAAGGGGGTGACATATCCCGATATTCAGCTTCATTTCCTGCCCATCGCGGTGCGTTATGATGGCAAGATTGCCGCCGAGGGTCACGGGTTTCAGGCCCATGTCGGGCCGATGCGCAGCGCCTCGCGCGGGGCGGTGACTTTGCGCAGTGCTGATCCCGGTGAGGCCCCGGTGATCCGGTTTAATTACATGTCTGAGCAAAGCGATTGGGAAGATTTTCGGCAATGCATTCGCCTGACCCGTGAGATTTTTGCGCAAGAGGCGTTTCGGCCCTATGCCAAGCATGAAATTCAGCCCGGTGTGGAGGTGCAAAGCGATGAGGATTTGGATGATTTCATCCGTAGTCATGCCGAAAGTGCATTTCATCCCTGCGGCACCTGCAAGATGGGCCGCAAGGATGATCCTGAGGCGGTGGTCGACGCGCAAGGGCGGGTGATTGGGGTTGAGGCGCTCCGGGTGGTCGACAGCAGTATTTTCCCGGTGATCACCAATGGTAATCTCAATGCGCCGTCGATATTGGTGGGCGAAAAAATCGCCGACCATGTGCTGGGCCAGAGTCCGCTTTCGCCTGAAAACGCCGAGCCTTGGATCAGTCCGCGCTGGCAAGAGGCGCAGCGTTAACCTTTATGAACGCTTGCCCTTGATTGCACAGGCGCGCCCCCCGATATTTACGTCATGTTAAGAATTTGCGTGACGTTTTTGTTTGTTGCTCTCTCTGGCCCGGTGATGGCCGGATTCAGTGGTGTTATTTCAGTGATTGATGGCGATACGTTGGATGTGGGCGGCACGCGGGTGCGGCTGCATGGGATTGATGCGGCTGAAACAGACCAGACCTGTGAGACTGCGCAAGGGGTTGAATGGGCCTGTGGCGCGGCGGTCAGCCGTGAGGTTCGCGCCCGCTATCAGGGGCGTGTGGCGGCCTGTGTGGCGGTGACAATGGATGTCTATGGCCGGGTCGTGGCGCGCTGCCGGGTGGGCGGGCGCGACATTGGCCGGGATTTGGTGCATGACGGGCTGGCGCTGGCGTACCGTAAATATTCAAGGGAATACGTTGCCGAGGAAGTGCGCGCGGCGCGGGCCGGGCGCGGGCTGCATACCGGGCGGATGATGCGCCCGGCGCAATTCCGGCTGGAACGGATCAAGGGGCAGGCGCCCGAAGACAGGCAATGCCGGATCAAGGGAAATGTCTCAAGCCGGGGTGACAGGATTTACCATCTGCCGGGGCAGAAATATTACAGAAAAACCGGTATTCGCCGTGACAAAGGCGAGCGCTGGTTTTGTAGCGAGCGTGAGGCGCGCGCGGCGGGATGGCGCAAGGCCAAGCTTTAAAGCGTTTCGAGAAAAACTTGAATCACGAGTTTTTATCGAAGCGCTTTAGGTTAAATCCGCCCCCTTGCCGGGACGCCCACCCACCCTCCCC
>CAZZKL010000139.1:0-7807 GCA_964655135.1 uncultured Roseovarius sp. | reverse complement strand
TAAAGCGTTCCGCCATAAACCTGGATCACAGGTTTGTGGTGAAACGCCCACAACATTATGAGGTCTTACAGCGCCTCGCCTTTCCCCTGTCTCAGGTTAAAGGCGTGACGCTTTAACCGGGTTGAGGCATATTGTTATTCGTAAGGCCTTGGATGAAATACAGCCGCGCCGCCAAAGCGTTTCGCAATTAAGTTGGGTCACAAGTTAATTTTGAAACGCATACAACATCAAAGCGTTGCACCGCGTTTCGACACATTGTTTGTCTCAACAATAAGTCGAAACGCTTTAAGGACGCGGCTGTACTCATCTGGGTATTTCTGAACTCAGGCCGCCGCAGGCGCGCGCGACATCAGCACTTCATCAATCTGCCCGGCGGCCAGCACTTCGTCGCCGTCCGCCACAGCCGCCACTTCGCGGGTCAGGCGCTCAAGGGCGGCCTCATAAAGCTGACGCTCAGAATAGCTTTGCTCGCGCTGGTCATCGGTGCGGTGCAGGTCGCGCACCACCTCGGCAATGGCAATCAGATCGCCGGAATTGATCTTTTGCTCATATTCCTGCGCCCGGCGCGACCACATCGCGCGTTTGACCTTGGCCTTGCCCTTCAGCGTGCGCATCGCCCGGCTGATGGTATCGGGGGTCGAAAGCCCGCGCATGCCAATTTCCAGCGCCTTGTTGGTTGGCACCCGGAGCATCATCTTGTCTTTCTCAAACGAGATCACAAACAGCTCAAGCGTCATGCCCGCCACTTCTTGTTCCTCAATCGAGACAACCTTTCCCACCCCATGGGCAGGATAAACAACATAATCATTGGGGCGAAAGTCGGGCCGTGGTGTCATATTCATAGATATTTCCTTAGCTTATGCATGCCCGCTAACCCATCTCCCCGGCCATAAAGCGGCCTGAAACCTGTGTTTTTAGCGCAAAGAAATCCATCCCCGGGCGGCAGCGCGGGAAAATGGATATCAGGCAATACTTCACATTCTGCCATGCAGCATAACATAAAAACCGCCCCTGTGAAAGCCCCGAAGGGGTTTTAGCCGCCTTCCCCGGGTTTTTCCGAGAAATATTTCTCAAGCTTGCCCTCTTCGCCATCACGTTCTTCCGCGTTGGGCAGTTGATCTTTCTTGGTGATGATCACCGGCCACATTTCGGAATATTTACGGTTGAAATCCACCCATTGCTCGGTGTCCGGCTCAGTATCGGGGCGGATCGCATCGGCGGGGCATTCGGGCTCACACACACCGCAATCAATGCATTCATCGGGGTGAATCACCAGCATGTTTTCCCCCTCATAGAAGCAATCCACAGGGCACACCTCCACACAATCGGTGTATTTGCAGGCGATACAGGCATCATTAACGATATAGGTCATGGCGGTCTTTCGGTTTCAGCTCAGCCCCTCACCTAATCCAGCAGGGGCGATCATTCAAGCGGTCCGAGGCGTTTCAGATCAAGCTTGCGCCGGTCGCGTTTGGTCGGGCGGCCTTTTCCCTCAAACCTTGGCGCGGGCGGGAAATTATCCTGTTTTTGCGGCGTTTCTTGCGGCTCGGTAAGGTCCTCATACAGCATTTGCGCCTCGGGTGCCGGCCCCCGCCGCGTGCCCACTGCGACAATCCGCGCCACCCTGACCTGCTTGGCTTGCGGAAAGGTGAGCACATCCCCGGGGCCAACCATCCGCGCGGGCTTACTCACGCGCGCGCCATTCACCCGCACCTTACCAGCGCTGATCAACTTGGCCGACAGGCTTCGGGTTTTGAAAAACCGCGCCTGCCAGAGCCATTTATCAAGGCGGATTTTATCGCCGTCCTCAGCCAGTTGCATCCCCCCGCATCAGGTTTTGTCTTTCAGCCCCATAAGCGCCGCCGCAAAGGGGTTATCGGGATCAATCGGCTTTTCCCTTTTTGGCTTGGCCGAGTAGGTTTTAGCGCCCTTGTCACCGGGTTTCCCCTTTGGCTTGCCTTTGGGTTTGCCCTTGTATTTTCCCTGTGGTTTTGAAGACCGGTTCGGCGCAGGCTTTTCACGGCGTCCGGCCCCGCCCCATGTAAAGGTGTAAAACACTTCTTTTTCAGGGGGGTCTTCAACTTTGGCCTCAGCAGCGGCGGCCTCGTCGCCCTCTTGCGTGGGCGCCTCGGCGGGGGGGGTATCCTCCGTTTTTGCTGTATCTTCCACAACCACCCGCAGCTTGTCACGCTCGCCGCGCATCGGTTTATAGCCAAGCCCCTGCATCAGATCGGCAAATTGCTCCAGCGTCATGCCGGTGATTGACAGCATATCCGCCTTGGCCTCAAACCCGCCACGGCTATCTTCGGAACGCAGCATATCCGCCAGCCGTTCCAGCATATCAATGCGAATGGCCCGCTCACCTGCCGCGCGGTAGCCCGACATGGTGTGATAACCCTCGGGCGCAGATGTCCCAACCGGAACCGTCACCAGACCCGGCGGCGGTGATTCGGGAAACTCATCCAATCCCTTCGCCAACGCCCAAAGCACCAGCCGCAGCCGGGTGGGCGCGGGTTTCAGCAGCAACGGCATAAATATAGTGAACTGACCAAAGCGAATGCCATGTTTGCGCAAGGTGCCGCGCGCGTCTTGGTCCAGCGCCTTGACCTCATCGGCCACCTCCCCGCGCGGGAGTATCCCGAAAGCTTCAACCATGCAAAAACCAAAGCCACGCGCCGCCCCGGTCAGGGTTTCATCGCGCTGGATATTCAGCAACGGCTCAAACAAAGTGGCCAGCTTGCGGTCAATGAAATGCTGCAACCGGCGCTGTACTTTTTGCGCCACGTCATCGCCCGCTTCCTCATCAACAAACGCCACCGCCTGTGGTTTTAGCGCGTCCGGGCCAACCACCAGCTTGCCCACGGCCTCTTTGCCCCAGGTCAACCCGCCTTGCTCGGTGAAATCAATCTCAGTATCCGGCGCGTTATAAAACCGATCCGCCTTGAGATGAAAATGCGGTGCCAAAGCCTTCAGGCTGGCCTGTTCCAATGTCTTGGCCTCCTGCCCGGCCGCGGCCTTGTCACGAATAAATCTAAACCCGTCGAGACGGCCAATGAATTCGCCCTCAACGCTTACCTCACCAATATCATTTACGTCGGCCACCATGGCCTCCTTCTGTCTCAGCCGACGCATAAGCACGGAGGTGCGCCGATCCACAAATCTTCGTGTCAGCGCCCCGTGCAGCGCATCCGACAGGCGGTCTTCTACAGCGCGCGTTGCCTCGCGCCAATGAATTTCGTCATCCAGCCAGGTTTTTCTTTGCGCAACATAAGTCCAGGTGCGGATATATGACAGTCGCTTAGAGAGCGTATCAATATCGCCATCCACCCGGTCAATGCGTTTAATCTGCCGCGCCAGCCAGTCGTCACTAACCCGGCCATGCTCGGCCAGATCGTTAAAAATCACCTCCAGCAGGCTGGCGTGTTCACCCGGACTAATGCCGCGAAAATCAGGAATGCGGCAGACATCCCACAGCAATCGCACCGACGCCGGATCAGAGGCCCGCTCGCGAATTGCCCCCTGCCCGGCCAGTGTTTTTAACGCCCTGAGATCATCGGCCTCGCGCGCCTTGGTCAGGCGCTCATCCTCGGGGCGCTGCTCAAGCGAGGCGATCAGCGCCGCAATATTGCCCTGCATCAGATCGGAATTGCGCCACTGAAGTTTGCTGATCGGCGTAAACCGGTGATCCATGATGGCACGCGCCACCTCATCCGATAGCGCCGGGGCCTCACCGGTTACGCCAAAGGTGCCATTGGCCATGCCCCGCCCGGCACGGCCAGCAATCTGCGCCAACTCATTGGGGGCCAGTGCGCGCATCCGGTGGCCGTCAAACTTTGAGAGTGACGAAAACGCCACATGGTTGATGTCCAGATTAAGCCCCATGCCAATCGCATCGGTGGCCACCAAATATTCCACATCGCCGTTTTGATACATCTCGACCTGCGCATTACGGGTGCGCGGGCTAAGCGCCCCCATCACCACCGCAGCACCCCCTTTTTGGCGGCGCAGCAATTCGGCAATGGCATAAACCCCCTCAACCGAAAACCCCACAATCGCACTGCGCGCGGGCATTTTGGCAATCGCTTTTGGCCCGGCATATGTAAGCTCAGACATCCGCTCGCGGCGTTGAAATTCCACCCCCGGCACCAGCGCTGCAATCGTGCCGCGCATGGTTTGCGCCCCCAAAAACTGCGTCTCACGCAGGCCGCGCATATGCAGCAGACGGTCGGTAAACACATGGCCGCGCTCAGGGTCGGCGCAAAGCTGTATCTCGTCCACCGCGACAAAATCCGCGCCCATCCCCTGTGGCATCGCCTCAACCGTGCAGACCCAGTATTTGGTGCGTTTCGGCACAATCCGCTCTTCGCCAGTGATCAGTGCCACCACCGACGGCCCGCGCAGCGCGACAATCTTGTCATAAACCTCGCGCGCCAACAGCCGCAAAGGCAGGCCGATGATCCCTGTGGGATAGGCCAGCATACGCTCAATCGCGTAATGTGTTTTGCCGGTATTGGTCGGGCCTAGGACCGCCAGCACCCGTGACTGCTCGGCCATTCTCAGCCCTTTTATCAGATGTCCGCTAGATGTCCTCGCCGTCCAGATCACGCGACAGACGGTCGATGAATTCATTGATACCCTCAAAACTAGGATAGATTGCCTGAGCTTTTTTATAAGCCTCAAGCGCCTTTTCCGGTCGGCCCAGCTCTTCCATAATCACCCCAAGGCCAAAAATAGCGCGGAAATGCCGGGGACGCAGGGCCAAGGCGTGCTCAAGATCAGACAAAGCCGGGCCATAAAGCCCCGCCTGCGCGTAAGCAAGCGAGCGCGTATGCCAGCCTTCGGCGAAATTTGGCGCATGGTCGGTCAGGGCCGTGAGGTCCCCGATGGCGGCCTCGATATTTCCGGCATCAAGCGCGTCTTGGCCGCGTTTAAGCAGTAAATCCATCGCCGGTGAACCAGATTTTGACAATTCCATGTTTATTTCACGGGCAATACGCAGTGCATCGGCTGAGTCGGCCTGCTTCAACTGCTCAAATAACGGATCAAGTTTTGCCACCTCATCCGCCGTGGCAGGTAAGGATAACATGACCATCGCCAGAAGTGCCGTAAGGGCACATTTGAGGTTGTAGTAAAGAATGCACATAATATGTGTAAGTTTAACGTGAATGACCGGAATGCAAACCCCCGGCAGGATAATTAATAAGGAATTTTTGAAATGAGCGAAATAGTAACCGCCGCAGTGGCCGCCCTGAGTGAGAAAATCGGCCACGATGGTTTTGACGGTGTGGCCAAATTCATGATCGCGGGCGAAGGCGGTATCATGATTGACGGCAATGGCGCGCGCGCCGGCGATGATGAGGCCGATGTGACCCTCACCGCTGACGCCGACACCTTTGAGGCAATTCTGGCTGGTGACATGGATCCAACGGCCGCTTTCATGTCCGGCAAACTGTCGGTGGATGGCGATATGGGTCTGGCGATGAAACTGGGCAGCGTTCTGGCCTGATGCGGGATATGGCACCTATGGACTCCGCCCCGTTTTTTGAAGACATCACCACCGGCCCCAAGGGCGGTCAGGCGTGGTGGATCAAGGCCCGCGACGGCGTGCGCCTGCGGGTGGCGCTCTGGCCCCATAAAAAGGCCAAGGGCACGGTCCTGCTGTTCCCCGGTCGCACCGAATATATCGAGAAATACGGGGTCACGGCGCGTGATCTGGCGGCGTGTGGCTATGCAACGCTGGTGATCGACTGGCGCGGTCAGGGGCTGGCGGACCGGCTGACGGCCAATCCCATGGCCGGTCATGTGCAAAACTTCACCGATTATCAGAGGGACGTGGCGGCGATGCTTGAGGCGGCTGAAAAGCTTGACCTGCCCAAGCCCTGGCACCTGCTGGCGCATTCCATGGGCGGCTGCATCGCCCTGCGCTCATTACATGAGGGCCTGCCGGTTGAGACCGCTACATTTTCCGCTCCGATGTTTCGGATCGGCATGGCCGCCTATATGCGCCCCTTCGCTTGGATGATGTCCTGCGGCAGCCGGTTTGTTGGCCTCGGCGCTAAAATCGCGCCCGGCACATCTACGGAAAGTTATGTGCTGGTTGAGCCGTTTGAGACCAACATGCTGACCAATGACCGCGATATGTATCAATACCTGATCGACCAGACCCGCGCCCAACCGGGCCTTGGCCTTGCCGGGCCAAGCCTGCGCTGGCTCCATACATCACTGGTGGAAACCCGCGCACTGGCCCGGATGGCCTCGCCGGATATTCCCTGTCTTACAATCATGGGCTCGGATGAGGAAATTGTCGACATCCCCGCCATCACCAGCCGCATGGCCCGCTGGCCCGGCAGCCGGTTTGAAATCATTGAGGGCGGCAAGCATGAACTGCTGATGGGCACGCCCGAAACCCGCGCCCGCGTGATGGACTTGATCTGCGGCCACATGGCCGCACAGCATAGCGGCTAACACCCCCCACGCACCGGTCCCCGCACCGGGGCCTCTCAGCCAATCAAGAGGTCCCGGCACCGATAATTATAAAAGCGGCCGGGACATGGGCGTAGACGCCGGGACATGGGCGTAGACCCAGTTAACCCTGCGCCACTTGCAGCCGCTGTTGCCCCAGCTTTGATATTTCAAGCACCATCTCATCGCCCGCCTTCAGGTAGCGCGGCGGTTTCATCCCCATGCCCACCCCCGGCGGCGTGCCGGTCATGATCACATCGCCGGGATGCAGCGTCATCAGCCCGCTGAGATAGGCAATCACCTGCGCCACCGTGAAAATCATTGCGCTGGAATTGCCGGTCTGCATCCGCGCGCCATTGACCTCAACCGTCAGGTCCAGCGCCTGCACATCCCCCACCTCATCCGGCGTCACCATCCACGGCCCCAAGGGCGCAAACGTGTCACAGCTTTTGCCCTTGGTCCATTGCCCCAAATGCTCAATCTGCAGCTCGCGTTCCGACACATCATTGGCAATGCAATACCCCGCCACATGGCTCAGCGCCTCGGCCTCATCAACGTATTTGGCAGGCCTGCCGATGATCACGCCCAGCTCCACCTCCCAATCCGTGCGGGTGGAGCCACGCGGCATCAGCACCGTATCGCGCGCCCCGATGATCGCCGATGTCGCCTTCATAAAAACAATCGGCTCGGTGGGGATTTTCATCCCCGCCTCCTCGGCATGATCGCTATAATTCAGCCCGATGCACACAATCTTGCCCACCTGCCCTACCGGCGGCCCCAACCGCGGATTGCCCGCCACCAACGGCAGGGTCTCCGGATCAACATCCGGCAAATCCACCAGCACATCCCCCGCCAGATCCGCCACCACGCCGGATAAATCCCGCACAGCCCCCTCAGCGTCCAACACCCCGGGCTTTTCCGCCCCGGATTTTCCATATCTAACAAACCGCATGATGCATTCCTCCGATGATTTCCAATCAGCTTAAAGCGACTGCCCAGAATGACAAGCCACAACCCCTTGTGACACCCGCCCACGCGGCCTATGTCACGGGGGAACAAAATTTCGAGGTATCCCATGCTGACCCTGCCCTTTCCCGTATTTGACGCCAACACATCTTCCGGGGATAAAAACCTCGGCGATCTGCCGGAATGGGATTTAAGCGATCTTTACACCTCCGAAGACGCCCCCGAACTGGCCCGCGACCTGAAATGGCTGCGCGCCGCCTGCGCCGATTTTGCGGCTGACTATGAGGGCAAACTGGGTCAACTCAACGCCGCCGAGATGCTTGAATGCATCCACCGCGACGAGGCCATCAGCAACATCGCCGGGCGCATCATGTCCTAC
>CAZZKL010000138.1:0-7821 GCA_964655135.1 uncultured Roseovarius sp. | reverse complement strand
GTGGTTTATCTCGGGGCCAAAACCGGGCGTGATGGGGTTGGCGGCGCGACCATGGCCTCGGCTGAATTTGACGACAGTATTGAGGAAAAGCGCCCCACCGTGCAGGTAGGCGATCCGTTTACTGAGAAAAGCCTGATGGAGGCGACGCTGGAATTGATGGCCACCGGCGCTGTGATTTCAATCCAAGACATGGGGGCGGCAGGCCTCACCTGTTCCGCCGTTGAAATGGGCGACAAGGGCAATCTTGGGGTGCAGCTCAACCTCGAAGACGTGCCTGTGCGCGAGGATAATATGACCGCCTATGAGATGATGCTGTCGGAATCCCAGGAACGTATGCTGATGGTGCTGCACCCCGATAAAGAGGCCGTGGCGCGTGAAGTGTTTGAGAAATGGGATCTCGATTTCGCCATCGTCGGCAAGACCATCGCCGAGGACCGCTTTATCATCATGCACCATAATGAGCTGAAGGCCGATCTGCCGCTGAAAGCCCTTTCCGGCAACGCGCCGGAATATGACCGGCCATGGGTGGAAACCCCGGCCCCGACCCCGCTTGATCCGGCCACTGTGCCGCAGGTTGACGCGATTGAGGCCCTGCGCACGCTAATCTCATCGCCAAATTACTGCTCACGCGAGTGGGTTTATCAGCAATATGACACCATGGTCATGGCCGACAGCACCCGCAATCCGGGGCTTGGGGCCGGGCTGATCCGGGTGCATGGCAGCGATAAATTGCTGGCCTTCACCTCGGACGTGACGCCGCGCTATGTCAAAGCCAATCCTGAATTGGGCGGCGCGCAGGCGGTGGCCGAGGCCTACCGCAACCTCACGGCACTTGGGGCGACGCCACTGGCCACCACCGACAACATGAATTTCGGCAACCCTGAAAAGCCCGAGATCATGGGGCAGTTTGTTGGCGCAATCAAAGGCATCTCGGCGGCGGTCACGGCGCTGGATATGCCAATCGTGTCGGGCAATGTCTCGCTTTATAATGAAACCGACGGCACCGGTATCCTACCCACGCCCACCATCGGTGCGGTGGGGCTGATTGCCGATGCAAGCACCGCCATCACCGGGCAGGCCCGCGACGGGCATGTGGCGCTTTTGGTTGGGGATAGCCCCGGCCATCTGGGCCAATCGGCGCTGCTGGCTGAGATGTTCAACCGGGTTGAGGGCGACGCCCCGCCGGTTGATCTTGGGGCGGAAAAACGCAATGGCGATTTCATCCGGGCGCATCATGACTGGATCAGGGCCTGCACCGATCTTTCCGATGGCGGCCTTGCGCTGGCCGCGTTCGAGCTGGCCGAGGCGGCGGGTGTTGGTGTCTACCTTGAAACCGATGATACCGCGGCACTTTTCGGCGAGGATCAGGCGCGGTATCTGATTGCCTGCAATTTTGATCAGGCCGAAGCTTTGATGATGGCCGCAAGCCGCCAAGGTGTTCCGATCAGCATGGTTGGCCGCTTCACCGGTGATCGCGTCAGGTTCGGCAAATCCGAAGCCCCGCTGGAGGAGCTGTCAAATATCTATCGCTCAAGTTTTGGCGCAACATTCGGCTAGCTCCCCCGCGCCCGGCCCCAGTTTCTTTTCGTGTGCCGGGGCATGGGGGCTGTTTGGCAGCTTGATCACAATCGCTTTAGCGGCATGGCGACCCCGGCAAACCTGTGCAAAGATCAGGAATGATCTGAAAGGAACGCCGATGACACGTTTGTTGATGGCCCTTGTTTTGGCCCCTGTTATGATCCTGGCCCCGCTAAGCGCTTTGGCGCAGGATGAAACCGCGCCCGAGGCCTACGAGGCGCCGATGACGCTTGAAACCCTCGACGCCATCATCATGGCGCTTGATCCCGAGGCCCAGACCAACGGCTTTGCCTGGCAGATGACCATCGCCGAGATCACCGTGATCGTGATCACCGATGAAGCCGCCGACCGGATGCGCGCCATGGCCTTTATCCGCGAGGCCAAAGACATCACGCCTGAAGAAATGAAGCGCATGATGCAGGCCAATTTTGATTCGGCGCTTGATGCGCGCTATGCTGTCGCTCAGGGCGGGCTTTGGGCTGCGTTCATTCATCCGCTGGCACCGCTGGAAAAGGATGAGTTTATCTCAGGCCTTGGTCAGGTGGTCAATCTGGTGACCAGTTATGGCACGCTCTATTCTGGTGGTGCACTGCAATTTGGCGGCGGTGACAGCGGTGAAATTCAGCGCAAACTGATTGATGATCTGCTTGAGAAGGGTGAGGAAATTTAAACCGCGCGGGCTGGCACCACCTTGCACTTGCCGCCGCCACGCCCTAAATCCAGATGACAGCATTACAGGAGCACAAATGGCCATTCTCGCATCCGAAATCGAAGCCTTGATTCGTCAGACCTTTCCCAATGCGCAAATCATTGTCGAAGGCGATGACGGCGCGCATTTCTCTGCCGAAGTGATTGATGAGAGCTTTCGCAGCCAGAACCGCGTGCAACAGCAACGCGCCGTCTATGCCGCCCTCAAAGGCAAGATGGACGGCCCCGCCAGCGATCTGCACGCGCTGGCGCTGACCACCAAGGCCCCAGAAAAGGCCCCGGAAAAGGCCCCCGAAAAGGCCCCGGAATGATTAGCCTCGGCCCGCTGCTTGTGATCAGTTTCTTCGTGCTGGTCATTGCCGCACTTTATCAGGCGTGGGCCATGCGCCACATCAAACGCCCGCTGTCCCTGCACAAGGTCACCCGCCGTTCACTGGACAATCCGCCACTGGGCATGGAAGCCACAGACCTGCGGATGTTCAGCGCCGCCTTACGAAGCAATGCCCGCCTTACCGACCAGCATGACAACAGTTGGCCATGGCTTAAACCAGTCGCTAAGAGGCCAGGCACATGACACACCGGAAAGCTAAGGAGCAGCCATGAACGAAAACATTTTTTTAATGATGGTATTTTTCCCTTTTCTGGCCATTGTCGTCGGCTATGCCGTGTTCAACCGCACACCCAAAAACGGCCCCACGCAAAATCGAGGGACAGAACCATCCCAAAATAGCACCCTCGTAACCGGCGGAATGAATGGCGGGCGTGGCGGGAGCTCTTCCGCCATCACGATCCCGCGTGACCCTCAGGAATATGCAAAGGCGATGATGCCAAGCCATGCTAAAAAGAAAGAAAACAAATGACCGATGCAAAAACCAAAATTGATGAAACCGTAACCGCCAATGACGTGGTATTGTTCATGAAAGGCACCAAAGACATGCCGCAATGCGGGTTTTCATCGCGCGTGGCCGGGGTGCTGAATTTCATGGGGGTGGAATTTTCCGATGTGAATGTGCTGGCCGATGAGGACATCCGTCAGGGCATCAAAGACTATTCCGACTGGCCCACCATTCCACAGCTTTATATCAAAGGCGAATTTGTCGGCGGCTGTGATATTATCACCGAAATGACCCTGTCGGGCGAGTTGGATAAGCTGTTTGAGCAAAATGAAGTGACCTATGACAAGGCCGCCGCTGATAAGATCCGCGAAGCCAACGCCTGAGGCGAAGCTCTGTTGAATTGAGTGCGCGAAATGCGCACGCTCTATGTCTCGTCATCAGCCTTTCGGCCTCTTCCTCGGGGTCTTGGCTGATGTGACGCACTATCATCGGCTGGGGATTGTTTGGCTTATGCCCGTTCAGCCTCCGGCGGGGATATTTTTAGCCAGAAGAAATTGGGCGGCGTTCAGTATTCGCATAACCGCCGCAAATACCCGGATCAGGGCTTTGCGAAAATGCCTGTCTCACAACTGGTCATCGACACATCGGGTAGCCCTGATACCTCTGCCCGGAAAATCGGCATATAAACAGGGGCTTATTTGCCTTTCGCCTCAACCATATCTGCCAGTGCCTCGGCCTGCGCCGCGATCCCGCTCAGGGTCTCTGTCAGGCCCTCGGGCACAACCGGCACTTCAATTTTCTCAGGCTTGACCGCTTTGGCATCCGAGCCGCGCAGTTTGGCCAGATCGGCCTCCTTCTCAGTCAGTTTTTCTTCAGCATCGCGCAGCTTATCCTGCAGGCCTGCGGTTTTATCCGCCAGCATCAAACCGGCCATCAATAACATGCGAGGTTCCGGCGTGCGGCCAATTTGCGCGGCCAAAACATTGGCTTCCTCATTCAGCATCCGGGCGGCGGATTGCAAATATTGCTCTTCGCCCTCCTGACAGGTCACCTCAAAATTGCGCCCGCCAATCTCGATTGTAATCTCCGGCATCAGGCCTCCCCCGCTTCTGTTGTCACATTTTCCGGGGCTACCAACTGCCCCAGTTCGGCCAGCACCGCGTCGGCCTCGGCCCGGCCCGCCGCATGGTCGGCGCGCAGGGCCTCAAGCTCGGCCTGTTGACCGGCATTAATCAGTTCTGCATTGGCCAGCCCGGCGGCGTTTGCCTCGCGCAGGGCCTGATTGTTTTGTCGCAACTGCTGATTGGCCTGACGCAGCGATTGCAGCTCGGAATCCAGCTTTGCCGCGGCCGCTTCACGCTCTTTTTGCGCCGCCTCACCCTCGGATTTTTGCTTGTCCAGCACCGATTTCAGCCGCGCCTCAAGCTGCTCTCCGGCGAGTTTCTCATCCGCCAGCGCCTGTTGCAACGCGGCCAGCCCCTCGGCATCGGTCCCGCCCCGATCTGTGGCCGCATCAAGACCTTGCTTGACCCGATCCAATGCTGTGGTGATCCGCTGCTGCAACGTCTCAATTTCGCTCATGCCCTGATACTCCCCTAATACGCCGCCCGAATCGCCCTTCGGGCCTGTTTGAGGCCAAGTTTACATAAAGCGGCAGGGAAATGCGCCCCCTTTGCCGCAATCGCACACCGGAATACTTGATCTTTGAGGCATGGCTGATATGCAGCCCCCATCTATTGCCACCTCATAAAGGAACTCTCCCCGTGGATATAGCCGCATTGCGTACCGCCAATCCCGAACATTGGTCCAAGGCCACCGCCATCCGCGCCCTGACGCTGGATGCGGTTGCCGCTGCAAATTCTGGCCATTCGGGTATGCCCATGGGCATGGCCGATGTCGCCACCGTGCTTTATGAAAAGCACCTGAAATTTGATGCCGCCGCCCCCGACTGGCCCGATCGTGACCGGTTTATCCTGTCGGCGGGGCATGGCTCGATGCTGCTGTATTCGCTGCTGCACCTGACCGGTTACAAAGATATGACCATCGAGCAGATCAAAAATTTCCGCCAATGGGGCGCGATCACCGCTGGCCACCCGGAATATGGCCACGCCAAAGGCATTGAAACCACCACCGGCCCGCTGGGACAGGGCATTGCAAATTCCGTGGGCTTTGCCATGGCCGAGGAAATGCTGCGCGCGCGTTATGGCCGCAAATTGGTCGATCATAATACCTATGTCATCGCCGGTGACGGCTGTTTGATGGAGGGCATCAGCCACGAGGCGATCAGCCTTGCCGGGCGCTACCGTCTGGGCAAACTGACCGTGCTTTGGGATAACAATAACATCACCATCGACGGGCCGGTATCGCTCTCGGACCGGACCGATCAGGTGCGCCGTTTCAAGGCGGCGGGCTGGCATGTGCAAGAGATTGACGGCCATGACCCTGCGGCGATTGACGCGGCTTTAACTGCCGCCAAAGCCAGCAAAAAACCCTCGATGATTGCCTGCAAAACCCATATCGCTTTGGGCCACGCGGCACAGGACACCTCAAAAGGCCACGGGGCTTTGACCGACGCGGATCAGATGGCCGCCGCCAAAGCCGTCTATGGCTGGACATCCGGCCCGTTTGAAGTGCCTGCCGATGTCAAATCCGCGTGGGAGGCCATCGGCCAGCGCGGTGCCTCAGACCGCGCCGCATGGGAAGCCCGGTTTGCGGAAACGTCTGAGCGCCGTCAGGCGGAATTCAGCCGTATAATGGCCCGCGAAGCCCCGAAAAAGCTTTCGGCGCGGATCAAGGCGCTGAAAAAGCAGATCAGCGCAGAGAAACCCAAACTTGCCACCCGTAAATCAAGTGAAATGGTGCTGGATGCGGTCAATCCTCTGGCGATTGAAACCGTTGGCGGCTCGGCTGATCTTACCGGCTCCAACAATACCCGCTCGGACGATATGACCGCTTTTGACATCGACAACCGCAAGGGGCGTTATGTCTATTGGGGCATCCGCGAACATGGCATGGCGGCGGCGATGAACGGCATGGTTTTGCATGGCGGCATCCGGCCTTATGGCGGCACTTTCATGTGCTTCACCGATTACGCCCGCCCCGCGATGCGGCTGGCGGCCTTAATGCGCATCCCGACGGTGTTTGTGATGACCCATGACAGCATCGGCCTTGGCGAAGACGGGCCAACCCACCAACCGGTTGAGCATCTCGCCATCAGCCGCGCCACCCCCAACACCTATGTGTTTCGCCCCTGCGATACGGTTGAAACCGCCGAAGCGTGGGAGATTGCCCTGACCACCACCGAGACCCCCTCGGTCCTGTCGCTCACCCGTCAGGGCCTGCCCACCTTGCGCCATGAGCATAAAAACACCAACCTCACCGCCAAGGGCGCTTATGTTCTGGCCGAAGCGGACGGCAAACGTCAGGCGATCCTGATTGCCACCGGCTCGGAAGTGGAAATTGCCATGAACGCCCGCGATTTGTTGCAGGCAAATGGCATCGGCACAAGGGTTGTCTCGATGCCCTGCATGGAGCTGTTCGCCGAACAGGATGAGGCTTACCGCAAACGGGTTCTGCCCGGTGGTGCGGTGCGGGTCGGCATTGAAGCTGCGGTGCAAACCGGCTGGGATCATTGGTTGTTTGGCGAGCGTGGCCGCTCGGGCAAAGCGGCCTTTGTTGGTATGCACAGCTTTGGCGCCTCCGCCCCGGCCAACGTGCTTTATGAGAAATTCGGCATCACGGCGCAGGCGGTTGTCGGAAAAGTCACCGCGATGCTCTGACCCCAAAGCGGGGCTGCAAGTTAAGCCGGATAAGCGGGCCTCTTTCAGGGGCCCGTTTTCTTTTTGGCCCTTGTTAGCGCAACCTATTTTAGCCAAATCAAAATACCTGCTTAAGTTACCGCTAACATATTGATTTTTGTGAAAAATTCCCTTTCAGGAATCGCCAAGCAAGGGTATATCGCCAGACATCTGCAAATGATCAGTCAGGACATCTGCCATGACCATCACCATCGGTATCAACGGATTTGGCCGCATCGGTCGCGCCACCCTTGCCCATATATCGCAAAGCACCCGCAATGATATCAAAGTGGTCAAGATCAACGCCACCGGCCCGCTGAAAACCGCCGCCCACCTGATGCGCTACGATAGCATCCATGGCCGCTACCCCAATGAGATTACCACCGAAGATGGCCGCATGGATCTGGGCCATGGCCCGATTGAGATGTTCTCGACTTATGACATGGACGCGCTCGATTGGGACGGCGTTGATGTGGTGCTGGAATGCACCGGCAAATTCAATGACGGCGAAAAAGCCAAAAAGCACCTCGCGCGCGGCGCGGGCAAGGTGCTGATCTCGGCTCCGGCCAAAAACATCGACCGCACGGTGGTCTACGGCGTCAACCATTCTGAGCTGCGCGCCGGTGAGCGGATGATCTCAAACGGCTCCTGCACCACCAACTGTCTGGCCCCGTTGGCCAAGGTGCTGCATGAAAGCATCGGCATTGAATCCGGTCAGATGACCACCATCCACGCCTATACCGGCGATCAGCCCACGCTGGACCGCCGCCATGATGACCTCTACCGCGCCCGTGCGGCGGCGATGTCGATCATCCCCACCTCAACCGGGGCGGCCAAGGCTTTGGGTGAGGTCCTGCCCGCCCTCAAAGGCAAGCTTGACGGCTCGGCCATGCGCGTGCCCA
>CAZZKL010000137.1:4749-7917 GCA_964655135.1 uncultured Roseovarius sp. | reverse complement strand
ACCATCAAAATCGGCGCGGGCGGGTTATCAATTTTCAAAGCGCCGGGATCACCCTCGCCGGTGAGCGTATCCACCAGCACGTCATGCACGATCTTGACGACCTGCTGACCGGGGGTGATGGATTTGGTGACCGCCTGACCGGTGGCCTGCGCCTGTACCGCTTTGACAAAATCGCGCGCCACGGGCAGCGAGACATCAGCCTCAAGCAGCGCCACGCGGACCTCACGCAGGGCGGTTTTGACATCGTCCTCGGAAAGGGCGCCCTGTTTGGTGAGGCGGTCAAAAACACCGACGAGGCGTTCGGATAGATTTTCAAACATCTCGGGCGCTCCTTTGGCCTCAGGTCAGAATGTGACCCCTAAATAGGTGGGGCCGGTTCAGGTGCCAAACAATGCCCTGAGGCGATTGAAACGAAATGCACCCCCGTGGGCGCGACGCGCTGACGGAGGGCGATCCCGGGGCAATCCCCATGGGACCGGAAGCGTTTAGCTAACTTCCGGATATGGCGCGCGAATACGCCGCGTGGTTTTAAGAGTCAAGCGATTTTGGGTAATACATCCGTGCCGCGCAGGTCTTTCAGCCATGTATTGATGTCACTGACTATTGTCGCCTCAGAACGGCCTTTGGAATAAATCCCGGTCACTGGATGAATCGTTGTATCCGTACCGTTTTGAGCATCGCGTAAGACCAATGATGTGCGCGATAAAGTGCGGCGGATTTCAGTGGGGTCTGTGATGTTCGCGCTTTCGGTTGTCAGCGCGGTTGCATAGAGCAGATCATCCAAAGATATGACGGCCCAGGAATAGCTAAAGATCGTATGGGCGCTGATGGTGACAGTCTGCGTTTGGGCATCAAGCACCAGTTGCAGGCGCTCAACAAACAGACAGATTGCAATCACCCCCATGCCGCCCCCCCCCAAGATTAAGATGAGGGCAAAGGCCGACCCTTGCGAGACAAGCAAGAGGCCATTCACAGCAAAAAGCATGATAAGAAGGTATAGCAATGTTGCCATGAACCATGATGTCTGGCTGGCAATCAGCAGGTCGGGGGCTTTGTGTTTGATTCGCATTTGGTCCTCGGTGCAATTTTCCTTAACCTAACGTATTTTTGGGCCATGTAGGCTATACTAAAGGTTTAATTGCCGATTAATTTAATATCCAAAAGGTTTAAATGCTGTTTTATCACTACATAAACTGTGCTTTTTTGAACCGAAATACATTTATTTCTAGTATATGTTTTTTGGCGCACATATAAGATGTGAACCCTCGCCGACGACGGGATTTAAAAGATTTGACAGGATATTGGGCTTGGGTGGCCTTCACCGGGATGGAATTCATATGGATAACTGGGACGAAGTGCGCACGGCCTATCATGTGGCCAAAATAGGCACGGTCAGTGGCGCGGCCGAGGTGATGGGGGTGCATCATGCCACCGTTATTCGCCATATTGATGCGATTGAAACCCGGCTGGGCGTGCGCCTGTTTCAGCGCCACGCGCGCGGCTATACTGCCACCGAGGCGGGTGAGGATCTGCTGCGGGTGGCGCAGGCGACGGATGATCAGTTGAGCCAGCTTTCAGGCCGCATAAAAGGCCGGGGGGATGCGGTGACGGGTGAGCTGATCGTGACCTCGCTGGGCAGTCTGAACTATCTATTGTTGCCGGTGCTAACGGCGTTTCAGAAGGAATACCCCGATCTGGTGGTGCGCTATCTGACCGGGGACCGGCTGTTTCGGCTGGAATATGGCGAGGCGCATGTGGCGATCCGCGCCGGGCGCGCGCCGGATCAGCCGGATAATGTGGTGCAGCCGTTTTTCAGGCAAAGGCTTACGCTTTATGCCAGTGAAGATTATGTGGCGCGGCATGGGCGGCCCAAGGATATGGGTGACTATGCCAACCACCGGTTTGTTGGTGCGGATGATGAAAATACCCGCGCGCCGTATTCGAAGTGGATGCGTGAGTATGTGCCGATGCAAAATATCATATTCCGCAGTGGGGACGTTCATGCAATGCGCGAAGCGGTGATGCAGGGGGCGGGTATCGGGTTTTTGCCTGTGGTGCTGGCGCAGCATCTGCCGGGGCTGGTAGAGATGCAGCCGCCGGAGGAGGCATGGACGGCCCCTTTATGGCTGGTCACACATCGGGATTTGCACCGGACAACCAAAGTTCAGGCCTTCTTGTCGTTCCTCAAGGAGCAGGCAAAGGACTGGGCCTCTGAATGAGCGGGGCGCTGCGCGGGCATCTGGCGATGCTGTTGTTTTCGGGCCTGATTGCCGGGTCATTTGCATTGGGATCAATGGCGGCGGGTGAAATTGCCCCGGCGGCCCTGACAGCGGCGCGGTTTTTGATTGCAACGGCCATTGTCGGGGCGGCGGCGCTGGCCACCACCGGGGTCACGCGGCAGGATTTTGCCGCCCCGTGGCGGTATCTGCTGATGGGCAGTCTGCTGGGATTTTATTTTGTGATGATGTTTGAGGGGCTCAAAACCGCCAGCCCGATCTCAAGCGCGGTGGTGTTTACTTTGGCCCCGGTTATTTCGGCGTTTGCCGGGTATTTTTTGCTGCGCCAGATCACCACAATGCGCATGGCGCTGGCGCTGCTGGTGGGCGCCGTGGGCGCGCTTTGGGTGATTTTTGACGCTGATCTGAGGGCATTCATCGCCTTCAAGGTGGGCCGGGGTGAGTTGATCTATTTTTGGGGTGTGGTGGCCCATGCGATCTATACGCCGCTGGTGCGGCGGTTGAACCGGGGGGAAAGTGCTGTGGTGTTTTCCTTTGGCACATTGATGGCGGCAACGCTGATTGTTGGCCTGTTCGGCGCGGGGGATATTGCGCGCACGGATTGGGCGATGCTGCCGGGGATTGTCTGGATCACGCTGATTTATGTGGCGGTGTTTGCCACTGCGATCACGTTTGTGTTGCTGCAATATGCATCCCTGCGGCTGCCCAGCGCCAAGGTGATGGCCTATACTTATCTGACGCCCACATGGGTGATCTGCTGGGAGGCGGCGCTGGGCCATGGGGTGCCCGGTGGGCTGATCCTTGTGGGGGTGGGGCTGACGATTGTGGCGCTGGGGATGTTGCTCAAGGCCGAGCCGCTCATCCGCCCTGACAGGCGGCCTCGCTAAAGCGTTTCGAGTTTAAGTTGAGGCACGACTTGAACCCGAAACGC
>CAZZKL010000137.1:0-4649 GCA_964655135.1 uncultured Roseovarius sp. | reverse complement strand
CCGAAACGCTTTAGGAATTGTCGGATAGCTCGGTTGCAAGGAAGCGTTCAAACGCCTCAAGATTGACCGGCTCGAACTGGCCAAATCCCTGCATCCAGATGCTGGCTTCTTTCAGGGCGTCGGGCTCAAGCTTGCACCATTTCACCCGGCCCCGGCGTTCCTGAGAGATCAGGCCGGCGCGGCTGAGGATCATCAGGTGTTTTGAGATGGCGGCAAGGGATATATCAAACGGCTCGGCCACGTCGGTGACGGCCATGTCATCCTCAAGCAGCAACGCCAGAATGGCGCGGCGGGTTGGGTCCGAGAGGGCAGCAAAGGCAAGGTCAAGCGGGTTGGACATGCTTCTGCGTTAGCTGTTGAACGCAGGGTGCGTCAACCGGATTGGCGTTTGGGGTCGTGTAAAGTTCAACCAGGTGGTTGAATATGAGTTCCCAGAGAGATTGGGTTCAGCAAGCTATATACCGGATGCGACGCCCCAATTCTTTTCCTTAAAAGAATTATTATAATCAGTTGCTTACGCCGCATTTGACCACTGCCACGAGGTGCTTGACTCAAAGCCCGCCCACGCATAGCAAAGGCAAAGTGTTCTGAAGGGGGCAAAACCGCGTGACCGAGCCTGACCAAAGCGAGCGTCTGGCGCAGCTTGAGGCAAAAATTAACGCGCTAAAGGCCAAAGACGCGCCGCAAACGCGGCATCAGGACGAGCATTATTCTCAGGCGCATCTGGCCTGGCGGATGGTGACAGAATTAGTGGTCGGTCTGATGATCGGCTTTGGCATTGGATTTGGGCTGGACAGCCTTTTGGGGACGCTCCCGATATTTCTGATGCTGTTTACATTGCTGGGTCTGGCCGCAGGCATCAAAACCATGATGCGAAGCGCGCGCGAGATTCAGAACGAACAAGGGACCACCGGGGATAAAGCCGGGGTCGAGGATGACGAGGGAGTAGACGATGTCAACTGATGTGAGTGGGGCCGTGGAAGCCGCAGAAGAGGTCGCGGAAGCCGGGCGCGAGCTGTTGTTTCACCCGATGGATCAGTTCATTATCAAACCGCTGTTTGGCGATGGGGCTGTGAGCATGTTCACCATTACCAACGTCACCATGTGGATGGCGCTGAGTGTTTTATGTGTGATTGGCCTGTTGGTTATCGGCACCTCGCGCCGGTCAAGAATTCCCAGCCGGATACAATCGGTTGCCGAGTTGTGTTATGGGTTTGTCCGCAAGATGGTTGAGGATGTGGCCAGCAAAGAGGCGCTGCCGTATTTTCCCTATATCATGACGCTGTTCATCTTTATCGTGTTTTCAAACTTTCTGGGCCTGTTGCCGCTGGCGTTTACACCGACCGCGCATATTGGGGTGACGGCGGTAATGGCGATGATGGTTTTCCTGAGCGTGACCATTCTGGGCTTTGTCAAAAACGGCTTTGGGTTTTTGGGCGTGTTCTGGATCAGTGCGGCGCCGCTGCCGCTGCGGCCAATTCTGGCGCTGATCGAGGTGATCTCGTATTTTGTGCGGCCGATCAGCCATTCTATCCGGCTGGCGGGCAACATGATGGCGGGCCATGCGGTGGTCAAGGTGTTCGCGGCTTTTGCACCGATGATCCTGATCTCGACCGGGGTTGGCATTCTAGTGACACCGCTGAGCATCCTGACAATCACCGCGATTTATGCGCTTGAGGTGCTGGTGGCGTTTATTCAGGCTTATGTGTTTACCATCCTGACCTGTGTGTATCTGAAGGATGCGCTGCATCCACACCATTAAGTGAAGGGGTAGGCCGGGCTTAAGCCCGGCTTACGGGGAAAAATGAAACGGCGGATTATGTCCGCAAGATGAGACGAAAGAAACGAATGGTGGGTTTTACCCACCCTACATTTTAGCCAATTCCAATCTGAAGGAGAAATCACATGGAAGGCGATATCGTACAAATGGGGGCATATATTGGTGCTGGTCTGGCCTGTACAGGCATGGGCGGAGCAGCGATTGGTATTGGCCACGTTGTTGGCAACTTCCTGTCGGGTGCCTTGCGCAATCCGTCAGCGGCTGGTGGTCAGACTGCCACGATGTTCATTGGTATTGCGTTTTCGGAAGCGCTGGGGATCTTTTCATTCCTCGTGGCGCTTCTGCTGATGTTCGCCGTTTAACTTTACGGGTTTTCGATGCTTATCATGGGGTGAAAGATTTCGTATCTTTCACCCGGTGTAAACGAAAAATCCCCTGAAGGAAGGACGACGACATGGCTCTGGAAGCGGCTGGTGAAACAGTAAGTACCTGCATTAATGAGCATGGCGGTGCCGAAGGTATGCCGCAGCTTTGCACCGACTGGATGAGTAATCAGGTGTTCTGGTTGCTGGTCACGTTGGCGGTGATCTTTTTTGTGCTGTCGCGCATCGCCTTGCCGCGTATTGCCGGTATTCTGGCGGAACGCAGCGGCGCAATCACCAATGATCTGGCAGCGGCGGAAGATCTCAAAGCCCGGGCGGTTGAAGCCGAAGAGGCCTATAACAAGGCGCTGGCCGATGCCCGTGCCGAGGCGCAAAATATTGTGGCCGCGGCCAAGGCTGATATTCAGGGTGACCTGAACAAGGCGATTGCCAAGGCCGATGCCGAGATCGCCGCAAGAAGTGCGGAAGGCGAAAAGATCATTGCCGATATTCGCGCAGGCGCGCTTGAGAGCATCAAGCTTGTGGCCAAGGACACTACCAAAGAGGTTGTGGCAGCAATGGGCGGCAAGGCCGATGCCAAAACCGTCACCGCTGCGGTGACCGCACGGATGAAGGGATGAGGGATATGATGAGACCGATTGCAGTTTTCATTGCTCTGAGTTTTGCCAGCCCGGCGCTGGCGGCTGGCGGCCCGTTTATCTCACTTGGCAACACAAATTTTGTGGTGCTGATTGCGTTCCTGCTTTTTGTTGGTGTGCTGCTTTATCTCAAGGTGCCTTCAACGCTTGGTGGCCTGCTGGATAAACGCGCGGAAGGCATTCAGTCGGATCTGGATGAGGCCCGCGCCTTGCGGGAAGAAGCCCAGACTTTGCTGGCCAGTTATGAGCGTAAGCAAAAGGAAGTGCAGGAGCAGGCCGACCGGATTGTGACCCAAGCCAAATCCGAAGCGCAAGCTGCGGCGGAAGAGGCGAAAGAAGATTTGAAAGCCTCGATCAAGCGCCGGTTGCAGGCGGCGGAGGATCAGATTGCCTCGGCTGAGGCCAGTGCGGTCAAGGAAGTGCGCGATCAGGCGATTGCGATTGCGATTGGCGCTGCCAATGATGTGATTGCCAAGCAGATGACAGATGCCTCGGGCAACAAGCTGATTGATGCGGCGATTGCTGAGGTGGATGCCAAGCTGCATTAACCTGCGGTGGTGGGATGCTCCCACCCTACATAAGATGGAAAAGGGGGCCGTTGTTTCGGCCCCTCATTCTTTCCTGCCAATGACTTTAGATTAATGCGGCGCTGCGGATGCGATGCCGGTTGATCAAGATATAGGCGTATTGGTGCGAATCGGTCAACAGGAAGTGGCTTGAAATTAAGCGGCTATGATGGGTTTCCCCGGAATTATGAGTCGTTTCAAAGGGTTGATCCGTCAATTATTTTAGTGGGCTTCAGCCGTTTTCCCGCAATATGTTTCCGGCAAGGTATAAGGACCCGCAAATCAGGATGCGGGCGTGGGGAAATTGGTCTGCGATTTGCCGTGTGGCCGAGAGCGTACCCTCGGCGGTGCTGGCCTGAAGGCCAATCTGTTGCGCCGTCTGGGCAATGTCCTGCGGTGGCAAAGTGTTGGCCTCATCGGGGATGGCGATGGCGGTGAGGCTTTCGGCCTGCGCCGCCAAGGGCGTCAGGTAGCCGGAAATATCCTTGGTGTTGAGCATACCACAAATCAGATGCGTCGGGCGGGCGGGCAGCCGGGCAAGGTGGCGGCCAAGGGCCTGACCGGCGGCGGCGTTGTGACCACCGTCAAGCCAGATTTCGGCCTGCGGCGCGGCTTCAACCAAAGGCCCGGTTTTCAGACGTTGCATCCGGGCGGGCCAGAAGGCATTTGTAACCGCTGCTTCATAGGATTTTTCAGGCATTTTCAGATAGCGCAGGGCGGTGAGGGCGGCGCCTGCGTTTTCAATCTGATGCGCGCCGGGCAGATTGGGCAGGGGCAGATCAAGCAGGCCGGTCTCATCTTGATAGACAAGGCGGCCGTGTTCCTCATAAGCGTGCCAGTGCTGGCCATGGGCAAACAGCGGTGCGTGAAGGCGGGCGGCGATGGTTTCGATCACCTCCATCGCTGCGTCTGGTTGTGGGCCAACCACGCAGGGCACGCCGGGTTTGAGGATGCCGGCCTTTTCGGTGGCAATCTCGGGTAGGGTGTCACCCAGATATTGCTGGTGGTCGATGGAAATCGGCGTGAGGATGGTGAGCGCCGGTTTAGCGATCACGTTGGTGGCGTCAAGCCGCCCGCCAAGGCCCACTTCCAACAGTGTGTAATCGGCAGGGGTGCGGGCCATGGCCAAAAGGGCGGCGCAGGTGGTGATCTCAAAATAGGTGATGCTTTCCCCGTTATTGGCGGTGACACATTCATCCAAGAGCGTGCTTAGATCGGCCTCATTGATCAGGGTTCCCGCAAGGCGGATACGCTCGTGAAACCGCGCCAGATGTGGCGAGGT
>CAZZKL010000136.1:0-7921 GCA_964655135.1 uncultured Roseovarius sp. | reverse complement strand
ATAGTCAGCACCATACTTGGTTTCATCATTGGCGTGTTGCGGCTTTCAAGCAACTGGCTGGTTGCCAAGGTGGCGCTGGCCTATGTTGAGATTTTCCGCAATGTCCCCCTGCTTATCCAGATTGTATTCTGGTACATTGGCGTGTTCAGCCTGCTGCCAAAGGTCAAACAATCGCTGGACCTTTCCTTTGGGGCCGATCGGGTGATTTTGAACAATCGCGGGCTTTATTTTCCCACACCAATCCCCGGCGATCTGTTTTGGATGACACCGCTTGCCTTGATACTCGCCCTAGCCGGAGCTTTCATGTTTCGCCGTTGGGCGCATAAACGACAGGACGCATCAGGTGAGCAGATCAAAACATTTTTACCTTCCCTGGCCGCTATTATTTTACTGCCGCTGGCGGTTTATTTTGCCACGGGTATGCCGCTGGAATGGGATATACCGGAACTTGCGGGGTTCAACTATGTCGGGGGGTCCTCTGTGCCACCGGCATTTCTGGCCTTGCTGGTTTCGCTTAGCATCTATCATGCCGCTCATATTGCAGAATCTGTTCGCGCCGGCATTCTGTCGGTCAGCACGGGGCAAAGCGAAGCGGCGCTGTCCATCGGCCTAAGCCCCGCGCGGGTCATGTCGATGGTGGTTATTCCGCAGGCAATGCCCGCCATTGTGCCGCCCCTGATCAGCAACTGGATGAACACGGTCAAAAACTCGTCGCTGGCAATCGCCATCGGCTATTCCGACATCGTGGCCCTGTTCATGCAAACCGCCTTGAATCAGGCCGGATACGCAGTGGAAATGGTCGGGATGACCATGGCGTTTTATATGTTTATCAGTCTGACGATCTCGTTCTTCCTGAACATTTACAACAAACGTGTGCAACTGGTGGAGCGATAGGTCATGGCCATTATCAAAGCGAAAAAAACCCCCGACCGCCCCGCGCCGTTATCGGAAACCTCGGTGTTTGGCTGGCTGCGAAAAAACCTGTTCAATTCAACCATGAACACGCTGCTGACGTTTTTGATGCTCTATATCATATATCTGAGCCTGAGCGGTGTTTTCAAATGGGGCTTTCTGGACGCAACATTTGTCGCCGACAGCCGGCGCGAATGTTATGATAACAGCCTGACCGGCGCGTGTTGGGCGGGGGTAATTGATTGGCTTGAAAATATCTTTTATGGCCGCTATCCGCGTGATGAAATCTGGCGGATCAATTTTGGCGGGCTGTTGCTGGTCCTGTGGATGGCACCGCTCTGGATGAGCCGTATCAGAGGCAAAATTCTTGTCGGCACAAGCGTGGTGGTTTTCTATCCGTTCCTTGCCGGCTACCTGTTCTCTGGGGGTGACAAGAGCTTTTTCATGCAAATAATGGTCACAAGCGCAATCGTTGCCTTTGCTGTCAATATGGCAAACATGCTGGTGAATCTGACCAGAAATATCGCCCTGAATTCATTTATCATTCAAATGGCAGGGCAGGACAAAGCGCCGGATAAAACCCAGCGCAATATCCTGCTCGGATTGTTTGTCATCGTTTTTGGCGTTGTGTTTGTCTTGCAAAGGGGCTGGGCGCTTGAGGGCGTCAGCTGGACCCAATGGGGCGGGCTGTTCCTGACGCTGGTGATTTCCGGTATTGGCATCGCTTCGGCCCTGCCTGGCGGCATATTCCTGGCCTTGGGGCGGCGCAGCAAGCTGCCGATCATCCGGGTGCTTTCAACCGGCTTTATCGAGGTCTTCCGCTCGGTGCCACTTATTACCGTATTGTTCATGGCCACAACCATGTTCCCGCTGTTCATGCCCGAAGGTTTTGTGCTGAACAAGCTGGTGCAGGTGATCATTGCCGTGGTGCTGTTCAACGCCTGCTATATGGCTGAAACAGTGCGGGCCGGGCTGCAAGCCATTCCCAAGGGACAGTTTGAGGGCGCGCACACCATCGGCCTTGGCTATTGGGGCACCATGGGCCTGATTATCATGCCGCAAGCGCTCAAACATATGATCCCCAATATTGTTGGCAGCTTCATCGGCCTTTTGAAGGATACCACGCTGGTGTCGATCATCGGGCTGTTTGATCTGCTCGGCATGTTGCGCTCGATCAGCAAGGATGTGCCGTGGCTGGGCCTGCACAAGGAGCCGCTGATATTCGGCGCGGGCCTTTTCTTCATCATGTGCTTCTCAATGTCAAAATACAGTCGGCATCTGGAAGTGAAATTGTCGGCTGGCCGCAAACATTAAGGAATTGAGAAATGAGTGACGCACAAGAAAAGAGCCAGTTGGCTTCGGCAATCTCCAGCGAGGTGATGATTGAAATCAACCAGATGAACAAATGGTATGGGTCGTTCCATGTTCTGAAAGACATCAACCTGACGGTACACAAGGGCGAGAGGATCGTGATTTGTGGCCCGTCCGGGTCAGGTAAATCAACCTTGATCCGCTGTATCAACGCACTGGAAGAGCATCAGGAAGGTGAGATTATCGTTGACGGCATCGTGCTGGGCAAGAACCTTAAAAACCTTGATCATATCCGCACAGAAGTTGGCATGGTGTTTCAGAACTTCAACCTGTTTCCGCACCTGACCATTCTGGAAAACCTGACACTTGGCCCTAAATGGGTGCGTAAAAAGAACAAGGCAGACGCCATTGAAACCGCGATGATGTATCTGGAGCGCGTCAAAATCCCCGAACAGGCCGATAAATATCCCGGTCAGTTGTCAGGCGGGCAGCAACAGCGCGTCGCCATCGCGCGCTCGCTTTGCATGAACCCCAAGATCATGTTGTTTGACGAGCCGACCTCGGCGCTGGACCCGGAAATGATCAAAGAGGTTCTGGATGTGATGGTTGATCTGGCCGATACCGGCATGACCATGATTGTTGTCACCCACGAAATGGGCTTTGCCAAAACCATCGCCGACGAGGTGATCTTTATGGATGAAGGCGATATTGTTGAGCAAAATGCCCCTGCTGCGTTTTTTGAACATCCCGAGCACGAACGCACAAAGTTGTTCCTCAGCCAGATTTTATAACCACAGACCTGTGTTTTCGAAACCATGGATTATGCATGATGATCACCGTTACTGAATGTGAAAACCCGGTTGATATGGTAACCTTTGTTGAGACAGATCGTTTGTTTCTCAACCCGTTAGAAACCAATGATTGGCGTATCCGGCGGGTGATCCATGATAAGGTTGTTGCCTGCGCTGAAAGCCTGCCTGACGGGCTGTGCCTGATGGTGTTTGACGCCTTTCGCCCGCGCAAACGGCAGTGGGAATTATGGCGCCCGGTTTTTGCCAAACTCACCAAGGACAACCCCGATTGGAGCGAAGCGCAGGTTTATACCGAGGCCTCACGCTGGGTTTCCCCGCCCGACGGGTTTGGCAGCGGCCATCAGGCCGGCGCGGCTGTTGACGTGAAATTTGCCCGCCCTGATCGCTCTGAGCTGGATTTCGGCGGGCCGATGAAGGGGATTTCGGGGATCGCGCCAACCGCTTGGCCTGTCCCGCCTGAAATACGCAAAAATCGTGACATGCTGGTGGCCGCGATGCACGCCACCGGGATGGTCAATTACCCTGATGAATGGTGGCATTTTTCCTACGGCGACCGGCTGTGGGCGGAAGTGACCCATAAAAATGAGGCCTTTTTTGCACCGATAGACTAATCAGACAAACCGATACGGCGCGTTCAGTGCGACGTCAGATGTACATCTTCTTAATCAGGCCCCCGAACACCCACCAACAAATCGAAAGCCAACACGATGCCCACCAAATTTTTCTCAGCCGCCGGGAAATTCCATCGCGGAAACCTGCACACCCATTCCACCCGTTCAGACGGAATCCTGGAGCCTGAAGAAGTCTGCCGTCGCTATCAGGCTGAAGGCTATGATTTTATCGCCCTGACGGATCACATGGTCGGGCTGTTCGACTATCCGATCACCGATACATCCGCCTTTCGAAATGACCGTTTCACAACCATTATCGGGGCTGAAATGCATACCGGAGCCATGGAGAACGGGTATTTGTGGCATATTCTGGGAATTGGCCTGCCGCTTGATTTCACACCGCCGAATGTGCCAAATTTCAGAGCTGCTCACGGGTCGGAATCTGGTGCCAGTATTGCCCAAAGGGCGCGTGATGCAGGGGCATTTGTGGCCATCGCCCACCCCCATTGGTCGGGTATGAACGAGGCTGACGCGCGCTCGATCACGGCGGCCCATGCGGTCGAAATTTACAACTACGGTTGCGTCGTGGACAATGATCGCGGCGAAGGGTTTTTTACGCTTGAACAATTACTGAATGGCGACCGGCATCTGAATTTGATCGCCACGGACGATGCCCATTTCAACACCCCTGATCATTTTGGCGGTTGGGTGATGGTCAAGGCGATAGAAAACACCCCCGATGCCCTTTTGACCGCATTGAAAGCGGGCGAGTATTATTCCACCACAGGCCCGGACATCGCCGATATTCGCCTGTCCAAGGATAGCGTCGAAGTTGATTGTTCTGCGGCTGCAACCATAATCGTTCAGGGGCAAGGAACATCCATGGCAACCCTTCATGGCAGTTCAATGACAACCGCACAGCTTTCGCTAGAACGGCTTGCGGACTCGCCCTGGATTCGCGTCACTGTCATTGACCGCGCCGGAAAAAGGGCATGGTCAAACCCGATCTGGGTTTAGGTCAAGACCCACCTCCTTTGTCATTTTTATCCCCCGGCGCACAGCGCGTCTGGTTGCGGGATTTTCAACTGCGCCAGTGCCAAAACAACAACGCTTTGGACAGGGCGGTTTGCCCAACGCCCGCAAAGGCCGCACCCAACTGGTGCATGTTCCGGAAAGCGGCCAGAGGTAAAATCATCAAATCTTGATTGACGTGCCTCAAAATTGGCTTTTTAGTCATAAAAGCAGATAAAGGATCGCAATGGGCAAGCCGACCACGAAAGATTTAGCCAAAGCTGCGGGCGTCAGTCTGGCCACAGTGGACCGGGTGCTGAATGCCCGCGCCGGGGTGCGGCAGGCCACGGTTGAGCGCGTCCAAAAGGCGATCAAAGAGATTGATTTCGTGCGCGATATTGCGGCGGCAAATCTGGCGAGGGGCAAGGATTATCAGCTTGTGTTTTTGCTGCCGGATCATGATGACGAATTCATCGACTTGATACAGGTGGCCCTTGCCGAAGCGAACCGGTCAATGACCCATGAACGCACCCGCACCTCAATCATCCGCGCGCCCGCCAATGACCCCCATAAGGTGGCCTCGGCGCTGGATGATTTATCACCCGGGCAGGTTGACGGGGTTGCGGTCATGGCCCCTGAAACCCCGCATGTGCGCGATGCCATTGCCCGGCTGAATGCGCGCGGTATCGCGGTTGTCGCCTTTGTCTCTAACCATCCCACCGCCGAAAACGCTTATTTTATTGGGGTAAACAACGAAGCCGCCGGGCGCACCGTGGCTCAGATTATGGTCCGGTTCACCGGGGAAAACTGCGGAAGCGTTCTGGTGCTGACCGAATCGATGCAGGCCCGCGACAGCCAAGAGCGGCGGCTAGGCTTTGACACCATCATGGCCAAACATGCGCCCCGCCTCAAGGTTTTGCCGTCAATGGAAACCTATGGCGATCCGGTCAGAACCGCGCGGATACTTCAGGCGGCCCTCAGGAATAATCCATTGTTGGCGGGGGTTTATTTGATGCATCATGATATTGAGGCCAGCATGAAGGCCATTCAGGCCCACGGCATCCCCCGCAACGCGGTGATCATCGGTCATGAGCTTACGCCGCACACCCGCGCCTGTTTGCTGGATGACCGGATGGATGCGGTCATTACCCAAGATGTCGGCCATTTGGTGCGCAGCTCTATCCGGGTGCTGCGGGCGAAAATCACCCAACTTGGCACCGTCGCCTCGCAAGAGCGAATCAGAATAGAAATCATCCTGCGGGAGAACATGCCCGACCCGACCCCTTAAGGACCATATCCCATAGGGGTAACGCCCTGATAATATTCAATAACTATTTTTGAGGTGCGCACCTCAAAAAAATATTGACCAAGGCCGGGTGCCTCCTCTACGATACCCTAGGGACTTATTTCTGCGACCATTTCTGTGACCACGGCCCGCGTGCCGGTAATAAAAATCTGGGAGGATAAAATGAAAGCTACAAAACGATTGATGGCAACCGCGTTGACAGCCGCGACAGTTGCGGCGGCGGGTGGTGCTTCGGCTGAGGGCAAACTTACGCTGTGCTGGGCCGCATGGGACCCGGCGAATGCGCTGGTTGAGCTAAGCAAAACTTTTGAGGCCCAAACCAACACTGACATGTCGTTTGAGTTTGTGCCGTGGCCCAATTTCGCCGACCGGATGCTGAATGAGCTGAACTCGGGCGGCACGCTTTGTGATTTGCTGATTGGCGATAGTCAGTGGATTGGCGGCGCGGCGGAGAACGGCAATTACGTCAAACTGAATGATTTCTTTGCCCAAGAAGGCATCTCGATGGATGATTTCATCCCGGCCACGGTCACCGGCTATGCGGAATGGCCCAAGGGCACGCCAAATTACTGGGCGCTGCCGGCCTATGCCGATGTTGTTGGCTGGACCTATCGCAAGGATTGGTTTGAGCGCCCCGAGCTTCAGGGCGAATTCAAGGAAACATACGGCTATGATCTGGGCGTTCCGGCCAATCTGGAACAGCTCAAAGACATCGCGCAGTTTTTCCAGGGCCGTGAGATTGACGGCAAAACCGTCTACGGTGCCGCGATTTATACCGAGCGCGGCTCGGAAGGCATCACCATGGGCGTGACCAACGCGCTTTATAACTATGGGTTTGAATATCAAAATCCCAACAAGCCCTATGATCTGCAAGGCTATGTCAATTCGCCCGGAGCGGTTGCCGGTCTTGAATATTATAAAGAGCTGTATGATACCGGCACGCCTCCGGGTTCGTCCAACTGGTATATGGGTGAAGATATTGACGCCTATAAATCCGGTCAGGTGGCGCTGCAAATGAACTTTGCCTTTATCTGGCCCGGGGTGAATGCCGATCCAAATGTGGGCGGGGATCGTACCGGTTATTTTGCCAATCCTCCGGGACCGGCGGGGCAGTTTGCCCAACTGGGCGGCCAGGGTATTTCGGTGGTTGCCAATACCGACAATATGGAAGGCGCGCTGGCCTATATCAAATGGTTCGCGCAACCTGACGTGCAGGCGCAATGGACCGAGATGGGCGGGGCCTCGGCCATGCGCTCGGTGGTGGAAGCCCCTGATTTTGCTGGCAAACAGCCCTATAATCAGGCGTTCCTTGATTCGATGGCCATCGTCAAAGATTTCTGGGCCGAGCCCTCATATGCGTCGCTGTTGCTGCCGATGCAAAGCCGCGTCCACAATTATGTGATTGCCGGTCAAGGCACCGCGCAAGAGGCGCTTGATGGTCTGGTTGCCGACTGGACCGAAGTGTTTCAGGATGAAGGCCTGATTGAATAACAGTTTATGCGCCCCGGGGATGACTCGGGGCGCATTTACCTGCCGTAAAACACAGATATTTACGGCAAATTCGGGCCTCTCCAGCAAATTCGGGAATGAACCATGTCCGGCAATCCAATGGATCGCATTGCAAAAGCTACGCCACGGGGCTTTGCCAGACGTGTGCGCGGCCTGTCTGATCGCGCTATTGCGTGGTTGTTTGTCGGGCCGTCGATTGTGCTGCTGCTTGCGGTCAACATCTTTCCGCTGATCTGGACAATCAACCTGAGCTTTACCAATTTCAAGGCCAACCGCCTGCGCGAGGCCAAATATATCGGGCTGCGCAATTATGAGCGTATCCTGACCGACACCGACACATGGCTTTCGCTTCAGGCCACCGCGCATTTCCTGTTCTGGACGATCTTTTTTCAGGTGCTGATCGGCTTTGCGCTGGCCTATCTGATCAACAAGAAATTCAAGGGCAATGA
>CAZZKL010000135.1:0-8037 GCA_964655135.1 uncultured Roseovarius sp. | reverse complement strand
GGGTACCGCCCCCGGGTCCGATCCGCTTATTACGAGCGCGTTTATGTTCATAGTCTCCGAAGAGACAGGGTATATATAGGCCGTTTGGTTGGATTTGCAAAGGGGGCGGGCGGTATGGCCGATAAAAAAAACGGCACCCTATGCGGTGCCGTTTTCAGGGGTTTAAGAGCTGCGAGATCAGATCATTCAGCCGGTTGGGCGGCGGCCTCGCCTGCTTTTTCGCGCCTGGCGTCATTGTAAAGCGCCTTGGTCAGGGCCACCACCATCAGCCCCATCACCATGGTAAAGGGCAGGGCACCGATGATCATCGCGTTCTTCAGCGCATCCATCGGGTTGTTTTCGCCCGCCGCCACGATCAGCGTGCCAATCACCGCCGTCAGGATCAGACCCCAGATGATCCGGTGCTTGATGCCAGTTTCCTGCGCGCCGCCTGACATGATGGTGTTCATTACCAGAATGCCGCTATCCGCTGAGGTGACAAGGAAGGTCATGATCAGCACCACGCTCATGATGGAAATGCCAGTCAGCAGGCTGCCATCAATCATCTGGCCAAGGGTGACAAACAGCTTGGCAGTGTTGGACGCGGCTGAAATGACCCCACCCGCATCTCCGTTCAGCTCAAGATCCACGGCTGTGCCGCCAAGGATGGTCATCCAGGCAAAACACACCAGCGCCGGGGCGATGATACAGCCAATGATGAACTCACGCACGGTGCGACCCTTGGAAATACGGGCCAAAAACAGGCCAACAAATGGCGAGAACGCGATCCACCAGGCCCAATAGAAGGTGGTCCAGCCCGATTGCCAGCTAAACAGGCGCTGATCGGTGCCTGCGGCATAGGCGGCTGTTAATGTGGCCTCATCAAGATTGGCCGCAGCGCCTTCAAGGCCGGATTTGAACCCGTCATAGCTGCCCCATGCGTTGGTGGCGCCGCCAATCAGATCACCGGCCAGAGGTTTCGCGGCCTCGGGCAGGGCGGCGGCGAAGGCATCCGCCGATTGTGGCCCGTATGCGCCAAAGCTGAGTTGCAGGAAGTGCAGGATATAATCCACAAATGCTGTGGCATAGGTGGTCATGGCAAAGAAGAACGAGCCGAAGATCACGAAGGTCAGCAGCAAGATAAACGACAGCACCAGATTGAGGTTTGACAGGTACTTCACCCCTTTGCCAACCCCAGACACCGCCGACAGGATTGACATGGCCATGATGATCATTAGCCCGGCAATCAGGCCAACCTTGCCCGGTACCGGGGCCTCGCCGGTCATATCCATGATCCATTCTATCCCGGATATGGCATAAAGCCCGTCGATAAGCTGTGACACGCCGTAGCCGATGGTCACCGATACGCCCAAAATGGTGGCGACCACGCCCAGCACATCAACCACATGGCCCAAAAACCCGTTCATCAGCTTGCCAAAGAGCGGCGTCAGGGCTGAGCGGATGGTCAGCGGCATATCGCGGGTATAGGCGTAATAGGCCAGGCTCAGCCCGGTGATCACATAAACCGCCCAGGCGTGAAAGCCGTAATGCAGGAAGGTATAGCGAAAACCCGATTGCAGCGCCTCGGCGGTTTTGGGGGCCACCTCGCCCTGAAGGATAACCGGGTTTGACCCCCAAAGGCCCAAAGGCTCGGCGGTGGCAAAAACCATCAGACCCACACCGAGACCGGCGCCAAACATCATCGAGAACCACGAGAAGTTTGAGAATTCCGGCGGCTCGCCGGGCGGGCCCATCACCTTTTTGCCCGATTGCGGCAGGATCGCCACCACAAACAGAAAGATCACGAAGATGCCGACGATGATGATGTAGAAAGTGTTGAATTGTTTCAGCAGCATCCCATTGAAGCTGCCCAGCGTGCCGTTGGCATTGGCTGGAAAAACCAGCGCCCATAGCACGAGTGCGACCATAATACCTTTACTGATCAACGCGATGGGCAGGCTGTTATTATGGTAAAAGCCGCCCTCCTGCGTCTTGATCTGAAGGTCCGTAAACGGAGCTTTGATTGACATAACATTTTCCCTGTTTTCAGTTTCAAAAAGGAAAACGAGCAGGTTATTTTTTGTCTTTTAAAATGTTTTTGTCTGCTTTTGCGCGTAATCCATGGGCAATTATCTCATAAACGGGTGGTTTTTTATACGATAAATTGCGACACTCCTAGAGACAGTTGCGACCTGAGTTTAAGATATACCAGAGTGCAGCCTTGGTCTTTTCCCTGCGATTCACCAAAAAATACCCACAATATATAGTGTTACATCATGCGTACCCTCTGGATATAGTGGCCGTCAGGGGTGGTTGTGTTTTACTATGAGTTCCTGTCTTGTGACCCATGAATTTTTGGTTTCAGGAGCATAAACCATGGCTGTCACACTGGATATTGATGCCGTCAGAGCGCAGTTCCCGGCCTTTTCCGAGCCGTCCTTGCAGGGTCAGGCGTTTTTTGAAAACGCGGGCGGGTCTTATACCTGTGCGCAGGTCATTACCCGGCTTGAGCGCTATTATCATCAGCGCAAGGTACAGCCCTACGGCCCCTATGAGGCCAGCCGCTTGGCGGGTGAGGAAATGGACGAGGCCCGCACCCGTCTGGCCGCACTTTTGGGGGTGGACAGTGATGAGTTGAGCTTTGGCCCCTCGACCACGCAAAACACCTATGTTCTGGCGCAGGCTTTTCGGCAGTGGATGAAACCCGGGGATGCCATCATCGTGACCAACCAAGATCATGAGGCCAACTCCGGGCCGTGGCGGCGGCTGGCCGATGAGGGCATTGAAATACGCGAGTGGCAGATTGACCCGCAAACCGGGCACTTGCCGCTGGAAGGGCTGGAAAACCTGCTGGATGAGCGGGTGCGGCTGGTGGTGTTTCCGCATTGCTCAAACGTGGTGGGTGAGATCAACCCGGTGGCCGAAATTACCGCCCGCGCTCATGCGGCGGGGGCGTTTGTTTGTGTCGATGGGGTGTCTTATGCGCCGCATGGCTTTGCTGATGTGGGGGCGATGGGACCGGATATTTATCTGTTTTCCGCCTATAAAACCTATGGGCCACATCAGGGGATCATGGTCATCCGCCGCGCCTTGGGGGAGTTGCTGCCCAATCAGGGGCATTATTTCAACGGCGACTGCCTTTATAAACGCTTCACGCCCGCAGGCCCGGATCATGCGCAAATTGCCGCTTCTGCGGGCATGGCGGATTATATTGAGGCACTGGCCGATCATCACGGCCTCAAGGGTGATGCCCGCAGGCGCGGGGCACTGGTGCATGATCTGATGCGCGATCATGAAATTGCATTACTGCAACCCTTGCTGGACATGCTGAGCGCGCGCAATTCGGTGCGCCTTTTGGGGCCGGATCAGGCCGCCTTGCGCGCCCCCACGGTGGCGGTCGCCTTGCCCGGCCGAGCGGATGAAGCGGCGGCCAAGCTTGCCAAACGCGGCATCATGGCGGGGGGCGGCGATTTTTACGCAGTACGCCCGCTTGAGGCCATGGGGGTTGACCCCGATCACGGCGTTTTGCGGTTGAGTTTCGTGCATTACACCTCTGAGGCTGAGCGCGATCACCTGCTTGAGGCATTAGAGGATGTTCTATAGGCGGCAAAATCGCCGGGTTGTGAAAATATGCCCTGTCCCCTTGTGCGAAAGGCCCCCGGCACTGTAATCATTTAAGTGACGTTAATTTAATCATAAATCCCGGAGATTATCATGGCTGGCTCCCAACATATGCCAACGGCGGCAAAACTGGTTTCGGCGTTTGGTCTGGCGGCGCTTGGCTGGGTGGCTTCGGATCAGGTCAAACCCCTGATGCCGCCCGGGACAGATTTTGGATATTTCAACATTGTCAATCTATGCCTCGGGCTGGTCTGCGGATGGGTTGTATTGGGCACACGGGTTGGGCGGGGCTATTACGAATCCCTTGGGGCAGGGCTTACGGGCACCTCGGCGCTGGTGTTCTGGGCGGTATTTATCCAAAGCCTGAATGAGATGCTCAGACTGGCGCTTGAGCGCCGCTATGACGGGATACTTGAAGCGATCATTGCTATCTTTAAAATCGCGTTAGACTATGGCATTTTATTGTTGGATTTCAATCTAATATCCGTTTTGGTGATTGGCGGCATGATTGTCGGGTTTTGGACTGAATGGACATCGCGGCGGTGGTCATAGGGCCTGCCAGCAGATACCCACTGGATGCGACCAGAACCGGACTTACGACATCGCGAAGCTCTTGCTAAGATAGGTCTCAAAGCCCCTCTCAGCCAAAACTGAAAATAACATAACAAGAGCAGGTACATCTGGTGGAGATGCAAAAACCCAGTAACAATGTTCTTTTCCTCTCGATTGAGGATCTTAACGACTGGATTGAGCCGCTTGGCGGGCACCCGGACACAAAAACACCCAATATCAACCGCTTGGCGGCCCGTGGCATGGTATTTGACGCGGCGTTTGCTACGGTCCCGGCCTGTTCTCCATCCAGAACGTCGGTTCTTTTTGGCCAAAACCCTTGGGAAACAGGCATCTATGCCAATAATCATAAATGGCATCAGTTTTATCAGCCTGGGATGCGAAAATCGTTAGTCGGCCGGTTTCGCAATGCCGGGTATGAGACCCGAGGAGCGGGAAAGGTTTTTCATGTGTCCGCCAATAATTTCGATTATGAAGACTGGACTGATTTTGAGCAACGACATCATGAAAAGTATGATCCGATTAGCAAAACCGCCCAAATGTCGCGGACCGGGTGGAATACCGATTTTGGGCCAACTGAAGACGCGCAACAACAGTTTGACGATTACAATACAAACTGGATCATTGAGCAGATGAAGGCAAAGGCAAGTGGGCAATTCTGGGCCCTAGGCCTTTATCGTCCGCATCTTCCGTTCATAGTGCCGAAACGCTACTTTGATCTCTTTCCCAGTGATATTGCCAACCCGCCCGGTCTGGGGATGAATCGGTTTGGGGCCTATAACATGGCCCCGCATAAATCGCTGTCAGACGCGGGCCGCGAGATTGCCGACAAATCAAAACTTCTGCGGCGCAGCTTGCATAAACACAATGAATACAAAAGCTTCATGCACGCATATCTTGCCTCGATTGCTTATGCGGATGATTTGTTAGGCCAGGTTCTGGATCATATGGATGCCACCGGGCTTTGGGAAAATACCACCGTAGTGCTTTGGTCGGATCACGGCTGGCAATTTGGCGAAAAGCTTGCGTTTCGCAAATTTTCCCTTTGGGAGCGTGCCTTGCGTGTGCCGTTGATTTTTGCCGGTTCTGGCATCAACACCGGCCATAGCGATGAGCCTGTATCGCTGATTGACATCGCCCCAACACTGTTTTCGCAAATGGGTTTGACCTGCCCAAAACAGTTTTCAGGACAAGACCTTAGCCCGGTTTTATGTGGGGCGAAAACACCAATGCGCGGACATGCAGTGTCAATTTGGGGGGCAAACTTTACCACAGACAGCCCCTATATTGCCCTGAGCAATCGCAGCAAAACCCACCGTTACATTTTCTATTGGGACGGGTCAGAAGAGCTGTATGATCATCGGGTTGACCCGTATGAACACATTAATCTTATTGTTACTCCGGGTGATATTTCCAAAGATGAAATAGATCGCCTGAGACAAGAGCATCAGCGGGTGTTGGAGTTTGATCTGGCGGAGCCGGTAAGTTAAACCCCAGGCGATTAACAAGCATCAGCCTTCCAGCATTCTGGCACCCGGTCACCAAATTCTTGAAAGGCAAATGCGTATTGATCCCGCAACAAATTTACAAGAATTTGGCGTTGCTCCAAGCCAAGTTGCGCCTTGATGGACACATTGTAGCGGGCATCAAATTTGGCCGGGAAGTAATCAACATTTAAAAACGAGCAAATCCGCTTTATTGCGTCCGGGCAAAAAAGTGTTTCATAAAATTCATAGTGAATATTCGCGGGGGAGAAGACCTGTTGCAGGTTTTTAACCGTTGCTGAATAATTTGATCGGGATAAATACGGCGGCTTTTGTAAAATCACATCGCGTAATTTCGATGGATCATCAGCCGCATTATAATCTCCGCTAATACGCAACTGCGACCACAGGCGATCAGCAGGGTTTCGCAGGAGAAATATCAACTTTGTTGAAGGAAAGCTGGATTTAATAAAGTTCAGCTCATCAATATCAAGCTCGCTATAAATAGGGCTGATTTCACCAAATACCGGTTCATTTCTGATCCTTGTTTTGAAAAAATCAATGTATTTTGACATGTCATCTTTCATATTGATGCGCTCACGCAGGGCGGTATATTTTTTAAACGGGTTCTGCTCCATCCGCTTATGCAATTTTCTGCGAAATGCAGGTATGGGCCAGCTTTTGCCGCTATTGCGATTGCCAAAAAAATGCATTTCTTTAATCGGGGACATGAAAATTTCAGGGTGAGACCTGAGATAATTATAAAGCCAGGTTGTCCCTGCTTTTTGCGCACCCACGCCAAGCAAGAACGTTCGATCGTCCAGATTGTTCAGTTTCATAGACATTATGCGCGTTTACCGACGTGAAATTAAAAAAGAGATGGCCCTGCAGTATCGACCGGTTTGCAGCCTTAATAAGATAAAACATCGGCTTATGCGGGCTGCCAAATCCATTGGTTCTGTTTTCTGTCACAGGCGTTATCCGGGGTCAATATTGCGCGGGCCTGAGGCGGGCGCTTTGAGTCGGGTGCCCGCCTGTGGCAAACGGCTGCGGATGTGTGCTTGAGTTCCCGGCCTTGCGCGCCTACATCTGGAATGAAAAATATCAGTAAGGACCAATGCCATGCCTATCGCCTCTGACCTTGCCCATGCCGTTGGCAATACGCCGATGATCCGCCTGAAAAAGGCCAGTGAGGAAACCGGCTGTGAAATCCTGGGAAAATGCGAATTTCTTAATCCCGGACAATCGATCAAAGACCGCGCGGCGCTTTCCATCATCCGCGATGCCGAGGCGCGCGGTGAATTGCAGCCCGGTGGCACGATTGTGGAAGGCACCGCCGGTAATACTGGTATCGGGCTGGCGCTTGTGGGGGCTTCACTGGGCTATAAGACGGTGATCGTCATCCCCGAAACCCAAAGTCAGGAAAAAAAGGACATGCTGGAACTGGCGGGGGCTGATCTGGTACAGGTGCCCGCAGCGCCTTATTCAAATCCGAACAATTTTATACGATATTCCGAGCGTTTGGCGATTAAACTTGGTAAAACCGAACAAAATGGCGTGATCTGGGCCAACCAGTTTGACAACGTGGCCAACCGGCAGGCACATGTTGAGGCCACCGGGCCTGAGATTTGGCAGCAAACCGATGGCAAGGTGGATGGCTTTATCTGCGCTGTCGGGTCCGGCGGCACGCTGGCGGGGGTGGCGGAGGCGTTGCAGCCCAAAGGCGTGAAAATCGGGCTGGTTGATCCGATGGGGGCCAAGCTTTATTCCTATTACACCAACGGCACGCTGGAAAGCGAAGGCAGCTCAATCGCCGAGGGCATCGGGCAGGCGCGTATCACCGCCAATCTTGAGGGGTTTACCCCCGATTTTGCCTGTCAGGTGGCTGATGAAGAAGCCCTGCCGATTGTGTTTGACCTGCTGGAGCATGAGGGGCTTTGCCTTGGGGCCTCGTCGGGGATCAATGTAGCGGGCGCGATCCGTCTGGCGCGAGAGCTGGGGCCGGGGCACACGATTGTGACGATTTTGGCGGATTACGGCACGCGCTATCAATCGAAACTGTTCAACCCGGAATTTCTGCGTGAAAAGGGCCTGCCGACACCGCATTGGCTGGACCGGGCACCGCGTTCCATTCCGGGGGTTTTTGAAGAATGATCTCCCTGCTGCGCACGCTATTGCTGGCTTTTTCGCTGCTGTTAACCCCGGCGATGATTTTGTTGCCGGTGGGGCAGGCCCATGCGCAACAGCCCGTCAGCGGCCCCGATTATGCCGCTTGGGAAAAGACCGCGCTGAGGGCGGAAAATGCCATCGAGGCGGGGCGGGCTTCAACTCAGGCGCTCGGGGATCTGCGCAAAGAACTGCGTAAATGGCGGGAAAAATTCAA
>CAZZKL010000134.1:0-8059 GCA_964655135.1 uncultured Roseovarius sp. | reverse complement strand
GGGGTTTGAGCCGTCTCGGAAATGCTCCGGTGGAGCGTTTCAGGCGAAAACGGCGTCAGCCCGGGAAACCCACCCAGCTTTAGAATTCCTCCGCAGCCAAACCCATCACCGGATCGGCACCGCTTTCGATCCGCGCCAGATGCAGGGCCGTGGCGGGCAAGCGCCGCGCCATATAATAGCGCCCGGTTTTTAGTTTGGTCTCATAAAACTGCGTATCTGACGCGCCCGCGTCCAATGCGTCGCGTGCCGCTTTGGCGGAACGCGCCCACATCAGGCCAAGGCAGACATGGCCAAAAAGATGCATGAAATCATAGGAACCGGCAAGCGCCGCGTTGGGGTTTTTCATGCCGTTTTGCATGAAATACATTCCCGCCGCCTGCAGGTGTTTCGAGGCCTGCTTCAACGGCTCAAGAAAATCGGCCTTCAAGGCTTCATCATCGTCATTTTCCTTGATGAATGCCTTCACCAGATCAAAGAACGCCATCACATGTTTGCCGCCATCCTGCGCCAGTTTGCGCCCCACCAGATCAAGCGCCTGCACGCCGTTGGCCCCCTCATAAATCATCGCAATCCGGGCATCCCGGACAAATTGCGACATGCCGGTTTCCTCGATATAGCCATGGCCGCCATATACCTGCTGCGCCAGCACCGCCATATCAAAACCCTGATCCGTCAAGAAGCCCTTGATCACCGGGGTCATCAGGCTGATCAGCCCCTCGGCATCCTCGTCACCGCCGCGATGGGACTGATCAATCAGTTGCGCCCCCCATAAAAGAAAGGCCCGCGCGCCCTCGACAAAGCTTTTTTGGTCCATCAAAGAGCGCCGTATATCCGGGTGCACAATCAGCGGGTCCGCCGGGCCATCGGGGTTTTGATCGCCGGTCACATCGCGGCCCTGAAGCCGTTCACGGGCATAGTCAACCGCGTTTTGATAGGCGACTTCAGCCTGCGACAGCCCTTGCATCCCCACGCCAATACGGGCCTCGTTCATCATCGTGAACATCGCCCGCATGCCTTTATGTTCCTCGCCCAGAAGATAGCCGGTGGCGTCGTCATAATTCATCACACAGGTGGAATTGCCGTGGATGCCCATTTTCTCTTCCAGATTGCCGCAAGCCACGCCATTGCGCGCCCCAAGGCTGCCATCGTCATTGACCATAAACTTGGGCACAATGAACAGGCTCACCCCCTTAATGCCTTCCGGCCCGCCGGGGATTTTGGCCAGCACCAGATGGATGATATTCTCGGCCATGTCATGCTCACCGGCTGAGATGAATATCTTGGTACCGGTGAGTTTATAGCTGCCATCCCCTTGCGGCTCGGCCTTGCTGCGCATCAGGCCCAGATCGGTGCCGCACTGCGGCTCGGTCAGGTTCATCGTGCCGGTCCATTCGCAGGCGGCCATTTTGGGCACATAGGTGGCTTTCTGCGCTTCGGTACCATGGGCCAGAATCGCCGAGGCCGCGCCATGGGTCAGGCCCTGATACATGGTGAAGGCCATGTTCGAGCTTGAGAACATCTCGCTCACGGCGGTGCCCAGAACGTAGGGCATATTCTGCCCACCAAACTCTTCGGGCAGATCAAGCGCGGCCCAGCCGCCTTCTTTAACTTGCTCAAACGCCGCCTTGAAGCCTTTGGGTGTGCGCACCACGCCGTTTTCCAGAACGCAGCCCTGGGTGTCGCCCACCGGGTTCAGTGGGGCCAAAACCTGTGAGGTCAGCTTGCCGGCCTCATCCAGAACCGCAGCGGTAAAATCGGCCTCAAGATCGGCATAACCCGGCGTGTCGGCGTGTGAGACATTCAGCACATCATGCAGCACGAATTGCAGGTCTTTAACGGGCGGTGTGTAGCTGGGCATGGTATCGTCCTCGTGTCATAAGCGTATGTTACATAACATTATTTCGTGGTTTTTTGGTTCTTCTTGAGCGAGGCAAGTATCTTGCTGCTCCATTTCATCTGTTCGCGCAGATCGGCGATGGCTTCGGTCAGCTCATCGCGTTCGCGCTGCATTTCTTTCAGGCGCTCATTGGCAATCTCATGGGCGCGGGTAAGTTGGGTATATTGCTGATCGCCCTTGTCATAGAGATCAAGCAACTGGCGGATTTCCTCAAGCTTGAAGCCAAACCGCTTGCCGCGCAGGATAAGCTTGAGCCGGGCGCGATCGCGTTTGGTGAACAGCCTTTTTTGCCCCTGCCTGAGCGGGAACAACAGCTCTTTCGCCTCGTAAAACCGCAAGGTGCGCGGCGTCACTGAGAAGGCATCGCACATCTCACGGATTGTCATTGTTGCATCGCTCATCGCATACCCGCACCGGTTGTCAATCAGGTCAAACCTGAGGTCACTGGGGAGTCGTTACAAGATAATATGCGGGTGACGTAATGATACGTCACGTCACTTTTAGGTTGACGTAAGATCAGGTAACGTAATCCAGCAATCGCGCAACATTCTTATGGGTGCCGGGTATGCCCCATATAGATTGCCACCTACTGCTCGGGCACCAATATCTCGCGTTTGCCCACATGGTTGGCGGCGCTGACAATGCGCTCATCCTCCATCTGCTCGACCAGCCGCGCGGCTTTGTTATAGCCGATTGCCAGTTTGCGCTGAATATAGGAGGTGCTGCATTTGCGGTCGGTCAGCACAATCTGCACCGCACTATCATAAAGCGCGTCCTCGCCATCGGTGTTGCCGCCAAGGCCCAGCACCGCGTCAATACTGCTCGCTTTGTCTTCGGGCGGGCCGGCCACCACATGGCTGACATAATCCGGCGGGCCATAGGCCTTGAGGTTATTGACCACCTCTTCAACCTCTTCATCGCTCACAAAAGGCCCGTGGCAGCGGGTAATCTTACCGCCCCCCGCCATATACAGCATGTCGCCCATGCCCAGCAGTTGCTCGGCACCCATCTCGCCCAAGATCGTCCGGCTGTCGATTTTTGAGGTCACCTGAAAGCTGATTCTGGTGGGGAAGTTGGCCTTGATCGTGCCGGTGATGACATCCACCGACGGGCGCTGCGTGGCCATGATCAGGTGAATGCCAGAGGCCCGCGCCATCTGTGCCAGACGCTGAATGCAGGCCTCAATCTCTTTGCCTGCCACCATCATCAGATCGGCCATCTCATCGACGATCACCACGATATAGGGCATCCGTTCCGGGGCAAATTCCTCGGTTTCAAACACCGGCTCGCCGGTGGCATCGTCAAATCCGGTCTGCACCGTGCGGCTGAACATCTCATTCTTGGACAGGGTGTCATCCACCCGGCCATTATAGCCGTCAATGTTGCGCACCCCCATTTTTGACATCTTGCGATAGCGCTCTTCCATCTCACCCACGACCCACTTAAGGGCCACAACCGCCTTCTTGGGATCGGTCACAACCGGGCTGAGAAGATGCGGAATACCGTCGTAAACGCTTAGTTCCAGCATCTTGGGGTCAATCATGATCATCCGGCATTCATCCGGCGTAAGCTTATACAATAGGCTCAGGATCATCGTATTAATCGCCACCGATTTGCCCGATCCGGTGGTCCCGGCAATCAGCAAATGCGGCATCTTGGCAAGGTTCACAATCATCGCGTCGCCGCCAATATCCTTGCCCAGCGCAATCGGCAGTTGCTGATTGCCATCGCCAAACCCCCGGTTCGCGAGGATCTCGCGCAGCATCACCTTCTCGCGGTGCTCATTGGGCAGCTCAATCCCAATGACTGAGCGCCCCGGCACCGTCGACACCCGCGCACTCAGCGCCGACATCGAGCGGGCAATATCATCCGACAGGCCGATGACCCGGCTTGCCTTGAGGCCCGGCGCAGGCTCCAGCTCATACATGGTCACAACCGGGCCGGGGCGCACACTGACAATATCGCCCTTGACGCCGTAATCATCCAACACCGCCTCAAGCATCCGGGCGTTTTGCTCAAGCGCCTCATCGCTCAGATGGTGCCGCTCAATCGCCACCGGATTGGCCAGCAGGCTTAGGGGCGGCAGCTCATATTCAACCTTCTTTTTATCCTCAAACTGCAATCCGGGTTGCGCCTCGGCCAGCGCCTTTTGTGACGGCTGCACCGGCTTGCGCGGCGTATGCTGCACCACGCTGCGCGGCTCGGCCACAGGAATATGATGTGGGATATGCGGGGCCACAGAGGCCGCAGGCTCAACCGCAAATTCCGGCTCGACGACTTGTTCCAGCACCTCATCTTGCGGCTCACCCGCCGTCAATGGCGGCTCGGGCGGCAGTTCAATAGCGCGCGTAGAGTTAAACACCAAAGGATCAGGTCCCCGGCCCCGGCCCTTGGTCAGGGATTTATCCTCGGCCACCGGGCTTTGCCTGCCGCGCGATTTGATCGCTGCACTGATGCGCGCCGAAATCCGTTCCGGGCCGGGGGGAAATTCCCCCCTGTCCGGCGCTTCCAGCTCAACCAGTTCAGGCTCAGGCTCCGGCTCTTGCCGCCGGATCAACGACGGCATACGCGCCAGCAACCCACCGGTTTTCACCGGCTTTTCCGGCACCTCCTCAATCACTTCAATCACCGGCTCTACCGTCCGCGACACCAGCGGCTCGGCCATCGCCCGGCGCGCCCGTGGCGCATCCGCCTCGCGCGCCAGCCGCTCGCGGCGCTCGACATGGCGCGCCGTGAGCGTGCCCGCGCCTTTGACGGCGCCCTTCACAGCGCCCGCCGTGCCTTTGCCCAAAATCGCCATCACCCCGGCATAGGTCATGATCACGCCCACCAGCAGGAACCGCATCACCCGCGCCAACTCGACCTTATTAAAGCCCAGCACAAACGCGCCAAACAGCAGCATAAGCAGCCCCAGGATTACCGAGATCAGCTTAACCCCAAGGGTGGCACTCATCGGCAAAACCCCCAACAACGTGCCCAGCGCCATATCGCCAAAAAGCCCACCCAGACCAAAACTATGGGCCGCATTCCACGCCGCCCCCGGCATCAAAGCCGAGGCATAAAGCGCCAGAACCGCAATCCAGATCGGCGCGAAAATCAGCCGCCCAATGGCGCGCTCCTGCCCCCGGTGCAGGATAAACCGCAGGCCCCAGACCCCCGGCACAATCGCCAGCCCCCAGGCACCCCAGCCGATGATCATGAACAATGGCGCCGCCACCGACGCGCCCAATGTGCCCAGCCAGTTCTTGACCGGCGCATCCGTGGCCGACATCCAGCTTGGATCATCGGGGCTGTAGGACGCAATCATCATGGCCGCCATCACCCCCAGCGCCAGCAACCCAAGCCCCAGCAATTCCATGCCGCGCTTTTCAATCACCTGTGCCACCTTGCTATCCAAAAGCGGGTCTCGCGCCCGTGTCTGATATGCCATTTTTACCTCACCCTCACTTCAAATTTCATGCGAAAAGACAGCTCTTGAGCTTCATCAGCCCCTCAACCATCTCGTCCAACGGGGCGACCATCGCCACCCGGATATATCCCTTGCCGGGGTTCACGCCCCCCGCCTCGCGGCTCAGATACGCCCCCGGCAGCACCATCACGCCGGTTTTCTGCCATAATTTAATCGCCGCCGCCTCACCGTCGTCCACTGGCAACCACAGGAAAAACCCAGCCTCAGGGCTGCTATACCCTGCCAGATTGCCCATAATCTCATCGGCTTTTGCGTATTTCTGCGCATATAATGCCCGGTTTTCCACCACATGCGCCTCATCGCGCCACACCGCTTCAGCGGCATATTGCAACGGCATTGGCAGGGGCGATCCGGCATAATTGCGCAATTCCTTAATCCGCCGGATGCTCTCCGGCCCGCCCACCACAAAGCCCGAGCGCAACCCCGGCAGGTTTGAGCGTTTTGACAGCGAATGAAAGCTCAGCACCCGCTCCGGGTCCGCCCCCAAATCGCGCGCCACCTCCAGCACACCGGTTGGCGGCACCTCGCGGTAAAGCTCAGAATAACATTCATCGGCAAAGATCTTAAAATCATATTTCTCCGCCAAAGAAATCAGCTCAACCCAATAGTCCCGGCTTGCCACCGCCCCTTGCGGATTGGACGGCGAGCACAGATAAACCACCGCCGTGCGGTTCAGCACATCCTCAGATAAGTCTTTGAAATCAGGTAGATAACCGGTCTCTCGCGTGGCATTCATAAACACCGGCTCGGCCGCCACCGACAGCGCCGCCACCATATAAACCTGATAAAACGGGTTCGGGATCAGCACCACGGGCTGGCCATTCTTAGCTTCCGGGCAAACCGCCATCATCGCATTATAAAGCCCCTCGCGGGTGCCATTCAATGCCATCACATTGCGCTCGGGGTCCAACGCCACACTGTAGCGCCGCTCCACCCAATCACAGATCGCCTGGCGCAGCCCCGGCATGCCCTCATTGACCGGATAAGTGCCAAACCCATCCGCGTGCTTAGCGATAATATCCATGATCCACGGCGGAAAATCATGCCCCGGCTCGCCAATGGTCATGCGCATCGCCTCACCGCCGGGCGCATACGCACCAAGCAGGCTCCGCAGACGCGGAAACGCATAGGCCGGAAGGTTCGAAAACCGCTCGGGAAACATCAATTCTGCCTCAATCTCGGGATCATACACGCCCCGTTCCCATTGAATTTACCCGCCCCCCGGCCTCAGGTCCATCAAAAACCACCTAAATCGCAATAATTGTGGTATTTTTGGCAGCCACACGCAGCCACACCCACCGCGAGGCAGCCCCATAAGGGTTGACAAGCAGCCCCCCTAACGCAACGTCGAACGTGACAAAATCCCCCCCTCCCGGCATCTTGCCCACACCAAAACCCGGAGCACATCATGACAGCCTACCCCCACCTCCTTAAGCCGCTCGATCTGGGCCATATCACCCTGCCCAACCGGGTGCTGATGGGTTCGATGCATACCGGCCTTGAAGAGACCAAAGACTGGAACCGCGTTGCCGAGTTTTACGCCACCCGCGCGCGCGGCGGTGTTGGCCTGATTGTCACCGGCGGCATGGCCCCAAACTCTGAGGGCGGCGTTTTTCCCGGCGCGGCGGGGCTTTTTACAGACGAAGACATCGCCAACCACCGGACCGTCACCACCCGCGTGCACGCCGCCGGAGGCCGCATCGCCATGCAAATCCTGCACGCTGGCCGCTATGCCTATTCGCCCAATTGCGTCTCGGCCTCACCCATTAAATCGCCGATCTCTCCCTTCCCGCCAAAAGAGCTGGACGAGGGCGGCATAGAAAAACAAATCCATGACATCGTCACCGCCGCCACCCGGGCACAGGAGGCGGGCTATGACGGCATTGAGATCATGGGCTCCGAGGGCTATTTCATCAATCAATTCCTCAGCCGTCACACCAATAAACGCAGTGACCGCTGGGGTGGCTCTTACGAAAACCGTATGCGCCTGCCGCTTGAGATCATCACCCGCGCCCGCGCCGCCGTGGGCGATGATTTTATCCTGATCTACCGCCTGAGCATGATTGATCTGGTGCCCGATGGGGCCACCTTCGACGAGGTCATCCAACTGGCGCAAGCGGTTGAACGCGCCGGGGCCAATATCATCAACACCGGCATCGGCTGGCACGAGGCGCGCATACCGACGATTGCCACATCCGTCCCGCGCGCGGGCTTTGCATGGGTCACGCAAAAACTGATGGGCAAGGTCTCAATCCCGGTGATCACCTCCAACCGCATCAACACGCCGGACGTCGCCGAAGACATCCTCGCCTCAGGGGCGGCGGACATGGTCAGCATGGCCCGCCCGTTTCTGGCCGATCCGAATTTCATCACCAAAGCAGCCGCAAACAAAGCCGCCACCATCGCGCCCTGCATTGCCTGCAATCAGGCCTGCCTTGACCACACTTTTAGCGGCAAAATGACCACCTGTCTGGTCAACCCGCAAGCCTGTTATGAGACCGAGTTGCTCCTCACCCCAACGGACACCCCCAAATCCATCGCCATCATCGGCGCAGGCCCGGCGGGGCTTGCCACCGCCATGACAGCCGCCAATCGCGGGCATCATGTCACGCTCTATGAGCGCGCGGACCAAATCGGCGGGCAGCTTAATATGGCCCGCGTGATCCCCGGCAAAGAGGAATTCAACGGGCTGG